>JALOAQ010000038.1 GCA_023228725.1 Bacteroidales bacterium | reverse complement strand
TAATAGATTTTCCATTGTAATAACAGGAGTAAATTCTTGTTATTACAATGGAAAATCTATTAAAGAAAATGCAATTTCACTAGGATTTATTCTTGGCGATGAAGGTAGCGGAGCATATATTGGAAAATTATTTGCAAAATTTTATTTAGAAAATAAATTTGACCCGGAATTAAGCAAAAAATTTTACTACGAAACCGGAGAAAATCATGCAAGTATCTTAAATGCAGTATATAAAAATCCTAATCCAAATAAATATTTAGCTAACTTTTGCCATTTTATACACAAAAACATAGAACACAAACAATTAACTGAGCTTGTGGAATTTTCATTTAATAAGTTTTTTAAAAATTATATTTTGATTTTCAATGATTACAAAAATAAAAATTTAAGTTTTACAGGCTCGCTTGCAAATGCTTTTAAAGATATTTTAATTAAAACTGCTAAAAACCACCAAAGCCAAAATCCAATATTTATTGAAAATCCAATTTATGAAATTCTAGAATATCATAAAATTACTAAAGATTAAAATAAGTCTGTTTTTAACTTAGAAATTCAGAAAATAAAAGAACATTTTCAACTTTTGTTCACAAATTTTATTATTATTATTCTCAAAAATAAATTAACTTTACAAAAAAACTTTTATGGAAAATATAATTATAAAAGCAAGAAAATGGTTAAGTCCAAGCTATGACAAAGAAACTCGTGAAGAAGTAAAACGTATGATAGAAAGCGACAAGGAGCTTTTAACTGAATCTTTTTATAAAGATTTAGAATTTGGTACCGGCGGTTTACGTGGAATTATGGGGGTTGGTACTAATAGAATGAATAAATATACAGTTGGAATGAGTACTCAGGCTTTGAGCAATTATTTATTAAAACAATTTCCAAATACTAAAATAAAATGTGCAATAGCATACGATTGCAGAAATAATTCAGAATATTTTGCTAAAATTTCTGCTTCAGTTTTATCTGCAAATGGGATAAAAGTGTATTTGTTCGACAGTTTACGTCCTACACCTGAACTTTCTTTTACTATTAGACATTTAAAATGTCAGTCTGGAATTGTTATTACAGCTTCACACAACCCAAAAGAATATAATGGATATAAAGTTTATTGGCAAGATGGCGGACAAATTATAAATCCTCATGATGTTGGAATTATTAATGAAGTAAGAGAAATTTCAGATATATCACAGGTGAAATTTGATGATAGTTTAAAAAACATAGAAATTATTGGCGAAAATATTGATAACGCATATATAAACAAACTTGCAGAAATCAGTTTAAATCCTGAAGAAATAAAAAAGTCAAATTTAAAAATTGTCTTCACTCCTATCCATGGTTCAACTGTTGACATTTTACCAAAAGCCTTACAAAAAGTTGGTTTTAGCGACATAAATATTGTTGAAGAACAAGCAATTGTTGACGGCAATTTTCCAACAGTTGTTTCGCCAAATCCTGAAGAAGAAACAGCTTTAAGTATGGCAATAGAAAAAGCAAAAAAAATCAAAGCTGATATTGTTATGGGAACCGACCCTGACGGCGACAGATTGGGCATAGTAATTCGTAAAAAAAATGGAGATTATATGCTCTTAAATGGAAATCAAACTGCCTCTATTTTAATTTTTTATCTTTTAGAAGAATGGCAAAAAAAAGGAAAACTAAAAGGCAAGGAATATATTGTTAAAACAATTGTTACCACAGAATTATTATCTGTAATAGCAAAATATTACAATGTAAAATCTTATGATGTTTTAACTGGTTTTAAATATATTGCCGAAATAATTGAAAAAAATTATGGCAAAACAACTTTTATTGGTGGTGGCGAAGAAAGTTATGGATTTTTGGCTGGCGAATTTGTTAGAGACAAAGATGCGGTTATGTCATGTATGCTTATGGCAGAAGTTACTGCTTGGGCAAAAAATCAAAATATAAGTTTAGATGAATTATTAATTGATATTTACATAAAATTTGGATATTATTTAGAAGGTTTAAAATCTTTAACAAAAACTGGTAAAGATGGTTTGGAAGAAATTCAAAAAATGATGGAAAAGTTCAGATACCAAACCCCGGAATCAATAAATGGTGTAAATATAGCCTTAGTTCATGATTTTGAAAAAGGAAGCACTATTGATAAAATAAGTGATTTAAGGTATGAAATAAGCCTGCCAAAATCTAATGTTTTGCAATTTGATTTAGTTGACGGAACAAAAATAACAGTTAGACCTTCGGGTACTGAACCAAAAATTAAATTTTACGTATCTGTTCACGATAAACTAAAAAACAAAGAAGAATATGCTCAAAAAACCATTGAATTACAGAAAAAAATCGATAAAATAATAGAAACTATGATTAATTTCTAAAATTTTTGCACGAAAAAGCTTTGAAAATCAACATATTGAAAACTTTTAAAAATATTTTTCAAAAATCTTTTGGAGAATAAAAAAAATACCCTATTTTTGCAGTCCGATTTGGGTACCATAGCTCAGTCGGTAGAGCAACGGACTGAAAATCCGTGTGTCCCTAGTTCGATTCTAGGTGGTACCACAGCCTCACTAAAAGTTGAGGCTTTTTTATTTTATAGCTAAAAATTTATTAAATATTTTCTTAAATATTACTTAATCTGAGCTAACTTAACAACTTAGCTTTAATCTAATCTTCTTCTAAAATCATCTCCACTTGGAGCTTGATAAACTCTTAAATCAAATTCTGGAAGAACAGCAAAAATATGATCAAAAATATCAGCTTGTACTCTTTCGTAATCAACCCAAGCTTTTAAAGCACTAAAAGTATATATTTCCATAGGCAAACCATTTTGAGTTGGCTCTAATTGCCTAACAATCAATGTCATATCTTTACTTATATTCTCATTAGCCTTTAAATATTCAGTCATATATATTCTAAAACTACCTAAATTTGTCAACCTTCGCCCATTAGCCAAAACACTTGTATCAAAATCATGAGCTTTATTAAATGCGTCTATTTCAGCTCTTTTTTCCTTGATATAATCTTTTAATAAATGAATTTTTGATAAGCGGTCTAATAATTCCTTATCACAAAACTTTACTGATGTCATATCGATTTTTACTGAGCGTTTTATTCTTCTGCCACCCGACTCCTCCATTCCTCTCCAATTGCTAAAACTCTCAGAAACTAAGGCATAAGTTGGAATAGTAGAAATCGTATTATCAAAATTACGAACTTTTACAGTATTTAAGCTAACTTCTATAACAGTTCCGTCAGCATTTCTGTCTTCCATACTTATCCAATCTCCAATTCTAACCATATCGTTTGTGCTTAGCTGAATTCCACTTACCAAGCCCATTATAGAATCTTTAAAAACTAACATTAAAATTGCAGTCATAGCACCTAAACCGGTAATAAAATAACCAACTTCTTTATTTAGCAAATATGATAAAGCAAATATTGTGGCAATTATAAAAACAAATATTTTTACTACTTGGATATAGCTTTTTATACTTGTTCCTTTTTTACTTCCAACATTCTGATTATAAATATCATTAACTGCACTTAAAAATGAGAAAATTATTCTCACAATTAATACAATCAAATATAAAACAGTAAGTTTTTTAACAAGTAAAATTGCCCATTCATAATCCATAAAAGCAATTTCAATAGAATAGTAAACAATTAATATAGGTACTAATTGGGATATTTTATGGAATACTTTTTTCTCAAATAAAATATCATCCCAAGTGTTTTTTGTTTTCTTAACAAATTTTTTAATTACTGCCAATAAAATTGTCTTTGTAATATAATTTGACAGCAAACTAATAATTATAATACAAGTCAACACAATCAAGGAACTAATCAAGTTTACATAAGATAAACTTAAACCATGATTCAACAACCAATCTTTTAAAGATATAATGATAGCGTAAAAATTCATTTTCATCAAATATTTATATAAATTTGTAGCTATAAAAATAATGAAAGAAAACAAATATGAAAACTATTTATAAAGTTTTTCTCAACATAATCATATTAACAAGTATATTTTTAGCAAATTCAAATATATATGCCCAAAATAATTTTGATAAATGGTTTAAAAATAATGGCTTACGAATTGACTACTATCACACTGGGACAAGCAAAACTGAACAAATTTTATTTAAAGAATTAAAATTTGAAAAACATTGGGGTGGCAGAAAAAAGAATTTAATTGATAAATTTGAGTACGGAAGTTATTTGGTAAAAGTTTATGATGCAAAAACTAAAACTTTAATTTATTCTTACGGTTTTTGTTCGCTTTTTGAAGAATGGCAATTTACAGAAGAAGCAAAAACTCTAAATCGTGGCTTTCCTGAATCTTTAATTATTCCTTTTCCAAAAAATAATATTAAAGTTGAGCTTCTAAGTCGGCAGTTTGAAGATAATAGTTTTAAGAAAATTTTTGAAATGGAAATTAATCCAAATGATTTAACTATAAATTATGAGCAAAAGCTAGAAGCCGAAATAAAAGAAATTCATGTAAAATCTAAGCCTGAAAATGCCTTGGATTTAGTTTTTGTTGGTGATGGATATACTAAAAATGAAATTAATGATTTTTACAAAAACGTAAAACAAATATCTGATTATTTATTTGACACAGAGCCATTTAACAGCAATAAAGAAAAAATCAACATTTGGGCTGTGGCGGCAATTTCTTTGGAAAGTGGCACTGATATTCCACAAGATAAAATTTGGAAATCCACAGCTTTAAATACAAATTTCTATACTTTTGGCTCTGAAAGATATTTAACTACAAGCGATTATCATTCTCTTAGAGATTATGCGAGTTTGGCTCCCTGCGACCAAATTTGTATTCTTGTAAATACAGATATTTACGGTGGCGGAGGAATTTATAATTTTTGGAATATTACAAGTGCAAAAAATCCTTATAAAAATGAAGTTTTTGTCCACGAACTTGGGCATTCTTTGGCTGCATTAGGAGACGAATATTACGAAGACGAGGTTTCGTACGAAGAAATTTATAATAAAAATACAGAGCCATATCAAGCAAATTTAACAACATTGGTGGATTTTGATTCAAAATGGAAAAATATGCTTGATGATGATACGCCAATTCCAACTCCTGTAAATTCATTAAATTTTAAAACTATTGGAGTTTATGAAGGAGCTGGTTATCAAGCAAAAGGAATTTACAGACCTTATATAAATTGTAAAATGAAATCTCTTGGAACAGAATTTTGCCCTGTTTGTCAAAGAGCTATAAATGAAATAATTAATTTTTATGCTGAATAATTTTAATATGAATTACAAAACGATAATTTTTGAGATTGAAGATAATATAGCTTATCTAAAATTAAATAATCCTAAAAAACTAAATACATTAAGTCAATTATTTTTTGATGAATTTGAAGATGTAATTAATTATATTTCAATAAATTATGATTTAAAAGTACTAATTATTTCAAGTGTTAGCAAAGATGTTTTTTCTGCAGGTGGCGAACTTAACGAAATTGCTGCTGCCGATTACGATTTAGGTCTTGCAATGTGTTTAAGACTGCAAAGAGTTTATTCTGGTTTGCAAAATTTAGAAATTCCCGTAATTGCAGCTTTAGACGGATATGTGCTTGGCGGTGGCTTGGAATTAGCTTTACATTGCGATATTAGATTTGCAGGAGAAAATACAATTTTGCGTTTACCCGAATCAGATATAGGACTAATTCCAGCAGCAGGCGGAATTTGCATGTTTTCTAAATATTTTTCTTTGGCTGATTCCGCTTATTATTTGTTTACAGGAAACCAAATTCCAATTGAAAAAGCTTTGGAAAAGGGATTTGTACAAAAAATTTATAAGTCCGATGAATTAATGATAGAAACTGAAAAATTTGCAAAATTACTTTGTACAAAAAGTTCGCAATCATTAAGAGCAATAAAAAAGATTTTAATTAGTTCAATGTTTTTAGATGTAAACGAATTGTTAGAAATGGAAGCAAGAGAATTTTCATCTGTATTGCAAACAGACGGAAAAGAAAGAATTAAACAATTTTTTGAAAAGAGAAACAAAGTATGAAAGATAGTTATATTTTCAAAGGAATATCATTTGTTTTAGCTGAACACGAAATTACAAATGATGAAATAGAAAAGCAGATAAAGTCATCGTATCTAGAAGGCTTTGATTATGAAAGAGTAGAAAAGTCGGAAGATTATCAAGAATTTATAAAAAAGCAGCCTAAAACTTCAGCTTTCGACTATATGGTGGGAAATATTATGGGATTTTACAAAAGATTTCATGTTGTATCTTTTCCGCCAACAACTCATAAATATGAAGAAGCCGAAAATTCCTTAGATTTATGTGTTAATGCAATAGAAAAACTTTTAGAAAAAACTAAGTTAAATGGCAACGAAATAGATGCTTGGTTTGTAAGTTCTGCCACTCAAACACAATTTGCACCTGGCATTGCAGAATTTACCAAAGCTTATTTTACCGACATAGATAATCAAACTCCTTGCTATTCATTAACTTCTGCTTGTGTTGGTTTTAATATTAATTTAGAAAACGCTATATTGTATTTTAAACAGCATCCTGAAGCAAAAAACATAATAATCGCGCACACAGAAGTTATGTCGGCTTTATTGCCAAACACAAAAGATTTTGTTCCTTTTGCAAGTTTTGGAGATTCAGCAGCAGCAGTAGTTTTAAGTAAAATACAAACAAATTCTAAACAAGGCTTGATTTATATTACTAACGGCGAAGACAGTAAAATGCTTGATTTTTTAGGTGCAGACCAAAACGGAGATCTTTTTATGAATCCTAGAATGGTAAAAAGTCGTGCAGTTCCAAATATTTCAAACACTTTTAATAAGATTCTTAAAGAAAGCAATTGGGATATTAATGATTTAAAATATTTTATTCCACACCAAACAGGAAATGCAATTGTAGATTCAGTTACTGAGAAAATTGGAATTAATAAAGAAAAAGTTTTTAAAGAAATTCAGATTAATTATGGAAACCTAAGCGGTGCTTCTGTTCCGGCCTGTTTGAGTTTATTAACAGAAAATAAGTCTTTAAATTCAGGTGATAAAATAATTGCTTCTGTTGCAGGATTAGGAGGAGAATTTGGTGGATTTGCATATATAATTCCTAATAAAATTCCAAAATCTTTTACAAAAGCTGAACTGGAAAACAAAACTGTTTTTATAAGTGGTGCTAGCGGTGGAATTGGAAGAGAAATAGCAATAAAAACAGCAGAAAAAGGTGGAAATCTAATTTTACACTATAATTCTAATAGAAATAAAATTGAAGAAATAAAAAACGAAATCCTGAAAAATTATAATGTAAACATTGAGCTTGTACAAGCCGATTTAACAGATATAACTCAAATTGAAAGCTTGTTTTTAAAAATAAAAACAAAATTCAGCAAAATCAACTATTTAATTGTTAGCCATGCAATTACAGGTTCACTAAGTAAAGCAAGCGAAGTTTCAAATTTAGAATTTGAAAAAGTTTTAAATGCAAATTATTTTTCAACAAAAAACTTATGCAACAAATTTTCTGAAATTATTAGCGAAAGCATTGTAATAACTGGTTCAGTAGGCGAAGATGCTCAATTTCCCGGTTCTGCAAGCTATGTGGCTTCGAAACGAGCTTTGAGAGCTTATGCAGGTTCATTAGCAACAAAAGTTTATGATAAAAATATAAATTGTGTTTATTATCTCCCAGGGATTGTTGATTCAGGTATGATGTCTAAACTCGACAAAACTCAAATAAATATGTCATTATCAAGTATTAGACAAAAAAAATTAATTCCTGTAAAAGAAATCGCAGAAAGAATTTTAAAATCTGCATACAGAATGAAAATTCCAAAAGTCAGAATTACTTATGAATCAAATTTAAAAATTATTAAAGACGGATATTTTAATTATTAAGACAATGCAATTTAGAAACTATATATTTACAGGTTTTGGAATGTCGAAAGGCAAATACAAAATTACAAACAAAGATATTTTTGAAGCAATTGAAAAAGATTTTTTAAGCGGTTTTAGTAAAGAAAAAATCACAAAAAGTGAAAAATTCAAAGCTTATAAAGAAAAAAATCCTAATGCCAGTCCTTTTGATTATTTTGCAGGAAATATTATGGGCTTTTACGAAAGAAACCACGTAACACCTTTTCCACCAACTTTAAAAAAACTATATTATGCCGATACATCTCTTGAATTGGGTGTTGAAGCAATTGAAAACGCTTTGGAAGATGCAAATATCTCTGCTTCTGAAATAGACGCTTGGTATCTAAGTACAGTTTCTCCACAAGAACAAGCACCAGGAATTGCAGCAAGAATAAAATCTTTTTTTGTTGATGAAAATAATCACAAACCAGCTTTTTCTCTTAGCAGTGGTTGCGCAGGATTTAATATGAATTTAGAAGCTGCTCTTTCTTATTTTGAAGCTCATCCAGAAGCAAAACACATAATAATTGCTCATAGCGAAACCATGTCGTCTTTTCTTACTCAAAGAACTAAGTTTGTGCCTTTTGTAACTTTTGGAGATGCTGCAGCAGCAGTAGTTTTAACAAAAATTGAAAGCAATGAAAAGTTTGGAATAATTAATATAAACAATCTCCACGATTTACATATGTTGGATTATGTTGGCGTTGACAATAAACGCAACCTATATATGAATGACAGTTTAATTAAAGATAGAGCTATTATCAATATTCCAGAAGCGGCAAATAAATGTTTAAACGAAAGTAAATGGGCAAGAGATGAAATAGATTATTTTGTGCCACACCAAACAGGAAATGTAATTTTATTAACTTGTGCCAAAAATTTAGAAATTGATTTAGACAAAGTATTCTTGGATGGACAAAAATATTATGGAAATGTTTCAGGAGCGACAGTTCCGCTAAGTTTATGTTTATTAAAACAACAAGGAAAATTAATAGATAATTTAAAGATTTTAAGCGCTACAGCTGGAGTTGGGGGAAACTTTGGAGCATTTTCATATATTCATAAAAATATAAAAATTAATAATAATGAAGTTCAAAGTTTTTTAAATAAAAACATTCTTATTCTTGGTGCCAGTGGGAAAATAGGTTTAAAATTAAGCGAAGACCTATATAGTAAAGGTGGAAATCTATTTTTACAAGCAAATCAAAATTTTGAAAAACTAATTAAATTTGAAAACTCACAAAAGTTTATTTGCAATTTTACAGATGAATTATCAGTTGAAAAATTTATAAAGGATTTAAAAAACTTAAATATAAATTTTGACTATGTAATAAATCTCGCAAGTTCTGTAAACGAAAATGAAACTTACAAAGTTAATTTTACCACAGCTGTAAGAATAATTAATTCCATTTTACCGCAAATTAAAAACACACTTATTAATATAGGTAGTGCGACTGAAGATATAGAGTTTAGTCCTGCCTCGGACTGGACTTCAGCAAACAGAGCTTTTCATGGATATTTAGCTTCTGCAAGTGGCGAGTTCTTAAAAAATGGAATTAAAACCATTTATCTTCAAATAGGCTTTGTAGAAGATGGCATTTCTAAGACTTTTGATGAAAAAGCAATTTTTAAATTTATGCTATCTGTAAAACAAGAAAGAAAATTAAAAATTGAAGAGATTTCTAAAATTATTTTAAAATCATTATTATTTCCAAAAGTTTTAAGACTTGATTATAATTATGAAAATGCTATGTTATTAGGAAGAATTGCGTATAAATTAGAGGTTGATGTTTAAAATAATAAAAATCAATAAACTTATTAACAAATTTTACAAAACAACACAGAAGAGTATTTGTCTCATAATAAACTACTTAACTGATTTTGTAAAATATGAAATAGATTTTTTTTTTTAATAAAATACAAAAATAGAATCAAAAATATTTTTTATATTAAAACAATACCTTTATCTTTGTTTAAAATTTATGTTTAATTTAAAATAATAAAATTATGAAAAAAGTACTGTTGTTTGCTGTTTCAGCATTAATCATTTTTGGTCTGTCTTCTTGTGATAAAAAAGCAAAAAATTTAGATGACCTAAAGAAAAAGTATGATAAAAAAGAATTTAAAGATTGTGATGAATTTTTAGTAGCTTCACAAGAAATGATGGATGTATATTTTGCAACTATTGAAAAAGCTGCTGATGGTGATGAAAATGCAAAAACTGATTTTGAAGGAATTGAAGAATTCTTAGGTCAATTTGATGAACAACATGAAAAGTTTGCAGAAGAATGTCCTGAAAAATTTGAAGAGTTTGAAAAAAAGCTAGAGTCTAAAATGGAAGAATTAATGCCTAAAATTTTGAAAATGTATGGTTTAGACGGTTTATTTGACGGTATGGATGATGATATGGATTGGGATCAAGATTACGACCTTGAAGATTCTATTGATGAAGTTGCAGAAGAAATTACTGAATAGTATTTAAAACATAATAAAAAAAAGGCTATCAAAATTGACAGCCTTTTTTTTTATTTTAAATTTTTATTTTACACTTCCCAAGTGCTTCCGCTATTAAAAACATCATCCATTCCTTTTATTGGAGATTTTGCTTGCACATCTTCAATTTGTTTATAAAGCAAATCATTGTATGTATCAGCTTTTACGGCACGAATTATTCCAAACACAACAGGAAAATCCGGTAAATTTAGATTTACTAACATTGAATGTAAAGTTAAATCTTCTTCATACATATCGTGAACCAAGATATCTTTTTCACTTATTCCGTTTTCGCCAATTGTTACAACTTTTAATTTTAATCCGTCTAAAACCAATCCTTTATTTTTTTCTTTTCCAAAAATCATTGGTTTTCCATGCTCTAGCCAAAGTTGATTATTATCGCGTTCTTCTCTGTCGGTAATTTGTTTATGTGCTCCATTATTAAATATCACACAATTTTGTAAAACTTCAATAATTGAAGTACCTTTATGCTTATCAGCTTCTTTAAAAATTTCAACTGTTTCTTTCACATAAACATCAATAGTTCGGGCAAAGAAATTTCCTCTTGCACCTAAAGTCAAACAACCTGCATTAAAAGGTTTTTCAATAGTTCCAAAAGGAGAAGAGTTTGTTACTTGTCCAAATTTTGAAGTTGGAGAATATTGACCTTTAGTTAATCCGTAGATTTCATTATTAAATAAAATTACGTTAAGATCAATATTTCTTCTAATTTCGTGGATAAAATGGTTTCCACCAATAGCAAGCGCATCACCATCTCCGGTGATTTGCCAAACACTAAGTTTTGGGTTAGCAACTTTTACACCTGAAGCTAAAACACCTGCACGCCCATGAATTCCATGAAATCCATAAGTATTCATATAATATGGGAAACGCGAAGAGCAACCAATTCCTGAAATTACTGCATAATCTTCTTTATTATAATTTAGCTCTGACATTGCTTTTTGCACTGAAGCTAAAACAGAGAAGTCGCCACAACCAGGACACCATCTCACTTGAGCTGCACTTTTAAAATCTTGTACTGTATATTTATTTTCTGCCATGATATTAAGCCTCCATTACTTTTATTATTTTTTCTTTTAATTCATTAACTGCAAAGGGTAAACCCATCATTTTATTATATTGCAAATATTTAAATTCAGGAAATTTCATTCTCAAATAATTAACAAACTGTCCTGAGTTTAGCTCGCAAACTAAAATTTTCTTATATTTCTTTAAAACATCTTCTGTATTGCGTGGTAAAGGGTTTATATAATTAAAATGAGCATGAGCGACTTTCTTACCTTCTTTATTCAGTTCTGAAAGAGTTGTTCTTAGATGTCCATAAGTTGAACCCCAGCCAATAACCAAAATATCTGCATCTTCATCGCCTTCAACTTTTTGTTCAGGAATAAAATTTGCTATATTTTTAACTTTTTGGTCTCTCAAATAAGTCATTCTTTCATGATTTGAGGGGACATAAGAAACAGCTCCTGTAATATCCATTTTTTCTAAACCTCCAAGTCTATGTTCAAAACCTTTCATACCAGGTATAGCCCATGCTCTAACAAGATTTTCATCTCTTTCGTAAGGTAAATATTTTTCTTTATCCTTAGCAACAAGTTTAGTTTTAATTTCGGGAAAATTTTTCATTTCCGGGATATGCATTGGTTCCGTTCCGTTTGCTAAAAAACTATCAGTCAGCAAAATTACCGGTGTCATATGTTCTAATGCAAGTTTAGAAGCCATGAACGCATATTTCATACAATTATTTGGCGTACTAGCTGCAATAACAGGAACAGGGCTTTCGCCATTTCTTCCGCTTAAAGCTTGGAATAAGTCGGCTTGTTCTGTTTTGGTTGGTAATCCTGTTGATGGACCACCACGCTGAACGTCAACAACTACTAAAGGTAGTTCAGTCATAACCGCTAAGCCTAAGGCTTCTGATTTAAGAGCAAGACCTGGACCTGAAGTTGAGGTAGCAGCTAAATTACCAGCATAAGAAGCTCCAATTGCAGTAACTATACCACCAATTTCGTCTTCTGCCTGAAATACTTTTGCACCAACATCTTTACGATTTGCAATTTCTTGTAAAATATCTGTTGCCGGCGTAATAGGATAAGAACCTAAGAAAAAAGGTAAATTTGCTTTCTCTGCCGCGGCTAATAATCCCCATGCTGTAGCAACATTGCCACTAATATTCCTATATTTTCCTTTTAATTTTTTATCACCGCAAATTCTAAAAGACGGTATTGCTTGAATTGCTGACGCATAACTTGCACCACCTTGTAATACTTTTTTGTTTGCTTCGGCTAATTTAGGTTTATTTTTAAATTTTTCATCAAAAAACTGTTCAGAATATTTTAAAGGAAAGCCAAATAATTTATAAACTAAACCTAAGGCAAACATATTTTTACTTTTTAGGATAGTTTTTGCGTCTAGGTCTGTATCTTTTAAGCTTTCTTTTGTCATTGAAGAAATTGGGGCTTCTATTAAATCAAAATTTTGTTTAACATCTGCCAAAGTATGCTCTTCAAACCCTGCTTTTTCCATATTTGCTTCAGTAAAAGCATCAATATCTGCAATAATAGTTCCTCCCCATTTAATAGAGTTTATATTTGCCATAATTGCTGCAGGATTAAATGCAATTAAAACATCGCATTTATCGCCTGGAGTATGGATATTTCTTCCAAAATGCAACTGAAAGCCTGAAACTCCTCCCACAGTTCCTTGAGGTGCACGAATTTCGGCAGGATAATCTGGAAAAGTTGCTACTTCTTCTCCAAGTTGAGCTGTGGTATTAGTTAACTGGGTGCCGGTAAGCTGAATACCATCTCCCGAGTCTCCTGCAAATTTTATTACCACATTTTCGAGGTCAATGATCTTTTTACTCATAATAATTCTTGATTGTTTAATAATTTAATCTTTAATATTTTTCATACTTAATTGAATACGCTTACGCGAAATATCAATATCAGTAATTTTAACTCTAACATGTTGGTGCAATTTTAAAACTTCGTTTGGCGAACTTATAAATTCTTCGCAAATCTGAGAGATATGAACTAAACCATTTTCTTTAATACCAATATCTACAAATGCACCAAAATTTGTAATATTAGTAACAATTCCAGGTAAAACCATTCCTTGTTTTAAATCTTCAATTTTATAAATAGTTTTGTCAAACTCCATTACTTTAATGCTACTACGAGGGTCTCGTCCGTGCTTTTCTAATTCTGAAACCAAGAGTTCAAAACTTGGCAAACCAAATTCTTTAGTCAAATATTTATTTACATCTATTGTTTTTAGCAAATTTGGTTCTTTAATTAATTCATCTATAGATTTATTTAATTCTTTTGAAATTTTCTCAACTATATGATAAGATTCTGGGTGCACAGCCGTATTATCCAAAGCTTGTTCAGATTCGGGTATTCTTAAAAATCCAGCGGATTGCTCAAAAGCTTTAGCACCAAGTCGAGGTACTTTTGTAAGCTCTTTTCGATTTTTAAAAGCTCCATTTTCTTTTCTATAATTAATAATATTTTGTGCTAAAACAGGTCCCAAACCTGAAACATAAGTCAACAACTGTTTACTTGCAGTATTTAAGTTTACGCCAACTTTATTTACAGCAGACTCCACTACTCTATCCAAACTGTCTTTTAATAATTTTTGGTCAACATCGTATTGATACTGTCCAACTCCAATAGATTTTGGATCAATTTTCACTAATTCTGCTAAAGGGTCCATTAGTCGGCGAGCAATAGATACAGCTCCACGCACAGTTACATCATATTGTGGAAATTCTTCACGCGCAAGACTAGAGGCTGAATAAATAGAAGCCCCATCTTCACTTACTACATACACTCTAATTTCTCTATCAAAGGCAATATGTTTTACAAAACTTTCAGTTTCGCGGCTAGCAGTTCCGTTACCTATTGCAATTGCATCAATTTTATAACTATTTACTAAAGAGCTAAGTTTTTTCATAGACATAGCTCTTTCTTCCTGAGGTTTATGCGGATAAATAGTTTCATTATGCAATAAATTTCCTTGCTCATCAATACAAACGACTTTGCAACCTGTTCTATATCCTGGGTCTATTCCTAAAATACGTTTTTTTCCTAAAGGAGGCGATAATAATAATTGATTCAAATTATCAGCAAAAACCTGAATTGCTAAAATATCTGCTTTTTCTTTACTTAAATTAGAAAACTCGTTTTCAATAGAAGGTTTTAAAAGCCTATCATAAGCATCAATCATTGCTTCTTCAACCAAATCGGCAGTATTTGTTTTAGCTTTAATAAGAAGATATTTCAGATTTTTTAAAGCATTAATTTTATCTGGAGAAATATCAATTCTTAAAAAACCTTCTCTTTCACCTCTACGCATTGCTAAAATTCTATGCGAAGGACATTTTGCCAATTCTTGTGAAAAATCAAAATAATCCTGATATTTTTCTGCTTGTTCAATTTTCGATTTTACTAATTTACTAGTAATAATTGCCTGAGAATTAAAAATACTTCTAAGCCTTTCTCTTGCCTTAGCATTTTCGCTAATTTGCTCTGCAATAATATCTTTAGCCCCTTGAATAGCCTCATCAACACTTAAAACCACATCATTCAAATAGCTTGAAGCAATTTTATTTATATCTATATTTTCTTGTTTGAAAATTATTTCGGCAAGTGGTTCCAATCCTTTTTCTTTAGCAATTGTAGCTCTAGTTTTTCTTTTTTGTTTATAAGGCAAATACAAGTCTTCAAGAACATTTGCGTCCCAAGTATTTTCAATTGCAGATTTAAGTTCATCTGTAAGTTTATCTTGCTTTTCAATAGAAGCTAAAATACTAAGTTTTCTATCAACAATTCCTTGAAAATATATTAGTTGTTTTTGAATATTTTCAAGCTCTTCCTCGTTAAGTCCGCCTGTTCTTTCCTTTCTATATCTTGAAATAAATGGAATTGTTGCACCATCTTCTAAAAGAAGAGCTGCAGCTTTTGTTTGCTTAATTGAAATTCCAGTAGCTTGGGCTACTAAATTCAATATCGTTTCCATTCAAAATCTTTTTTGCAAACATAAACATTTTAATATTATATATATATGTTTTATAAGTTCTTTTTATATTGAAATATTAAAATTTACTTTGAGTTTTATTTTAAGATTCTGCTTAAAAATTTTATTTTTGTAAAAAAATAATCTAATGCAAAGAATTTTAATAATTTACACCGGTGGTACAATTGGCATGATTAAAAATGAAAAGGGATTTTTACAGCCATTTAATTTTGAACATTTAATTAATTATATTCCTTTATTGGAAAGCTTCCCTGCCCGCATCAGTTCGTATAGCTTTGAAACTCTTATTGATTCTTCTGATGCAAATCCTGAATTTTGGATAGAGTTAAGTGAGATAATTTTTGAAAATTACGAAAAATATGATGGCTTTTTAATTTTACATGGCACTGATACTATGGCATATACTGCTTCGGCTCTATCTTTTATTTTACAAAATTTATCTAAACCTGTAATATTAACTGGCTCGCAATTACCTATAGATTTAATACGAACAGATGGTAGGGAAAATATTTTAGCTGCATTAGAACTAGCCTGTATGAATAAAAATGGACATACATTAATTAATGAAGTTTGTGTTTATTTTGAAAATAAATTATACAGAGGTAACAGAACTACCAAATTCAGTGCAGAAAATTTTGATGCTTTTATCTCGCCTAATTATCCAAGTTTGGCCGAAGTTGGGATTGAAATAAAGCTAAATAAACAAAACTTATTAAATACAAATTCTAAAGAATTAATACTTGACAATAAATTTGATAATAATATTGCAATTTTAAAATTTTTCCCTGGTATTAAAGCCGAAACAGTAAAGGCTATTTGCAATATAGAAAATCTTAAAGGCTTGATTATTGAAACTTACGGTTCAGGAAATGCCCCAACTGATGATAAAATTATTGAAGAAATAGAAAAAGCCATAAATAAAAATGTATCAGTTCTAAATATTTCACAATGTACAGTTGGGAAAGTTCAGCATGGGAAATACGAAACCAGCGTTAAACTTAATGATATTGGTGTCATTAGTGGTAAAGACATGACAATTGAAGCCGCTACAACAAAATTAATGTATGTTTTAGGAAAAAATATTTCAAAAAATGAAAAAGCTAAACTTTTAGAAAATTCTATTTCCGGAGAGATTAGTGAATAATTTAAAAACAAATATTTAAAATTTAGTCCTCATCAGGTTCTGTTTGCCTATCAAAAAACATTATTCCGTTCAAATGATCTAATTCATGTTGGAAAATATGAGCCGTATATGCGTGTGTAATTGTTTCTTGTACAAAACTCCCGTCAGGCAAATAATATTCTACCTCAACCCAGTTTGCACGCCATGATTTTCCAACAATTCCATATTCATTTTCACAATCAGTACCAACAGACAAACAGCCATCATCTCTTAAAAAATACTCAGTAGAATAAGCTGTAATTCTTGGATTTATATAGCATTCCCAAGGCTTGCTAAAAAAACTTCCTTTGTCATGCCTTTGAACCCATACAATATTTCTATTCAAACCAATTTGAGGAGCAGCAATTCCTACTCCCTTGCCTTTTACAGTTTCATGCATTCTGTCAATTAAGTGCATTAAATTTTCATCTTCAAGATTTACATTAGTTGAAATTGCACGTAAAATTAAAGTATCATTTTCATCGCAAATACTTAAAATATACATTGCTTCTGTATCTTCACCGCTCAAAATTAAAGCATTCTCATCATCTGAAAACATAAGTGCAGAAGTAGAGTTAGACAAGTTTGTTGGTAGGGAGGCACCACAATTATTATAAGCCCATATCCAAAAATCATAATGAGTTCCTGGAATTAATTCATCTTGAAACAAACTAGAAGTTTCGCCTAAATCTATTGCTGTATTATAATTATTTTCAATATTATATTTGTAGCCTAAAGTATTTTCATCAGAATTAAATTCCCATAATATTGAGGTTTCACTAATTTCAATATTTTCAATTATAGGTGAATTTGGTTGAATATTTTGCAAATAAGTAAAATCAAAAGTATAAGTTTGCGAAACACTTGGACTATCAGTAATTGAAGTATATTGAACTAACTCGCATGCAGTAACAAATCCGGTAAATTTCAGTATATCGCCTTGATTAAAAATAAAAAATGAATTTTGTTCCATTTTTTTAATAAAATTTGAACTTTCGCCTTGCCACCTAACAGATGCACTAGTTTTTTCACTTGCACTACTAGTAAGAACAATAGCTTTTTCTTGATTATTAGTTTTGAATGCAGCAATAAATTTGCCAGCAGAACCTGGATTCAAATACAATATTTTCTTACCTTTTCCAATATTTAATTTTTCTGATAAAACAATTTTCCCATTTATATCATAAACTGAAACAATAAGACTTTCATTAGGAGAGTTTATTTCTATAATAGTTTCATGCACAAAAGGATTAGGATAGTTTTGTTTTATCATTAATTCATTACTTTCGGCAAAAACAGGAAAAACACCAATTGGCATTTCAAAACCTAAGCCTGATTGAAAATTATAAATCATAGTATCCGAGCCATTGTTCAAATTTTCAACAAAAACACTGTCTAACACTAATTCTGAGTTATTTTGCAAAATATCAAAATTTAAGTAAATAGAATTTTGAGAATTTACAAAATACACTAATAAAATAAGACCTATAAATACAATTGCTTTTTTCATTTTTTTAATTTTTAATCTTTAACAAAATTAATAAATATTTATAAAAAAACAAAATTAATAAAAAAAGGCTGATTTCTCAGCCTCTTAAAATATTGTTTAAAAACTCTATTGAGTAAGTTCTTTAAGCTTTGCATCAACTTCTGCGTATTTTTCCATTTCTCCAAGTCTGTAATAAATAGTTTTTAAAGTACTTAATACATTAACATTTTGTGCTTGCAATTCAAGTGCTTTTTCTAAGAAAGGAAAAGCTTCTTTAAATAATTCATCTGAAATTTGTTTATATTTATCTAATTCTGAAAACTTATTTATAGGTATATTTTTATCTGCCCAATCTAAAGTATCAACAGCTGTATTATAATAAAATGCACCTAGAGAATAATTCGCATCAAAATTATTAGGTTGCAATTCAACTGCTTTAAGATAATCAAGTTTAGCTTCTTCTTTACGTTTCATTTCTTCAAGCAAAGTACCTCTAATAACATAAAATTGTGCATCATTTTCATTTTTTTCAATTGCCAAATTTATATATTCAAAAGCTTTTTCGTTTTCGCCAATATTAACATAATAGTTAAAAGTTTCTATTACCAAAGGATAGTTTGCATTAGGAAAAGCTTGTATTCCTTTTTCTAAAACTTCAAGCATTTTTACAGTATCACCTGTCTCTCTATATGCAATAGCTTGACTTTGATAAACAGCGACTTTTTCATCTTCGTTAGCACCAAAATTTAATTGGATTAACATATCATTATAATCTATAGCGTCTTTAAATTTTTCGGCTCTAAATGCAGCTAAGGATGCATAATAATATAATTGAGTATCAACTTGAAATGAAAGAGTTGAAATCATAACTGCTTTTTCAAAATTTTCATAAGCAGTTTCAAAATCAGAGTCTTGAAAGCTAGTAACACCTTGATTTATAAAAGCATTAGACAAAGCAGGAAATCTATTCCCAATCATATCTATTAAAGCTTCTGTGTTTTCATAATTTCTTTCATCATTTTTTTGCAAAACTCCAACAAACTTCATTAGCCCAAGTTCAGTAGTTAAATCAAGATTTTTGTACTCAGGGTCCACAAAATTTAGTTGAATTGCTTTTATATATGCCTCATACGAAATATCTAAACAATTTGTACACAAGGACTTATATTTTGGTCTATCAGAGATACCTATTTCTTGATATACCATACCTTTATAATAAAAAGTTTTGTACCAATCTTTGGTAGCTTCGTGTTTTTCTGCCTTATCAATAGACTTTTTTGCATCATCAAGAAAACCATCCTTTAGATAGCTCCATGCGCTTGTTACTGCAGATTTTTGTGCTAAAAGCGAAAAGCTTAAAGCCATTGTTGCAACTAAAATAATTAACTTTTTCATAATATTACTTTTAAATAATTCATATTCTTTAAACTACAAATATACAATTAGTTTGCCAAAAACTTAATCTTGGCTTTGATTATTTGTATTTTCATTAGTATTTTCTATTTTTATCTCATTATTTTCATCTTCATCATCATAATTACTAGCATTTTTTTCTTCTAAAGCACCATCTTCAATTTTTGCCACCGAGGCAATTGTATCATCATCTCTTAAATTAATTAATCTCACACCCTGGGTTGCTCTTCCCATAACTCTTAGTGTTTCAACGGCTAATCTTATAGTAATTCCTGATTTATTAGTAATTATTAAATGGTCATTATCAGTAACTGCGGAAATATCAATTAAATCCCCTGTTTTTTCTGTAATATTAATTGTTTTCACACCTTTTCCGCCTCTATTAGTAACTCTATAATCTTCAATATCAGAGCGTTTTCCATATCCATTTTCAGATACTACAAGCACTTCCTGATCTTTACGAACAGTAATCATTCCAATTACTTCTGATCCTGCGTCTAAGCTAATACCTTTTACACCTGTAGCTGTTCTACCAATAGGTCTAACTATGTCATGAGGAAAGCGAATTACTTTTCCGTTTTTAGCGCCAATCATAATATTTACAGGTTCATCTTCTTGGTTTGTTTCAATAAGATTTGCAGTTAGCAAACTATCGCCTTCTCTAACATTTATTGCAAAAACACCATTTTGGCGTGGTCTAGAATATTCTCTTAATCTTGTTTTTTTGAAAACTCCATTTTTTGTACACATTATGATATAAGAGTTATCTATATATTCTTCATCTTTTAAAGACACAACATTCATAAATGCTTTTACTTCGTCATCAGGTTCTATATTTATTAAATTTTGAATAGCTCTACCTTTTGATGTACGCGTACCTTCAGGAACTTCATAAGCTTTTAACCAATAACATTTTCCTTTTTCTGTAAACAATAATAAAGTATTATGCATTGTTGCAACAAACATATGCTCAATAAAGTCCTCTTCTCGCGTTGTAGATGCTCTTGCTCCTACTCCTCCTCTATTTTGTGCACGAAACTCAGTTAAAGCAGTACGTTTAATATATCCCATATTTGAAATTGTAATTATAATATCTTCATCTGCATAAAAATCTTCTGGATTTAATTCTTCTGAAGCATATACAATTTCAGTTTTGCGTTCGTCTCCGTATTTTGCTTTAATTTCTAATATTTCGTCTTTTATTATTTGCATTCTTAAATCTAAATTGCTTAAAATTTCTTTATAATATGCAATTTTCTCTAAAATTTCGGAATATTCTGCTCTAAGCTTATCTTGTTCAAGTCCGGTAAGTTGTCTTAAACGCATTTCAACAATAGCTCTTGCTTGAATTTCGGATAAGCTAAATCTCTCCATCAATCCTTCTCTTGCAAGATCAGGCGATTGCGAAGCACGGATTATACGTATTACTTCATCAATATTGTCGCTTGCAATAATTAATCCTTCCAAAATATGAGCTCTCTCTTCGGCCTTTTTTAAGTCAAACTCCGTTCTGCGAACAACAATTTCGTGACGGTGTTCAACAAAATATTTTACTAAATCATAAAGATTTAGCATCATAGGACGACCTTTTACTAAAGCGATATTATTTATGCTAAACGAAGATTGTAAGGCTGTTAGTTTATAAAGTTTATTTAAAACTATATTAGCAACAGCATCTCGTTTAATATCAATAACAATTCTCATTCCTGTTCTATCAGATTCATCATTGATATTTGAAATACCGTCTATTCGTTTTTCATTGATTAAGTCAGCTATTTTAATTATAAGTTCAGCTTTATTAACCATATAAGGAATTTCAGTAACAATAATTTTTTCGCGTCCGTTATCCCCTATTTCAATTTCTGCTTTTGCTCTAATCACTACCCTACCTCTACCGGTTTCAAAAGCTTCGCGTACACCTTCAACTCCATAAATTATTCCACCTGTTGGAAAATCAGGAGCTTGCATAATTTCTCCTAATTCGCTGGCAGTAATCTCATTATTATCTATATAAGCCACCACGCAATCAACAGTTTGACTAAGATTATGAGGAGCCATATTAGTTGCCATCCCAACCGCTATACCACTGGCGCCATTAATTAATAAATTTGGCAATCGTGTAGGCATAACACTTGGTTCTTCAAGCGAGTCATCAAAGTTTAAAGTAAAATCAACTGTTTCTTTTTCTATATCTGACAATATTTCATCAGCTATTTTTGCCATTTTTGCTTCTGTATAACGCATGGCAGCAGGACTATCTCCATCAACAGAACCATAGTTTCCTTGACCATCGACTAAAGTATAACGCAAAGACCAATCTTGAGCCATGCGAACCATAGCCATATAAACAGAAGAATCGCCATGAGGGTGATATTTCCCTAAAACCTCTCCAACAATTCTGGCTGATTTTTTATAAGTTCTATTCGACAATAAACCAAGTTCAGACATTCCGTATAAAATTCTTCTTTGAACTGGTTTTAAACCATCTCTAACATCAGGTAAAGCACGAGAAACTATAACAGACATTGAATAATCAATGTAAGCAGATTTCATTTCATCCTCTATATTAATCCTAACAACTCTAGAAGTTTTTTCTTCTTCCAACATAATTAAATATTTTTATTTCGTAAATTCTTTATAATCAATAAATTAAACTTTATTATAAAAGTTTTTAAAGATATAATTAATCTTTGGATTTTCCATAAAAATAAAGCTCATTTTTTCAACAAAACTTGTTTATAAAAACAAGATAATAGATTTGGATTATTAATAAATTAATCAGGACAAAAACTTATCTTCTTAATTTAATTTTGCTGCCTATCTTTAATGCTTGATCAATATCGTTTAAATCATTAAATTTCAATATTTTCTTTGATTTTACTGCATATTTTTCAGATATATCTCTTACACTTTCATTATGCTCAACCACATGAATTTTGTATTGTTTTTGTGCTTTATTTCGTTTTGGTTTTACATAAATAATATTACTTGGATAAAGTATCGAATTTTTATTCAAATCATTATATTTTACCAATTGCCACCTCATCAAATCTAATTGTTTAGCTAAATCTCCAATTTCTACGGTATCTACAACAATAATATATGGCACATCATTATTATAATTATATGAATTTGAATAAGGATTTACAATAAAATTATCTTCGACAGAAGTTTTAATTTTGCTGGGGCGTTTTGTTGGTTTTTCTTCTGCTATTGGTTTAATTATTCCTAAATCAAAATTAAATAATTCATGTCTTTCAATTATATTTATTAAAGAATTTGCATAATTTGGGTTTGTGGCATATCCAGCTTGTTTTAATCCCTTAGCCCAAGCTTTATAATCCGTAATATCCAAATCAAATAAAAAATGATAACGAGAATTTTCTTTCAAAAAATCAGAATGATCTATAAAAGACTGCTCTACATTTTTATATTTTCTAAAACATTCATTTTTTGCATCATCATCGGCATAAATTTTTTCGCCTGTCCATTTATGACATTTTATTCCAAAATGATTATTTCCTTTTGTGGCTAAATATGAATTTCCATTTCCCGACTCTAACATTCCTTGCGACAAAGTTATACTTGCCGGCACCCCTACTCGCTTCATTTCCTTTATTGCTAAATCACTATAAATATTAATGTATTGTTCAGGCGTGATTTGTGAATAAATAATACTTGAAGTAAAAAGAAAAAATATGACTACTAAAATTCGCATTTGTTTTTTTATTCAAAAATACAGCCTCTAAGCGGATAAAAATCAATTTTTTATCATAAGTATTAACAAGTTTATGTTAAATTGAAAAATCTAATTATTTTTGAAAAAAAATATTACAATGAAAATTAAAATTATTAAAATCTTATTTTTATTTACTTTATCCACAAGCTATATTTTTGCAAATACTACAGATTCTCTTAATGCAAAATATATAAATTATAGGAATAGACTATTAAATGAGTGGGTTATCATCTGTTCTGATGTGGAACAATTTGGAGTAAATATTCCGGCAGTGGATAGACGTGTAGATAAATCTGGAAATGTAGATTGGATTAGTTGGAGCGATGGAAATAGTAATTTTAATCACTGGTTAGGGCTTTTATCAACAGAATACAGATTATTAAAAAACAATAAACAAGACTATCAAGAAACTTTATCTTTCTTAATTTACGCATTATTTGCCTTAGAAAGATTAGATTTATATTCTGAATATACTTTACGTAAATTACATAATACAGAAGCAGATAAAACTGATTTTGAACTTATAAAATATCCTGAAGACATTAATGGTTTTTTAATTAGAGACGATGTTAGCTTGGGCTTTTGGAAACAATATTATAAACATTTTAACAAAGAATATGGATATTACAATAAAACTAAAAATGGAACCAATAGATATTTATCAATTTTTCAAAAAGGCGTTATCCCTCAACAAGGAATGAGTCAAGATAATATTGTGAGATTGTTACAAGGCTTAGCTTTAGTAAAACAATTGGTTGATGATGAAGACATTAGCAAAATAAACATAGAGTTTAGAAATAATTTTATTCCTGATTATTTGAAGTCTAAAGGAATTTGGCAAGCAAATATTATTTCTTTTAAAAAATGGGTTGATGATTTAACAGATAGATTAGTTAGACAATGCCACCAAGAATATCCACAACAGAGAATAGTTTTAAAACCTAAAAATAATTTTAAGGCAGGTCCTTCAAAAAATAAATTTGGAGCTTTATTGTCAAGTTATTGGTATATAATGAATCCAATTACAAATGATTTAGTTGCAGAAGGAAATGGTGAAGATATGGGAGTTTGGATAAATTCATATGGTTTTGGAGAAGCTGGCAATAGCATAACAGGAAAAAACATTTACCACTACGACAATTCAAATAAAGGCTTAGCTGCTTATATTTTCAAATCTATATTATTTAAAAATTTAAAAATTTTATGGCTTGCAGGTTTTCCTGCACCCGAAAACATTGACGATTATATGTTTAGAGAT
>JALOAQ010000167.1 GCA_023228725.1 Bacteroidales bacterium | reverse complement strand
CAACTGGAAAGGCTTTAATATCGGCTTTCATTTCATTGCTTCGGCAGGTAATTGTTTTAATACCAATTCTATTGATTTTCCCAACTTTTTGGGGAATAACCGGCGTTTGGGTTTCGGCACCAATTTCGGATGTTATTGCGGGTATTATTTCGTTTGCTTTTCTCCATAGGGAGATTAAGCGGCTTAATAGGGCTATTGCTCAGGGAAAGGTAGTTGCTACCTAATCTTGTTCATTGGTTCTATGTCATATAAAAAAACCGTGTTTGATAAATTCAAACACGGTTTTTTACTATTGTATGATGAAGTTCTTATGAGGTTTTCTCAATGTTCCAAACAAAGGCCTTTACGCCAATCTCCTTATTACGCATATCAAGTTTACGTACTGTTTCTAGGAGGATATCAACCTTGTGGTCTTCAACTATTGTAATAATAGCGGAGTTCATCTCGGGCCAGGTATGTGTTCCACGGCGAGGTTCGCCTGTATTACCTCCTTGTCCCTGTACTTGCTCAAAAAACGTAAAGCCTCTAATTTCTAGTTTATAGAGCATGTACTCAACGCGCTCGGTATTGGCTTGGTTAAATACTATAAATACTGATTTCATATCTCTAATTGTTTATTTTCAAAGTAACTGATGAAACATCCATGAAGTAGTCGTTTTTTTGTGTGATTAAACTGTTGTCAAGGATGTTCCATGTTGAGTTAATATTTTGCTAATTGTTATCGTTTTTGCTATCGCCATTACTTGCGAGTTGCATAAAAACAAACTCCTTACGGTATTTCTCTTCCTTATCCCGCTCTCCGTGGCGTGACATTATACCATAGAGTATAGGAACAACAATTAGCGTAACAAAAGTTGAAACCAATAGTCCGCCCATTACAACAATCCCCATTGGACGCCACATTTCGGCACCCTCACCTTGGCTAAGTGCCATTGGTAGCATACCCAGAATTGTAGTAAATGCGGTCATTAGCACTGGTCGCAGACGTGATTCGCCTGCAAGAGCAATAGCCTCATGAAGAGGGTGGCCACGGTCGCGCATTAGGTTAATGTAGTCAACTAGTACAATACCGTTTTTAACCACAATTCCAACCAGCATAATGGCACCTAGTGCACCAATCATATCAAATGTAGTTCCTGTAATAAGAAGCGATAGAATTACTCCTGTGATGGCGAATGGTACTGACATCATAATGATAAATGGTTTTGTGAATGATTCGAATTGCGAAGCCATTACAATGTAAACCAACATTACAATAAGTAGCGCAAGTACTCCCATATCGGCAAAGGTTTCCTGTTGTTCTTTATAGTCTCCAGCAAGTCTAATGGTTGCACCCTGAGGAACTTCTACATCTTTTATTGCTTCTTCAATTGCCACAGCTAGTTCACCAAGTGATGTTTTGTATGGAGTAACCTCTACAGATACTATACGCTGCCTGCTTTTACGCTCAATGTCTGGTAGTGACCAGTACTCTTCAACAGAAGCAATTTCGCGAAGTTTTATTTTACCTCCCATTGGCGTTGGAATGGATAAGTCCTCAATAGTTGTAATGGTGTTACGATTTTTTTCTTCCATTCTAACCACAATATCATATTCATCTCCATCCTCTTTCAGATACCCAGTAGGCATACCAGAAACC
This sequence comes from Bacteroidales bacterium, assembly GCA_023228725.1. Classification (GTDB taxonomy): domain Bacteria; phylum Bacteroidota; class Bacteroidia; order Bacteroidales; family ML635J-15; genus Bact-19. Next base: position 2,536 of record JALOAQ010000167.1, on the reverse strand, counting down.
CTGTTGCGAACGTATGTGGCGGCAGTTGCAGCGTTAAGCCCATGCATTGCAAGTTTTTCTTTGTCAAATACAACTTTAAGCTCGGCACGTTCTTTTTCTCGGCTAACGGTAATGTCACGGGCACTTTTCACCTTGTCCTCAATGGTTAGCCTAATATTCTCAGCTAGAATGTTGGTCATGTCAAAATCGTAGCCATAAATCTCTACTTCAACCTTGTTTGAACCCATCCCTCCTCCCGCTACCTTGGCTTGGTAGTCTATAATTTCGGGGTATTCCTGCATTTCATTTCGGAGAACCTCGGCAATTTCGAATATTGAGCGTTCACGTTCTGTCTTATTAGAGCAAATAACGCTCATGCTTATGGTGTTGTTTGTTGTTCCAGTAAACAGTGCAGATACACTAGCCTCGTCGCTTGAACCTGCAGTAGTTGATACCATACGAATTTCTGGAGCTAGCACCATAAAACGCTTTTCAAGTTCACGAGCGGTTTCTAACGTTTCCTCTATGCGGGTACCTCGGTTCAGTTCAATATTAACGTTAAGACGACCATCGTCAGTTTGTTGCATAAAGTCGGTTCCTATCCATCCTAACCCTAAGGGTAGTAGTGATACAACAAAAATGACAACTGCTGTTATTACGGTAACTGTTTTGTGGTTTAAGCAATATCTTAGGGCTTGGGCATACCATTTATCCATGTTGTCCATAAACTTTACGGCAGATTTCTGGTACCAGCTTACTTTTTCTTCAACTTTGATAATTTTGCCATTTTCGTCAATCTTAACCTTTCTAGACTTTAGTAGTTGAGATGATAACATTGGGGTTAGCGAGATGGCAACAACGGTTGATGTAACTACTACAATGGTAACAATCCATCCTAGCTCTTTAAATAGTGTTCCTGCCATTCCTGAAAGCATTGTAAGCGGAATAAACACGGCTGCAATTACCAGGGTAGTGGCAATAACCGAAACCCAAACCTCGTTGGTTGCGTATTTTGCCGCCTCGCGCGGGCTCGAACCTCGTTCAATGTGCCGTGTAATATTTTCGAGTACTACAATGGCATCGTCAACCACCATGCCAATGGCAACGGTGAGTGAACTGAGCGATATGATGTTGAGCGAACTACCCACCAAGGCCAAGTATACGAATGCAACAATAAGTGCAATGGGAATGGTAATGGCAATAATTAGCGTAGCGCGCCATTTCCCTAAGAAGAATAGTACGACAAGGACTACAAAAATAAGCGCATACAATATTGAGCTTTGAAGGCTGTTAATAGAGTCCTTAATATCAAGTGAAGAGTCGTAAATAACTTCAATATTAATGTCGGCTGGGAGTATATCCCCCATTTTGTCCACCTCTTTCCTTACATCCTCACAAATTTGTACGGTATTGGCGCCTGTTTGTTTGGAGATTATAATTCGAACACCATCTTGTCCGTTAATTTTTTCGTCAAGCGTTAAGTCCTTAATTGTATCTCTCACCGTAGCAATATCACGTATGTAAACTGTTTTGCCATCAGGTGTACTTGTTACAACCAAATTCTCAATTTCTGAACTCTCAATAAATTCAGTTCTTACCTGAAGTTGATACTGCTCTTTCTTCATTTTTACAGTACCCGAAGAAAGGTTTAGGTTATTGCTGCTTACGGCGGCTCCAACAGCCTCAAGAGGTAGGTTGTAGGCATCGAGTTTTTCCTGATTCAAATCAATATAAACAAAACGCTCAGGTGCGCCAGAAGTAGATATATTACCAATTCCATCAACCATGTTAAGTCGAGGAATAACGCTCTCTTCCAGTATTTTATCAAGTCCAGCATAGCTCTCCTTTGCCGTTACGGCAAACTGAATAATTGGCATTGAGCTGAAGTTGAACTTAAAGATGAAGGGACTAGATGACCCTTTGGGTAGCTGTTCCCTAATCATATCCAGGTTTGAGCGCACATCGTTCATTACCTCATCAAGGTTTGTTCCCCAATTTAACTCAAGGAAAACCATGGACATATTGTCCTTTGATGACGAGCTTATTTCTTTTAGCCCCTCAACAGCGTTTAGTCTGTTTTCGAGTAGGCGGGTTATGTTTGTCTCTATCTCGTTGGCACTTGCCCCAGGATAGGCGGTCATAACGGATATGAATGGAATTTCTAGTTCGGGGAATAGGTCAATAGGTAGTTTTAAAAATGAAAACACACCTATTATTACTACACCCACAAAAATTAATAGGGTAGTAACGGGTTTCGCTATCGCTGTTTTGTAAATACTCATTTTCTGATATTTAAACTATTTCTTATCATAACATAATTGGAAATACTAAAGATTTTCATTGCAGTTCTGTTTATTTAACGATATCGAGTTTGACACCATTAACCAGTTTTGCTTGTCCAACAGTTACAATCTCATCTCCTTCTTTTATGCCGTTGGCCTTTATCTCAATCAAATCGTCGAAACGTTGGCCCATAGTTACCTCAACACGTTTGGCTACGCCATTGTCATTTAAAAATACGTATCGGTTGTTTGCACCTATCAGTTTTAGTACTGCT
>JALOAQ010000037.1 GCA_023228725.1 Bacteroidales bacterium | reverse complement strand
GCCCGCAAGGGTAACACAATACTTTACCTTCGGTGAGCTCGTAAACTCGGTTCAATTTTTATCTTTTAACTGATTTTTTTTTAACATTCAACTGAAATTGCTTATTTTTGCACAATTTGAAAATTTTAGTTTATGAAAGAAATACCTGCGAAATACGAAGCTAGGGATATAGAGAAAAAATGGTATCAATACTGGGTAGATAATAATTATTTTCATTCCGAACCCGATGATAGAGAGCCTTATGTAAATGTTATTCCACCACCAAATGTAACAGGAGTTTTGCATATGGGACATATGTTGAATAATACTATTCAAGATGTTTTGGTGCGTAGAGCTAGAATGTTAGGAAAAAATGCTGTTTGGGTTCCAGGAACTGACCATGCATCTATTGCTACAGAAGCAAAAGTGGTGGCAAAACTAAAGTCAGAAGGAATAGATAAAAACACTCTATCTCGCGAAGAATTTTTAGAACATGCTTGGGATTGGACTGAAAAACACGGAGGTATAATTCTTGAACAATTAAAAAAACTTGGTGCTTCTTGCGATTGGGATAGAACTTGTTTTACCATGGACGAAACTCGTTCAAAATCTGTATTGAGAGTTTTTGTGGACTTATACGAAAAAGGTTTGATTTATCGTGGAGTGAGAATGGTAAACTGGGATACTCAAGCACAAACCGCCGTTTCGGACGAGGAGGTTATTTATACTGAAGAAAATTCAAAACTTTATTATGTAAAATATAAAATTCAAGACGAAGATAATTACTTAGTTATTGCAACAACACGCCCCGAAACTATTTTGGGCGATACCGCCGTTTGTGTAAATCCTGATGACCCTCGCTTTAAACACTTAAAAGACAAAAAAGTAATTGTCCCAATCTTGGATAGAGTAGTGCCAGTGATTTTTGATTCTTATGTAGATATGGAATTTGGAACAGGTTGTTTAAAAATTACGCCGGCTCATGATATTAATGATTATGAAATTGGAATTAGACATAATTTAGAATCAATAGATATTTTTAATGATGATGGTACATTAAATAAATCTGCCCAAGTTTTTGTAGGAGAAGATAGATTTAAAGCTAGAAAACTTGCTGTTGAAAAACTTGAAGAATTAGGTCTAATTGAGAAAATTGAAGATTATACAAATAAAGTAGGACGTTCAGAAAGAACAAATTCTGTAATTGAACCAAAACTTTCTATGCAGTGGTTTTTAAAAATGGAAGATTTGGTAAAACCTGCAATTAAAGCTGTTGAAGATGGTGAAATAAATATAATTCCAGGAAAATTTAAAAATGTTTACCGCCATTGGATGGATAATGTAAGAGATTGGTGTATAAGTCGTCAATTGTGGTGGGGGCATAGAATACCAGCGTATTATTTGCCAAATTCAAATGAGTTTGTTGTTGCGGAAACAGAGGAGCAAGCTTTGCAAAAAGCTGTGGAAATAACTAAAAATACAAATTTAAAAATTTCTGATTTGCGTCAAGACAATGATGTACTTGATACTTGGTTTTCGTCTTGGTTGTGGCCTATTTCAGTTTTTGATGGAATTTTAAAACCTGAAAATCCTGATTTTAAATATTACTATCCTACAAATGACCTTGTTACTGCTCCTGAAATTTTATTTTTTTGGGTAGCCAGAATGATAATTGCTGGTTATGAATATCCTAAGCAAAAACCTTTTACAAATGTTTATCTGCATGGAATTGTTAGAGATAAACTTAGAAGAAAAATGTCTAAATCTTTGGGCAATTCGCCTGACCCACTTGATTTAATCGACAAATACGGTGCGGATGGAGTAAGAGTGGGAATGTTGTTGTGCTCACCTGCTGGTGGTGATTTGCTTTACGATGATTCTTTACCTGAGCAAGGACGTAATTTTGCAAATAAAATCTGGAATGCTTTCCGTTTAATAAAAAATTGGGAAATTGATAAAAATATTCAGCAACCCGAACACTCAAAAATTGCTGTAGAGTGGTTAGATGCAAAAATTAATGAAACAATAGAAGTTATAAATAAACAATTTGACGATTTTAGGCTGTCTGAAGCATTAATGACTGTTTATAAGTTGTTTTGGGATGATTTTTCAGCCTGGTATCTTGAAATTATTAAACCTGAATATCAAAAACCAATTGATTCAAAAACTTATGCACAAAGTATAGAATATTTTAAAAAATTAGCTTTATTACTTTCTCCTTTTATGCCGTTTATTGCAGAAGAATTATGGCAATTTATGAAAAATGATAATGATACAGAATCAATAGTTTTAGCAAAATGGCCTATTTCAGAAAAAGGAAATTCAAAATTAATAGATGAATTTAATACTTGTGCAGATGTTGTTGCAAATATTAGAGCTATTCGTCAAGATAAAAATATTCCACAAAAAGAAAAGCTTAACTTGCAAATAATTAGGCATGATAATTATTCTGATAAGTTTGATTTAGTTATAAAAAAGTTGACAAATTTAGAGACTATTTCTTTTGTAAATGAAAAACCTGAAATGGCTGTTAGCTTTTTAGTTAAAAATCACGAATATTTTATTCTTTTAGAAAATCTTATAGATAAAGACGCAGAAATTAAAAAAATTGAAGAAGAATTAAAATATGCAGAAGGTTTTTTAAATTCTGTAAACAAAAAATTATCAAACGAAAAATTTGTTGCCAATGCACCAGAAAAAGTAATTGAAATAGAACGCAAAAAACTTGCTGATGCAGAGGCTAAAATTTCAATTTTAAAAGAACAAATCCAAGCTTTGAAAAAATAAAATACTAAAAAACCTACTTAAAACATCTTTTGTTTATTATAAATTTGGAATTAATAAATATTTAATTTATTTTTGTTAAAATTTATTAACTATTTAACTTTAATATCATGAAAAATACTTTTTTAACATTTGTTTTAATTGCCTTATGCAATATTTTATTTGCTCAGGTAAATTTAGTTGAACTTGATGAAAATTATCAAGATTTAAAATCAAAGGATTTGCGTAGTGCTTGGGTAGGAGGAGGCTTTAATTACTATTATACTGGTGCTGTTGCCGGTGATGAGTTTTATATCGCTGGTAGCGAGTTTGAACAAATTTCTATAGGTGATAAAATAACAAAAGTGAAATTTTATCATATATTGGGAACTGTAAATTTGTCTTCTGGAAATGTTACTTTTGATAACTCTTCATATACAATAAAAATTTACGAAAATCCTGTGTTAGGCGGTCCATATTCTATGTTTGGTTTTTATAATATTCAAATTGGTAGTCCGGTTTACGAGCAAACTATTGTTTTAGATAATAGTCAAAATGATCAGTTTTATGAACTTGAATTAACAGAACCATATATTGTAAATGAAAATGATTTTTGGGTAGCTGTATGCTTTGATAATGGAAAGGGGGCAATGAGGTTAGGAGAAGAAAATCCTGAAAGTGAAGGAAAATATTTTATGTATTTAGATGGCTCGGCTTATGGCGCTGGAACTGTTATTGGGAAAGTTAATTTTGGTTCTATTTCAGAGGCTTCTTACTGCCCTTTGGGAATTTCATTATATATTGATGATGAAAATCCTTATGAAGAACAATCTGATTTAACAATAAAATACTTAGATACATACCCAAATCCAAATGATGATATTAATACTCTTAGTATTGATGACAACCAAAATCTTATTATATATCCTGTAATAAAAAATAATGGTTTAGATGCAACTAGTGATTTTGCAACAATTAGTGCCACTATAGCAGGTGAAAGTTTAGTTAGCGATTTAAATATCGATTTATCAAATTATAATGCTCTTGCACCTAATTATTACACTACAATTTATTCGGGTGGTGCACTGACAATAAGTGTTGCTGAACTTGATAATATGGGAATAAGCGGTATGTTCGATATTTGTTTTACTGTGGATTATAATGGTATAGACCCGGTATCTTCAAATAATACTGCCTGTATAACAGTTACACGTGGTGAGATTGCTGAAACAGATTGCGATATTCAAGCTTTGTTTTTATCAAGCAATACCGATTTTACTCCATTGCCTAGTGAAATAAATATTGGCACAACAGAGGATTTTACTATTTTTCCTGCTGTAAAAAATAACGGACCTGATGATGCAAATAATACAGCTGCAATTTCAATTACTGTAGAAGGAATACCTGTTGATAATCAAACTATTAACCTTACAGGATTGCTAAGTGGAGAAACAATGCCTGTTACTGACGAAGGTTATACTGTTAATGCTGCATTAATGGATAGTTTTAATTTAACTGAATTTGAAATATGTATGACAGCTAATTATGCAGGTCTTGATAACAATATTGCTAATAATAAAATATGTGCAACTATTACAAGGTCAACTGTTGGAATTTCAGAAATAAATAAACAAAGTATAAGCATATTTCCTAATCCGGCTTCAGATTATATAAATATTAAAAATTTGAATAATGAAAGGATATATATCCTTAATTCTCTTGGTGAAATAGTTAAATCTGTTGATAATCAAAATAATAATCAAATTGATATTAGTGATTTGGCTAATGGAACTTATTTTATTAGAATAAATGAAAAAGTTGTTAAATTTAATGTGTTAAAATAACTAAATAAGTAAAATACAAAAAGTTTAGTTAGCAGAATAAAATCTGTATTTCTAATATTCTATACCTTTTCTTGCTTCAACGCCTTTTGTGTAATAATGTTTTACTTCTTTAATTTCGCTAACTAAATCAGCGATTTCAATAATTTCTTTTGGGGCATAACGTCCGGTAATTATAATTTCAAGATTATTTGCACGAGATTTTATTAGTTTAATAAATTCTTCTATAGAAAATAAATTGTAATACAAGGCAATATTTGCTTCATCTAAGATTAAAACATCATATTTAGCAGAATTTATTACTTCTTGAACTTCTAAAAGTCCATTTTGTGCCGCTTCTATGTCGGCTTTGCTTGGTTTATTATAAATAAAACAGTCTAAACCATATTGTTTTACTGTAATTAAATTTAAAAATTCGTTTATTGCTTTAATTTCTGAATATATCTTTCCTTTTACAAATTGAGCTATAAAAACCTTTTTACCTGCTCCACAAGCCCGCAAAGCTAAACCTAAAGCAGCTGTAGTTTTTCCTTTACCATTTCCGGTATATACATGAATGTAGGAGTTTTTTTTATTTGTATCAGATTCCATATAAAATTTACTTTCTAATTTCTTTAAAAGCTTTTTCTACAGTATCAGATATTTGCTCAAATAATGTATCTTCATTTTGGTGTCCGTCAAAACTCACAATTTTATTTTGTTGTTGGTAAAAATCTATAATTCTATGGCTTTTTTCTTCATAATTTTCTAAACGATAAATTATTGTTTCAGGATTCATGTCGTAAATTCTTGCTTTATATGTTTTTGCTCTTTTGGTAAGTCGTTTTATAGATTGTAAAGTAGAAGTTTTAATTTCAACAACTAAGGATATTGAGCTGTCTTGTTTTTTTAATAAACCACCTAAAATATATGCTTGCACTAAAGTTGAAGGAAATCCTTTAAATAAATAACCTGTACCACTACAAGTATTGCAAATTTCTCTTTCTAATAATCTAATTGCAATATCGTCTGGCACAAAATCTCCGGTTTCCAAATATGGTTTTGCAATTTTGCCAAGTTCGGTTTGGTTTTCTATTTCTTTACGTATCATTTCTCCTGTAGAAATATATTTCATATTAAATTTCTCGGCAATACGCTTTGCTTGTGTTCCTTTTCCTGCTCCTGGAGGACCTAAAAACACAACATTTAGCAAAGTTTGTGATAAAATTTCTTCGATTTTGTCTGTAACTCTTCCAAAAACTTCATTTATTTCTCCAATACCGTCAATATCATGAAATTTATCTTGTTGTTTATAAAAATCAATAACAGGAATTGTTTTATTATCATATTCTCTTAAACGATTTTCGATAATTTCTTTTTTATCATCAGCTCTTTTTTCTTTTTCAGCTCTAAGCATCATTCTGTTAATTAATGCCTCTCTAGGAACTTCTAAGCTAATTAGACAAGATAATTTAGTGTTCATTTTTATTAATAAACCATCTAAAATATATGCCTGAGTGTAAGTACGGGGAAAACCATCAAACAAAATGCCGTTAGTGTCGGGTTGCATTTTAATACTGTTTTCAATAATTTGAACAATAATTTCATCCGATACTAAACCACCTTGCTCAATAATGGATTTAGCTTTTAAACCTAATTCAGTATTATTTGCAATTTCGTTTCTTAAAATATCTCCGGTTGAAATATAAGTTAAATTATATTTTTCGGCCAACATTTTGGCTTGCGTACCTTTTCCTGCACCCGGAGGTCCAAATAAAGCAATGTTTAACATAATTTGTATTTTACTTATTCTACAATTTTATAAATATGTTTTAAATTTCTACCATAGCCATTATAGTCGAGGCCATAACCAACAATAAAATCATTTGGAATATTAAAGCAGTAATAATCAATGGGATAGGAGTTGTTATAAGCATTAGATTTATATAATAAACTGGCTATGATAACTTTTTTGGGTTCAAAGCCAATAATTTGTTTCATTATATTTTCAATGGTAATTCCTGTATCTATAATATCTTCTAAAATAACAACAGTTTGTCCGGTTAAATTTTCGTTTAAACCAATTAATTGTTTAATTTTTCCTGAAGATGCTCTGCCTTGGTAAGAAGCAAGTTTTAAAAAACTTATACTGCAATCAATATTTAAAGATTTAAAAAGTTCGGAGGCAAACATAAAAGAACCATTTAAAATTCCAAGAAAAATAGGATTTTCACCTTTCAAATCTTGATTAATTTGTTTTGCAATTTCAATAATTTTATTTTCTATTTCAGTTTGCGAAATAAAAATTTCAAATTCTTTATCAAAAACCTTAACTTTATCCATAAATTTAATATATTTTTAGTAAATTGCGTTTTTATTTTGCTAAAAGTTTAAATTATATGGCAAAAATAATAAATACTTTGTATTTTTACCAAGATATTTGTCAAACATAAAAAATTAAAACATGAAAGCTATTGTGAGTATAATTATGGGCTCAACTTCTGATTGGAAAATAATGGAAAAAGCAGCCCAACAATTAAATGATTTTAAGATACCATTTGAGATAAATGCTTTGTCTGCTCACCGAACACCTGTTGAGCTTGAGGAATTTGCAAAAAATGCTCAATCTCGCGGAATAAAAGTTATTATTGCTGCAGCCGGAATGGCAGCTCATTTGCCTGGTGTAGTTGCTGCAATGACAAATATTCCTGTAATTGGAGTTCCAATAAATGCAACATTAGAGGGTATGGATGCACTTTTAGCAATTGTTCAAATGCCTCCGGGTATTCCTGTGGCTAGCCTATCAATAAATGGAGCACAAAACTCTGCAATTTTGGCAGCTCAAATTCTTGCTTTATCTGATAATGAACTAGCTAAAAGACTAGTAGATTTTAAAGAAAATTTAAAAACTAAAATTGTTAAAGCAAACCAAGATTTGCAAGAACATAAGTTTGAGTATAGGCTAATTTAATTTTTTAAAATGAAAAAAATATTTTTTATAACATTACTTATTAGCATTTCTGCATATTCTTTTTCTCAGGCTAGCACTTATTCTGCCGGTGCAAGAGCAGCAGGAATGGCTAATTCGGGATTAACAAATTTAGACGCTTGGGCAGTTTTTAATAATCCTGCCGCTTATAGCTTTTTAAACCAAAAAGAAATTGGACTTTATTATGAAAATAGATTCCTATTAAAACAAACCGGCTATGGAGCTATGACTTTTTCTACTCCATTATTTGGTGGAAGCTTAGGCTTAGGATTTTCACATTTTGGTTATTCCCAATTTCAAGACGATAAATTTGCTTTAGGATATTCACAGCATTTATTCAAATCTTTTTCTTTAGGTGTTCAGCTAAATTATTTTTCGCTTAGACAAGCCGAAGATTATGGAAATTTGAATGCTTTAAGTTTTGAAGCCGGAATTTTGTCAAAACCTAATGATAAACTTTCAATAGCCGCTTATGTGTTTAATCCCCTTAATCTTGGTTATTTTGAAGATGCCGGATTAAAAATGCCTGTTACTTTAAGATTAGGAGTTTCATATTTGTTTAGCAAATCTTTATTGCTCTCTTTGGAAACAGGAAAGTCAATAAATGGATATACTCCAATATTTAAGTCAGGTTTAGAGTATTTAATAAATGAAGAATTTGCTATGAGGGCAGGTTTATCTTTAAAACCTGTGGAATATTCGTTTGGAATGGGATATAATACAATATTTGGTAATAATAAAATTGGCTTTGATCTGGCTTTTGCTTATCATCAAGTTCTCGGTTCTAGCCCAAAAATATCTGTTTGTTATGCGTTTTAAAATATTTACCATACTTTTACTCGTTTTATCATCTTTTCTTGCATATTCTCAACAAGAAACAATAGAAACTTTGGATGAAATAATTGAGGAAATCGCATCTAATACTGATTATGAGCTTGATTATACAACTTTATTCCAATCTTTAGAAGAATACTATTATAACCCTATTGATTTGAACTCTGCAAAAGAAAGTGATTTGAAAAATTTAATGTTTTTAACTGAATTTCAAATTTTTTCTTTGATAAAATACCGCCAAAAATTTGGTGCATATGTAAGCCTATACGAATTGCAGTTTGTTGATGGAATTGATGATTTAACTTTGAAAAGAATTTTACCTTTTGTCAATATTCAAGAAACAAAAACTGCGGAAGTAAAAGATTTAAAACGTCTTTTTACTTATGGAAAGCATACCGGCATTATTCGTTATCAGAGACTTATTCAAGAAAAATCAGGTTATAAAGAAATTCCTGATAGCGTTTTGGCTGTAAACCCTAATAAATCTCGTTATTTAGGAAGTCCTGATAAAATTTATTATAGACATAATTATCAATATAAAGATAAAATGTTTTATGGAATTACTGCCGAAAAAGATGATGGAGAACAATTTTTTAAAGGAGCACAAAAATATGGTTTTGATTTCTATTCCGCTCATTTTCAGTTAAATAGGATAGGGGTGTTTCAAAAAATTATTCTTGGCGACTATATAGCACAATTTGGGCAAGGTTTAACAATGTGGTCGGGGATGAGTTTTGGAAAAACTTCTTCTTCAACAAATATTATTAAAAATTCTAGAGGCATAAATAAATATAGCTCTGTAAACGAATCAGCTTTTTTGCGTGGGCAGGCTGCAAGTATAGAGTTTGGGAAATTTAATTTTACAGAATTTGTTTCTTATAAAAGTTTAGATGCCGGTGTTGATACTACTGAAAACATTGAATTTGAAAGCGAAGAACATGTTATTTCTTCATTTTTAGAAACCGGTTATCATCGCACACCTAACGAAATTGCAAAACGTAAAACTATTCAAGAGTTTATTGCAGGTGCAAATATGAATTGGAAAGAAAAAAACTTTAAGATTGGAGCAACAGGTGTATATTATACTTTTTCAAGTCCTTTGGGTGAAAGAAACGAGGCTTATAGATATTTTGATTTTGTAGGAACTCAAAATGCAAATTTTGGTATTGATTATTTAATCACTATTCCAAAAGTTAATATTTTTGGAGAAACATCTATGAGTTCTAATTTAGGATATGCAAGTGTTAATGGAGCTGTTATAAATTTTGTTCCCGAATTTAATATGTCTGTATTGCACAGATATTTACGTGCAGATTATCAGGCTTTGTACGCTCAGCCATTTTCAGAAGGAAATAAACCATATAACGAAAGCGGTTTTTTTGTTGGTGCTGAGTTTTATCCAATAAAAAAGTGGAAAATTGATGCTTATTTTGATTCGTGGAAATATCCATGGTTAAGGTTTGGAGTTGGTGCACCTTCTTGGGGAAATGAATATTTAGTACAAGTTGCTCATTTTCCACAAAGAAATTTAGAATTATATTTAAGAGTAAAATATAAAACTAAACAAAAAAACGACCCGGAAATAATTACAGGAATTAAACCTCTTGTTGACTATTCTAGCTCAAGGTATAGAATACAACTTAATTATACACCTAATTCTGCTTGGAAATTCAAGTCTAGAATAGAATTATCTAGATATTATATGAATACTCCGAGCTGGGGTTATTTAGTGTATCAAGATATTGATTACAAACCTGAAAATATTGCTTTAAAATTTAATTTCCGTATTGCAGTATTTGAAACAGATACTTATGATGCTCGTCTTTATGCTTATGAACCTGATGTGCTTTATGGATTTTCTGTGCCGGCATATTATGGTAAAGGTTCGAGGTTGGTTTTTGTAGTGAAATATACTTTGAATAGGCATTTTGATTTTTGGTTTAGAATTGCTAATACTTATTACGCTGATAAACAGAACCTTGGCTCAGGTTTAGACGCTATAGAAGGCAATAATAGAACAGATGTAAAAATACAATTAAGATATAAATTTTAATGCTAATTTCTAGTTCAGAAGATCATATTTATTTTCTTAAAAACACGGTTTTAAAAAATGTTGAAACTGCTTTTGAAAATAATCAAATTTTATTTGGTTTTATGACTGTTGCCCAAGCCATAGAAATATTAGGAGCCTATTTGGACGATAAGCCTTTAAGAGCAAAACGACAATCTTTAAAACGCTTTTCTTTAGCTATAAATCTTTTGTTTCCAAAAGAATATTATCTAGCAAATAATAAAAATTTTCTTTATTATCAATTAAGAGCTTGTATGACACATTTTTTTATTCCAAGTGCAAAACTTTCATTAAATTTTGGAAAAGATAATAAAGAAAAACCCCATCTTTCGATAAAAAATGGGATTATGTATTTGTATCATGAAAATTTTTTAAAAGATTTTCAAATTGCAGTTTCCAAACTTGAAAAACGTATTCTTGAGAGAAAGTTAAAATTAAAATCTATTTCTATAGGCGAAATAAACGATTAATTAAAACCTCCAACTTTAAAAATATCCAAGCGTTTATTAACGCACATAATTGGTATTTTTTTGTAAAGTTCTAAGTTTTCAGCTTTTTTAATTTGTTTTACATAAGAACGATATTTATCTGTCATAAGCAAAATCAAATCGCTTTCAACTTTATTTGCGTAAGTATAAATAGTATCTGCAAAGTTTTTAGAGCTTTCAAAAATTTCAATATCGTAATCAATAAGCTCTTTATCAAATAGCATTTCTGCAAATCTAATATTACCACTTATACTTTTTTTAGCATATTCATCATTAACTTTGTAAGAAATCATATAAACTTTTGATTTAAATAAAGTGTTTATGTATCTTACCCATTGTATTTTTATTCTCGAAGTATTGTCTTGGTCTATTGGAATAAGTATTCTGTCATATTCACCAAAAATAACCGGACTTTGCACTAAAATAAATGGAATTTTAACAAATTTTTTCACAACTTTCATTGCTTTTTTTATGTTTTTTATCCCATGAGTTCCCATAACAGCAATATAAGCGTCAATTTCTAATCCGTATTTGTAAATTTCTTTAAAAAGATTACCTTTTCTAACTTCTACAATTACTTCAATATCTTTAGTTTGTGAAAAGTCATTAGCAATTTTTTCAAGTTTAGCTTTTGCTTCGTCTATTTGCGATTCTTTCTTAACAATGTGAATAATATTGATAGGAGCACGTGAAGCTTTTCCAACCATATAGGCATGTTCTAATGCGTAGTCGCCAACTTCTGTAAAATCGTAAGGAACAAGAATACTTTTTTTCATAGGTATAATGTTTTAATTTTTATTAATTCAAACTATTTATTAATACGTAATTATATACAATATGGTTGCTTAAATCCATAATTATTTTATTCTTATTGACAAAGTAAATGTTTTTAAAGCATAAAGATACTATTATTTTTAAATAAATATTAAAACACATTTGTTAATATCTTGCATTAAGTATTGTTTAAACTGCATATAATAGCTTGTTTTTAAGTTTTTATTCTGTTAAAATATCTTTAATTAAAATTTGGATAAACTTTTGGTTCATAAAATTATTTTCAAAAATTTGATAACAAACATCAAATTCTTTAAATTCTTTTATATGTTCATAGTAATGGGCAAAATTAAAACCTATAGCTTCTATACATCTGTTATCTCCAAGTTTTTGGACTACTTTTAGTTTTAAATGCTCATTTTCTTTACCAACAACTTTAGCGCTTCCATTATCAAAAACTTTTCTTGTAATAAAAGTAGGCGTCATATTTTCCGGTCCAAAAGGAGCAAATTGTTTAAGTATTCTATAAAATTTTGGAGTAATATCTTTTATTTTTATTTCTAAATCAGCGTTAATAACTGGAGTTCTTTGTTCTTCTGTGATGGTTTCTTTCACATATTTTTCGAATCTTTCTATAAAAGAATTAAGATTTTCGGGTTTTAGGCTTAATCCTGCGGCATATCTGTGTCCACCAAAATTTTCTAATAAATCGCTACATGACTCTATTGCTTGGTATAAATTATATCCTGGCACAGAGCGAGCCGAACCTGTTATTATACCATTGGATTTTGTAAATACTACTGTTGGGCGGTAATAAGTTTCTGTTAATCGCGATGCTACAATTCCAATAACTCCCTTGTGCCATTCTTCGTGGTAAACAACAGTTGAAAATGCATTTTTTGAAATTTCAGATTCGCTAATCATACTTAAAGCATGTTCTGTAATTCCGGAGTCTAATTCTTTTCTATTAGTATTAATACAATCAATTTCAATAGCAATTTTATTTGCATATTCATCATTTGTTGAAGTTAGTAATTCTACAGCAGTTTTTCCTGACTCCATTCTGCCGGCGGCATTTATTCTAGGTCCTATTTTAAAAACTATGTCGTTAATTTGAATTTCCTTATTTTCTAATCCTGATATATTTATAATGCTTTTCAATCCCGGCTGTGGGTCTGAATTTAGTTGCAACAAACCAAAATATGAAAGTATTCTGTTTTCGCCTGTAACCGGAACAATGTCTGAGCCAATACTTACCACAACTAAATCTAAAAGTTTAGCAAGTTCTGCAAAATTATCATTTGTTTTTTGGCAATATGCCTGCATTAATTTAAAAGCTACTCCGCAACCCGAAAGTTCTTTGTATGGATAATTACAATCTCCTTGTTTTGGGTCTAATACTGCACAAGCCTTTGGTAGCTCCGGTCCGGGAGTATGATGGTCGCAAATTATTAAATCTATGTTTTTTTCGTTTGCGTAATTTGTTTTTTCAACTGCTTTAATACCACAATCTACAGCAATTACTAATTTACAGTTTATTTCTTCTGCATAATCTATTCCTTTAAAAGAAATTCCATATCCTTCTTGATATCTGTCAGGAATATAATACTCAATATTTGAATATTTCCTAATTAGAAAATTGTAAATTATTGCAACAGCTGTGGTACCATCAACATCATAATCGCCGTAAATAAGAATTTTTTCATTATTACTTATTGCAGTTAATAATCTTTCAACAGCTTTATCCATGTCTTTCATTAAGAAAGGGTCGTGGAGATCGCTTAATTCAGGTCTAAAAAATACCCTTGCTTCTTCAAAAGTGTTAATGCCTCTTTGCACTAGAAGTTGAGCTATTTGAGTTTCAACGTTGAGCTCGCGAGATAGTGTTTCAATTGTTTCTGTGTTTCCTGTAGGTTTTAATAGCCAACGGTGTTTCATTTTATTTTGATTTTATTGAGTACAATAATAACATTAATTTATGTCATTTTATAAGATAATATGACTTTTTAATTAACTTTATTTTTTAAGTACTGCTTTGCTCTATGTTTTAAACTATTACGCAATGAAAATATATTAATTTTTCTTAATTAAAATTGGTTTTACTTAAACAAAGCTTAGAATTTCTTATTAGTTTATGGCTTATCAAAAATTTAATGTATTTTTGCAATAAAATTTTTAAAATTATATGGATTATATTGGTTTAAGTGAATTGGAAATTCAAAGAAGAGAATCTTTAAAAGAGTTACGTAATTTAGGAATTGACCCATATCCGGCGGAAGGATATCATGTAAATATTTATACTACAGATATTTTATCTAAGTTTTCTGATGAAAATATGCCGAAAAATTTAAAATCTGTTTCTCTTGCTGGGCGGATTATGTCGCGTAGAATTATGGGAAATGCTTCTTTTGTTGAACTGCAAGATAGTAAAGGCAGAATTCAATTATATTTTAAAAGAGATGATATTTGTCCGGATGAAGATAAAACAATGTATAATGTTGTTTTTAAACGTTTGCTTGATATTGGCGATATTATTGGTGTTAAAGGCTTTGTTTTTCGTACTAAAATGGGTGAAATTTCTGTTCATGTAACAGAATTTACAGTTTTAAGTAAAGCTTTACACCCGCTTCCAATTGTAAAAGAAAAAGACGGACATGTTTATGATGCTGTTACAGACTTAGAAATGCGTTATCGTCAGCGTTATGTTGATTTAATTATAAACCCTCATGTGAAAGATGTATTTATTAAACGAACAAAAATAATAAATACTATGCGTGAATTTTTTAACGAAAAAGGCTATTTAGAAGTTGAAACACCAATATTACAGCCAATTCCAGGTGGAGCTGCAGCACGACCTTTTATTACTCACCATAATGCTCTGAATATTCCGCTTTATTTAAGAATTGCAAACGAACTTTATCTTAAAAAATTAATAGTTGGTGGTTTTGAAGGGGTTTATGAGTTCGCGAAAGATTTTCGTAACGAAGGAATGGATAGAACTCATAATCCAGAGTTTACCGTTTTAGAAATTTATGTAGCCTATAAAGACTATTTGTGGATGATGGAGTTTACAGAAAAAATGGTAGAAAAGGTGGCCATAGCTTTGCACGGAACAACTAAAGTCAAATTAGGCGATAAAGAAATTGACTTTAAAACGCCTTTTAAACGAATAAGTATGTATGCGGCAATTAAAGAATATACAGGTTATGATATTTCAGGAAAATCTGAAAAAGATTTAAGACAAATTTGTAAGGAATTAAATATAGAAGTTGATGAAACTATGGGTAAAGGAAAATTAGTTGATGCTATTTTTGGTGAAAAATGTGAAGATAATTTTATTCAACCTACTTTTATTATTGATTATCCAATAGAAATGTCGCCTTTAACTAAAAAACATCGTTCAATTCCAGGCTTAACAGAAAGATTTGAACTTATAGTTAACGGTAAAGAATTAGCAAATTCTTATTCCGAATTAAATGACCCTATCGATCAAAAAGAAAGGTTTGAAGATCAACTTCGTTTAAGTGAAAAAGGTGATGATGAAGCAATGTTTATAGATAGAGATTTTATACGTTCTTTAGAATATGGAATGCCGCCAACAGCTGGAATGGGAATTGGAATTGATAGGCTGACTATGTTTATGACTGATAGCCCTTCAATTCAAGATGTTTTGTTTTTTCCACAAATGAGACCGGAGAAAAAAGCGGAAATTTTTAATGAATCAATTTTTGTTGAAAATGGCATTCCTGAAGAATGGGCAAAAATATTGTTTAAATCCGGTTTTACATCTTTGGCTCAATTAAAAGAGGCGAATCCTGGAAAGTTGCACCAAATATTATGCGGATGGAATAAAAAACATAAACTTGGTTTGCAAAATCCTACACCAGAGCAGGTTAAGCAATGGACTAATATTTGATGTTTAGGTCTAATAGCATATTAGTTTTTTTAACATTATTTATATTTAGTGTTACAAATTTATTCTCCGAAACTTCAATAGTAAAATCAGTTGAAATTAAAACCGATTTAGCAATTGTTGAAGGAATAAATTCAAAAATTATCTTATTTGCTAAAGATAGCCTTGGAAATATTGCAGACATCAACTGTTTGCGTGAAATAAAATTAAATAATAAAAAACTAAATTTAGCTTTTGTTGACGGTATCGCAGAGTTTAATTATGTTTTTAATGAAAAAACCGATTTGCATATTGTTTGTGAAGATATAGAAGCAAGCAAAACAGTAAATCCTATTCCTCTTTGGTTATCAATAATTCCTCCTTTAATTGCTATATTTTTTGCTTTAATTTTTAAAGAAGTTTTTTCTGCCTTATTTATAGGTTTGTTTAGTGGTACATTTATAATTTGGTTTTATTCCGGGACAAATATAATTTTAGCAATTTTTAAAGCAATTTTTTCAATTCCAGATACTTATGTTTTGCGGGCTCTATTAAATAATGATCATCTATCAATTATTGTTTTTTCTATGCTAATTGGTGCAACAGTGCAAATAATCACCAAAAATGGAGGCATGAAAGCAGTTATTAATTTTTTATCTCTAAGAGCTAATAATCCACGTTCTGGGCAATTGGTTACTTGGATATTAGGTTTAGTTATATTTTTTGATGATTATGCAAATACTTTAGTAGTAGGAAATACAATGCGTCCCGTAACAGATAAGCTTAAAATTTCGAGAGAAAAATTGGCTTATATTGTGGATAGCACAGCTGCACCAGTTGCCTCTATTGCGTTTGTTACTACTTGGATAGGAGCAGAGCTGTCATATATTCAAAATTCTATTAGTCAATTAGGAATTGATATTAGTGCTTATAATATTTTCTTTTCAAGCCTTAAATTTTCGTTTTATCCGATTTTAACTTTAATTTTCATGTTAATTTTAATTTATACGGGTAGAGATTATGGAGCAATGCTAAAGGCTGAAAAACGTGCAAGAGAAAAAGGGGTTAGGGCTGCGGATATGGAGCAAAAAATTCAAAGCGACTTGCAAGAAATGGAGGTTGCCAAACATATTGAACCAAAATTTTACAACGCCGTTATACCAATAGCAATAATTGTTTTTGGAACTATTGCAGGTCTTTTATATACAGGTTGGAATTCTGAAATTTGGCAAAATAAATCTATAGGCTTCTTAACAAAAGTTTCTGAAACAATAGGAGGCTCAAATTCTTATCAAGCATTGATTTGGGGCTCCTTAGGCGGTTTGATTTCTGCCGTTATTTTGAGTTTAAATAAGAAAAAACTTGATTTACAAGAGACAATGCAAACTATGTTAAATGGATTCAAATCAATGTTGTCGGCAATTGTAATCTTAATTTTAGCTTGGTCACTTGCTGCTTTAATCGCAGATTTACATACTGCCGATTTTATTACTTTAGCTATAAGCTCCGCAAATATTAGTCCTTATTTTTTGCCGTTCTTGAGTTTTGTTGTTTCTGCCCTAATGTCGTTTAGCACCGGGTCTTCTTGGGGTACAATGGCTATAATGTATCCTTTAGTTTTGCCCGCTACTTGGTTATTATGTCAGCAAAATGGTTTAGATTATAATACTTCTTTAGTGATTTTTTCTCATGTGGTTTCAACTGTTATTGCAGGTTCTGTTTTTGGAGATCATTGTTCACCAATTTCTGATACAACAATTTTAAGCTCTTTGGCATCTTCTTGTAATCATATCCAACATGTGAGAACCCAATTGCCTTATGCTTTAACTGTGGCTTTAATTGGTTTAGTGTTAGGAACGCTTCCAGTCGCTTATGGACTAAGTCTTTGGATAGTTTATCCAGTTTTAATTGCTGTTTTGTTTTTAATTATTAGATTTGTTGGCAAAAAAGTTGAAATTGTTCAACAATAATTTATTTAATTTGTTTTTGTATTATGATTTGGAAAGTTTTATTATTAGCTCTAATTTTGATTGGCTTTGTAGTATTAGCCCTTGGAGTAGGAATATTTTTTACAAAGAAAAAATCTTTTCCCGAAACCTCAATTAGCAAAAATAAAGATATGCAAAAATTGAAAATTACTTGTGCTAAACATGATGAACTGCACGCGTGTGGAATTGATGGTGGCTGTTGTGGCTCTGAAAATAATAATCATAAAGATTTAAAATAGAATTTATTTTTAACCTTGCTTAAATGCTCCTTAGCCTTGCTTATTTCTTGCTTAATCTTGCTTAATATTTGCAAGTGCTTGATAATCTGTATTTTATATATTCATTTTTAACCTTGCTTAAATGCTCCTTAGCCTTGCTTATTTATTTCTATAAAGTCAAAAAAACATCTTTTAAAACTCTTTCTTCGTTTTCCCAGTTCAACTCCTCCTTAGCTTTCATACAATTTTCATTAAATGTATTTAAAATTTTGACATTTTTTAGTAATTCATTTATTATTTCTGCTAATTTTTTTGCGTCAATAATTTTTGTAGAAACTCCAAGTTCATATTTTTCAATAATATTTTTCATTTCCGGAAAATCTGAACAAAGAACCGGAACTCCTGCTTGTATATAGTCAAAAATTTTGTTTGGCAGTGCATAATAATAATTTAAACTTTTACCTTGTTCAATAGAAAGTCCAAGTTTTGCTTTTTGTGTTTGTTCAAATAAATCTTTAAAATTCAAATTTCCTGTAAATTCAATTTTTTCTTCTAAGTTTAAATTTTTGCTTAATAATTTTAAATTTTTTTCCAAATCGCCTGAACCTGCAATAATTAGCTTAACATTTTCTAAATATTGCATTGCTTTTATCATTATTTCAATGCCACGTTCTTTGTTTAAAGCTCCTTGATAAATAATGATGTTTTCACGGTTTTTATAATTATTTGTAATGCTTTTCTTTGTTGGTAAATTTCTTATTACAGCCATTTTAATTTTATATTTTTCAAAATAATAATTTGAAATAGATTCGCAGACTGTATAGGCTTTGTCAATTCTTTTAAAAGATATTTTTTCTAAAAATCTCCAAATTTTCTTTTTAAAAATTTTATTTTCTAATTCAGGAACTTCTGTAAAAAGCTCATGACTATCATAAACCAATTTTTTCCTTCTAAAAAAACTTGCCATAGCGTTGCCAGGCAATGTGTCTAAATCATTGGATAGGAAAATGTCGCTTTTTACAAATAATAAATAAAAAAACAATCTTATATTTAAACAAGTGTAAAATAAAACTCCTTTTTTGAATAAAAGATTAAAACGCTTGGTTTTGTAATTTCTTTGATCAAGTTTTTTGCTATTTTTAAGTTTTCTGCCTATAAGTAATACTTCATATCCCCAATTACTAAGACTATTACAAATTCTGTCAACCCTTTGGTCTTTACTTAAATCATTACTTACTGATACTATTATTCGTTTTTGTTTCATAATATTTTCCAAAACTAACAAAATATATTTATAGATTATTATTTTAGTTTTGTATTTCTTAAATATTTTTTACATTTGTTACCAAATATTTTTCACATGTTGATATTTAGAAATTGTTCTATTAAACAATATAATACTTTTGGAATTGACGTTAAAGCCTCTGTTTTAATTGAATACGAACATGATGAAGAAATAATTCGTTTTATTGTTTCTCATCAAGACAAATGTCGTCAAGTTAAACATTTAATTTTGGGCGAAGGAAGTAATTTATTATTTAGAGATGATTTTTATGGTTTAATAATTCACCCTGTTGGTAAAAAATTGGACCTTGTTAATGAGGATGAAAATTATATTTATATTAAAGCTTCTGCAGGTTATATTTGGGACGATTTTGTTGAAGATACTTTAAATTCTAAAGCTTTTGGTTTGGAAAATCTTTCATTAATCCCCGGTACTGTTGGTGCTTCAGCAGTTCAAAATATTGGTGCTTATGGTTCTGAAGCTAAAGATTTTATTTTTGAATTAGAATATTTAGATTTGGATTCACATGAAATTAAAATATTGAAAAATTCTGAATGTAAGTTTGCTTACAGAACTAGTATTTTTAAAAATGATCTAAAAAATAAAGCTTTAATTTTAAATGTTACTTTTAAACTGCTTAAATTTCCAAATATAAACTGCGATTATGCAGATATTCAGAAATATTTTAATAATAAAACAAATATTACAGCTAAAGATATTCGTGAAGCTGTTATAAATATTCGAAATATTAAATTACCTGACCCCAAAAAATTTGGTAATGCAGGTAGTTTTTTTAAAAACCCAATTATAAATCAAGAAAAGTTTGAAATTCTAAGGGAAAAACATGAAGACCTGCGTTTTTATAGCTTAGCAGATGGCAATTACAAGTTGGCAGCAGGCTGGATGATAGATAAATTAGGGCTTAAAACTTTTACTCATAAGGGGGCGGCTGTGCATGAAAATCAAGCTTTGGTCTTAATAAATAAAACAGGAAAAGCAACAGGAAAAGATATTTGCGAACTTGCTGAAATAATTAAAGAAAAAGTTTATCAAAATTTTGAAATAGAACTAGAACCGGAGGTTATTTATATTTAGTAATCTTTTTAATTAAAAACTTATTCAATTAATTGTTGATTTTGTTTTCTGGCAGACTAAAAATTAAAACTTAAGTTGATAAATCAGAATTTAAACTTTAATCTAATTATTTTGTTTATGTTCATTAACTTATAAATATAATGTAATATGAAAATAATAGCTTTTGCAGGAACAAATTCTTCACAATCAATAAATTTAAAACTGCTTAAATATGTATTAGAAGATTTTTCCGATTACGAAATTAATTTAATAGATTTAAACGATTATGAATTGCCAATATTTTCTGAAGATAGAGAAAAAGCTGGTTATCCTGATAAAGTAAGGGAGTTTTTATCTTTATTTGAAGATGCTGATGCAATAATTTGCTCTATGGCCGAGCATAATCGAACTTATTCTGTAGCTTTTAAAAATATTTTTGACTGGGCATCTCGTATTAAAATTAAAATTTTTGACGAAAAGCCAATGTTTCTTATGTCAACTTCAAGCGGAAAAGGAGCAGGTAAGTTTGTAATGGAAACAGCAAATAGATTTTTTCCACAATTTGGTGCAGATATAAAAGAAACATATTCATTACCAATGTTTTATGATAATTTTGAAAATGATGGTAACGGTTTGACTAATGAGCAGGAAGAACAAATTTTAAAAGCAAAAATTAAAAATTTTTCACAAGTACTAAAATTAGAATGTGCTGACTAAGAATAAGTTGATATAGCTATAAAAAGGTTAGAGCCGAAATTTGGATTTTCGGCTCTAGTACTAACCCCAATCAACCATGAAAAAGAGAAAAGATAATCAAAAATGAATTTGATTTCTCTGATACAAAGTAAAGAAAAATAATTGTAATTTTCATGTTTTTTCTAAATTATTAGATTTATAGTGAACTAATTTGGTTATTCTATTGCATAAAACATAGAAAAAGCTTTAAAATAAGTTAACTAAATTTTTAATTGTATTGAATTTTTTATTAAATTTGTTAAATGTTAAAAAACTTAGACATATTTAGTGTGATTTCTAATAATTTAGAACCTAAAGTCGGAAGAATACTAATTTCTGAGCCTTTATTAATTGATGATATTTTTGCGAGGTCTGTTATTTTAATTGCCGGAATGGAAAATAAATCAGCATTTGGTTTTATTTTAAATAATCCTTCAAATAAAAATTTACATGAATTAATTGAAGGCGTAAACATAGAAAATATACCTGTATATATTGGCGGACCAGTAGAAAGAGATGTGTTGTTTTGTATTCATAGCATTGATTATCTGCCAGATTCAATTCCTATTGCTGATGGTATTTTTTTAAGTGGAAATTTTGATAATATAAAAACTTTAATAAATCGTGGAATTATAAATAGCTCAAATGCTAGGTTTTTTATTGGAAATTCCGGTTGGGCACCAAAACAATTGCACGAAGAAATTAATTTTAATTATTGGTTGGTTTCAGAAACAACAAGAGAATTTGTTTTTAGTGATTCTAAAAATCAATGGGAGAGGGCTTTGGATTTTGTTGATAAAAGATATGAAATTTGGAAAAATTTTCCTTTAAATCCGGAATTAAATTAAAAATTGCATATTATTATTTATAAAATTTGGAAAAACTTAGTGTTTTAATTAAAATTTCCTTTACTAAGTTTGAAATTTGTAAATTCTACCTTCTGATTTGACCAATAAGATTAAGTTTTATTCATCAATTATTATAAATAAGTCTTCGTCTTCTTCTAACATTTGGTATTGTTCTCTTGCAAATTTTTCCAAATTATCTTTATTAGAAAATAATTCTTCGTATTGTCTTGTGTATAAGCTAATTTCGTCTTCATAATATTTTATTTCTTTTTGCAGAGAATTAAGAGTTTTTAGTTTTTTAAATCTGTCTATTAAATTGTATGTGTCGAAAAATGTTATCCATAAACCAAATAAAACTAAGCTAAAAATATATTTATGTCTGATAATAAAATTTATTATTTTAAGTAAAAAATTATTTTTCTCTTTTATGTTATTTGTTTCCATAAGGTAAAACTAACTCTAATTTTCAAAGTTCGTAATTTTGAAAGTATAAATATGGATTTTTCAATAAAATTTATCAACAAGTTAATGTTTATTCGATTTTTACTACAGCATTTCTAAAAGTTCTTCAGTAGCGTTTTTTACTTCTTCTAAACTTTTTATTTTTTCTTTATTGCTTGCTTTTTTGATTGATTTAAAGTATTTGTGTACTACAGTTTTCATACCACTAAATCCAAAAATACATTCTTCGGTCATTTTATTTAGTGCGTCAAGCGAGGCTTGGTCTTTGTAAATATTGTTAAGCCCTGTAGTATTGAAAATAGCTATTCTTTTGTTTTTTAATTTTGGAATAATTTCTCCGTCAATAAAATCAAAACCGTATCCTTGAACAAATACTCTTTCTATATATCCTTTTAAAATAGCAGGCATTCCCGACCACCAAATTGGATATACAAAACAAATAAAATCTGCCCATTGAATAAATTTTTGCTCGTCCATTATGTCAACAGGAAAAATTTCTTTTTCAATAGACTCTAAGTCTTTTTTGCTTAGAACAGGATTAAATTTTATTTCGTAAAGATCGCGAATAACAACTTCGTGTCCTTTTTGATGAAAAGTATATGCAACAGTATCCCTTACAGCAGAAGTGAAACTTTATTATGTAAATTACGTATATAAGTAATATTTTCATTTTTTTAAAGAATTTTATTACTACAAAGATAAGAAATAATTGATAATTGAATAATTTAGTTTTGAATTAATAAAAAAAAACCTGCAGAATTATATTCTACAGGTTTTTTTGTTAAGTGTTAAATATTAATTTAAAATAATATACTAATACACAACTAATTTCACTGTATTAGTTGTAGCATTAGCTGTAGTTAGTATTTTAGCATAATATACGCCTGAACCAAATTGTTGTAAGTTTATTGTATTTGTATTATTTTGATTTAGGATTACTCTACCTAAATTATCAAAAACCTCTACAGAGAATACTTGACTTTCAATTTGGAAGATACCATTTGATGGGTTTGGATATATTGATATCGAACTTGAAACACTTTGTATATTTGCTGATGAATTTGTACTAATTCCAAAACGAGCTAACACAGCCTTATCTGTTCCAGATGTGTTGTCATAACCAGCTAACAGAAGTTTGTCTGTTCCTTGAAGTTTTATATCAAGATAGCGAATATCGGCAGGTAAAGTAAAAACTCCATCGTTGGCAAAGCCTTCGTTAAGTATTAAGTTAAAATCAAAATTTGCAATTTCTCCATTTTTACCACCAATAAAAAAAGTGTTTTCATAAAATGCTACAGGTAAATCTAAAGCAACAAAATTACGAAATTCAGCAATCCCATTATATACATTCATCATAAGGTGTCCATAAAACTTTAACATAACTGTATTATAAACATTGCCCATTAAACTTGGACCACCAACAACAACGAATTTATGCTCAGGTATATTAAACATAGTAGTAACTTTTTCATATCTTCCTAAGTCATCAATAAGTCCTTGAGAATATATAGCAAAAGTTGTTGGATAATCTGTCATTGATGTCCCATTATCAAAAAAGTTTCTTACAAAAGTATTATAATTATCCATAGGTAATTTCATAATACCAGCTACAGCAATATAATTGGTATAATCTTGTTCTAATACTTTATATATATATAGTTCATAATTATCTCTAACATTAGCTCTTCCATTTTCGCCAAAATTTGCAAAACTTTCTCCTGAGTATTTTAGCTTATACACATAGTTTTTATCAGGAATAAGAAAATGTTCGTTTCTAAAACAAGCAGCATTCAAATTAAAAGTATCGAGACCAAATTCAAAGCTAGGAATGCAGTCTATTTCTTGCTCTAAATTTCCATTTTGACTAAAAGAATAAGACTTAATTTTAATTATTGAGTCAATTATATTGCTTGTAACTAAAAACATTGTGTTATCGGGTTTTATGTAGAGATGACGAATTTCACAAGAAGGGTCAACTTCAATTTCTACATAACCATTGTCGGCAAAATTTTCGTCTATAATGCCATTTTCAGAAATTTTTAAAATTTTCAAATGCTTAATAGAATTATTTGTGGAAAATCCTGCAGCTAAAATATTTCCTTGTTCGTCAAATTCTATTTCTTTAAGATGCTGAATATCATCAGGTAAGACCACTTTGCCTTGCTCTCCAAAGCTTTCGTCTAAGTATAAATTATTAGCTTGTGAAAAAGCAAAACCATAGCAATGTACTAAAAAAATACTTGCAAAAATAAAACTCAAGTTTGACTTGATTTTTTGAATAAGTGTTTTCATAATTTTTATTATTTAAAATTTTACCTACTTCGGCTTTTGATCTCTTTCGGCATATTCCGACCATACTCAGCTTTATTTATACCCTCGCTTAGATTTTAAATTGTAAAAAAACTTTACACGAGGGCAAATGCTCGAAGTCGTTTTTACAAAGTTTCCAAATTGAAATAAGTAAAATATAGTTGTAATGCAGTATTTCTGTGTGTGTG
>JALOAQ010000036.1 GCA_023228725.1 Bacteroidales bacterium | reverse complement strand
CACCAGAAAAACTTGAACATGGAATATATTTTATTGCTATTCCACCTCAAACCCGCTTTGATTTTATTATTGACGAAGTTCAGGATTTTAATATAAAAACCAATACCCGCAATATTTTAGGCGATATGAAAATTACAGGAGATCAACAATATTCTATTTTTGTAGATATGCAAAAAGATATTGCTGAAATTAACAAAATTCGCTCTCAGCTTGAAATACAAACAGAATTTTACAAAAATTTTCAAGCAGATACTTTAAGTTTTATAAAAAGAAAAATTGATAGTTTAAATCATTTTCAACAAAAAATTTACAAACAATATAGAAACCAAACAAAACCTGAAAATTTTCTAAATAAAGTTCTTGCAATTTTAGAAGGTATTGAACTAACAGACTCTATTTCAGCTTTAGCTTATACTAATCCTCAAAAACATTTTGATTACTATAAAAAGCACTGGTTGGATAGAGTAGATTTTTCAGAACCTGGTTTGTTAAATACGCCGGCATTTGTTTTTCATAAACTATTAGAGGACTATTGTTTTTATTTTTTAGAAACAAAAGTCAACAATATTGAAGATGCTTTTCAAGATGTAGATATATTAGTAAATAAAACAAGTAATAGCCTTGAATTTAATCAATATGTATTGTCCTATTTAATTTCTCGTTACGAAAACCCAAAAGATTTGCGTTTAGAAAACTTATTGGTTTATATTTATAGAACTTACTTTTTAGCAAAACCACCAACTTGGCTTGAAGAACATGTGTTTTCTGTTATGAAGTATAGAATAGAAGCTATACAATACAATTTGATTGGTTCTGTTGCCAAAGATTTAAACTTACCGGATATTGATGGAAATTTACATTCTGTTTACGAAATGCCAAATAAATTTAAACTTCTTTTATTTTGGGAACCTGATTGTGATATTTGCAATGAAACAGCTATAATTTTACAATCATATTATTACAAACTTCGTGAATTTGATGTGGAAGTTTATGCAGTTTTAATTGATTCAGAAAATGAGGAATGGAGTGATTTTATTGAAGAAAATGACTTGGAATGGATAAATGTTTATGACCCGAAAAAAGAAACAAATTTTGAAAAATATTATGGCACTTACAAAACTCCAAGGATTTATTTACTTGATGATGAGAATATTATTATCGCAAAAGATATAAAAGCCGAAAGCGTTTATGAGTATATAAATAAACTTACGACTAAAAGCCAAAAGACAAGTAGCGGATTTTTTCATACATTTTAATGTTTTTAAAACATACAGGTACAATTTCTGTTAATTTTCAACATAATAATCTATAAATTAAAAATTATGAAAAAGCTAGCTTTAAACCTTATTTTTTTATTTTTAGCAATTGGTTTTATCCAAGCTCAAAAAACCATTAATTACCCATCAATAAACCCATTAATAAAAATTTCTTTAGATTTAAAAAAATGGATTTATGAAAGCGAAGAAGACATATTAATATTAAGTCCTAAAAATGAAGATAGTGGAAATTATTTCTGCATGATTTGGACTACAGAAGATCCATATGCTGAGGAAAGTGTTTCTGAATTACCAGAAGAAGCAATAGCTCTTGTTGAAACATTACTTGAAAATATTACTTGGTCTGAAGATATTTCAGAATTTGAAAACAATAATATTTATTTTGTTGGAATGGATGCCAAGGGTGATTTCCCATCTGATGATAATACAAGCATAAAATTTTCTTCTTCTGTAATCATTTTATTAACAGACGAAGGAGCCGCTTTAACATTTGTATTTTTTGGTGCTTCTAACTTATATGACAAATATGAAGAAGATTTAATAAGCCTTTTACTAAGTATAAAGACTTTCTAAAGACTTTATTTCTGAATTTTATATTATACTTTTTAGCCCTTTTTATTCTTTAAATAAATAATTATTAAAATTATTACGAATTAAAAAATAAAATTCATTATCTTTAACATCAAATTATTTTTAATGAATTTTCTAAAAAAATTATGAATAAAAAACTGGAGCTATATAAACAGCTTCCTGCAGTTTCAAAACTCTTGGACTCCCCGCTTTTGTCCAAGAAAATAGAAATATTTGGTCATCAGACTGTAACAAACTCTATTCGCGAAGTTTTAGATAAATATAGAAAACTATTAAAAGCCCAGCCACAAGAATTTTCAGAAAATCAAATTATTCAAGAAATTTTTAATAATCTTGAAAAATCAAATCAAAATTCCTTAATAAATCTTATTAACGCTAGTGGTGTAATTATAAATACAAATCTAGGACGAGTTCCTTTGAGTGAAAAAATATTTTTACAAGCCCAAAACATAGTCTGTGGATATAATAATTTGGAATTTGATTTAGATTCTGCTAAAAGAGGGGAAAGAAATGTACATTTAAAAAATATTTTATGTAAAATTACAGATGCCGAAGATGTTTTAGTTGTAAACAATGCAGCCGCTGCCGTTCTCCTTTGTTTAAATACTTTTGCTAAACGAAAAGAAGTTTTGGTTTCACGTGGCGAATTAGTAGAAATTGGTGGTTCTTTTAGAATTCCAGAAGTAATGAAAGCTGCAGCTTGTAAAATGATAGAAATTGGCAGTACTAACAAAACAAAACTTTCAGACTACGAAAATTCAATAAATGAAAAAACAGCAATTATATTCAAAGCCCATCAATCAAATTTTGTAATAAAAGGGTTTACAGAAGAAGTTTCAGTTTTAGATTTAGTAAAACTTGGCAAAAAATATAATTTACCAGTAATTTACGATAATGGCTCAGGATTATTAGAAAAATCTGAATTTAAAGCTCTTAAAAATCAAATTGATGTAAAATCATGTATAAAAGATGGAGCAGATTTAGTGATTTTTAGCGGAGATAAACTTTTGGGTGGTCCACAAGCAGGAATAATCCTAGGAAAAAAATCTTTTATAAAAAAATTAGAGAAAAATCAATTATTACGTGCTTTAAGAGTTGATAAAACAACAATAGCTTTACTCGAAGCCAGTTGCAAGCTTTATCTTAATAAAAAAGATTTGTACCAACATAATTTTATTTTTAAAACTCTTTCTCAAACTCAAAAAGAATTGAAAACCAAAGCCGAATTTTTGCAAAAATCCTTAAAAGAAAATAAAATTTTATCAGAAATTATTCCTAATAAAGCAATGATTGGTGGCGGTACTAGTCCTGAAAATCAAACAGATAGTTTTGCATTAAAAGTTATTTTTAATGAAAATAATAAAAAGCAAAACTCAGAAATTGCAGTTAAAGTTTATAAAAAACTTATGAAAAATTCTATACCAATAGTCGGAATTTTACGTAAAGGCGAACTAGTTATTGACATTATTACTTGCGATATAAACGAGTTGAAAGAAATATCCCAAGCTCTTAGTTTTATTTTAAAAAACTATCCATACAACAAAAAATGAAACATATAATAATAGGTACTGCCGGACATATAGATCATGGAAAAACATCTTTAATAAAACTACTTTCAGGAATTGATTGCGACACTCATAAGCAGGAAAAAGAAAGAGGTATCACCATAAATCTTGGTTTTTCTTATATTAATTTACCTTCAGGTCAGGCACTAAGTATTATAGATATGCCCGGTCATAAAGATTTTATTAATACTATGATTAGTGGAGCAAGCAGTATAGATTTAGTATTATTAGTAATTGCAGCAGACGAAGGAATAATGCCACAAACTACTGAACATCTGAACATTATAAATGCTCTTGGGATTAAACATGGGATTATTTTGCTATCAAAAATTGATTTAGTTGACAGTGAACTTATAGAAATAGCAAAATCAGAAATCAAAGATTTTACAAAAAACAGTATTTTAGAAAATTCAGCTATTATTGGTTTTTCATCACTTACAGGGCAGGGCAAACAAGAAATAATCTTTGAATTGGAAAATTTTACTAAATCATTTCAAGAAACAAAATACAAGGATAATTTTAGAATGTATATTGACAGGTTTTTTACAGTAAAAGGACATGGAAGCGTTGTTACCGGCTCTGTTTTAGATGGAAAATTAGAAAATGGAGAAGAAGTTTTTTTAATCCCTTCGAATTTGAAAAAACTTAGAGTAAGAGCTATAGAAAAACATGGAAAACCAACAAACTCAGTGCAAAAAGGCGATAGAGCTGCAATAAATTTAATTGGAATAAAACAAGAAAACTTCTATAGAGGAATGCTTATTAGTAAAAATGAACTTACAATCACAAAACTTATTGATGTATATATTTCTAGTTTTGATTTATCTCCAAAATTAAACTTGTGGACAGATATTATTTTTCTTTCCGGCACTTATCAATCTGTTGGTAAAATGCACTTAATTGATAAAGAAAAACTTTTTGCAGGAGAAGAAGCTATTGCTCAAATTCATTTAGAAAAAGAGTTTGCAGGAGAAATAAACGATAAATTTATTTTTAGAAATTCTTCTGATGACCTAAGTCTTGGTGGAGGGTTTATTATTGATAATCAAGCACTTCATCACAAAAGAAGAAATATAGAGCTTAGCGAAAGATTAAGAAATATTGCAAATAAACTTATGCAAGGCAATGAATTAGAAAGTGCTATTTTACAAATATTAGAAAAAGAACCACGTCCTTTTAGTATTGAAGAGATTAGTAAAAAAACATTATCAAGTATAGATGAATTATTTCTGAAAATTTCTGAAAATTCTCAAAACATTTGTATTTACAACAATAAAATTTTGATTTACTCCCGTTTCGATAAAATATTTCAAGAGAAAATTATTCAAGCATTAAAAGACTATCACTCAACAAATTACATTTTAGACACAGGATTACAAAATTTAGAAATTTTAGGAAAACTAAAGCTAGGCAAATCAAACCTAGCTAAAGATTATCTTAATTATTTATTAGAAAAATTAAAAAACAATTCATTACTTGACAAATTTGAAAACACTTGGATATTAAAAAACCACAAAGCTAATATTGACAAAAAAACCCAAAATGAATTAAATTGGATTGAAAATGAATTTTTAAATTGCAAAGAAGAAAAGCCAGTTTTACAAGATATAGAAGAAAATGCAAGCCAAGAAAATATTAGCAATAAAAAGTTTAAATTATATTTGAATTACTTTGTATATAAAAACATTCTAACGGTTTTTAATGGTGAATATATGCACACAGAAATTTTCGTCAATGCAAAAAACAAATTATTAAATCATTTGCTTAGCAAAGAAAACGGTATATATATTCCCGAATACAAAGAACTTATTACTGGCACAAAAAAATTCAGAGGCCTGATTTCAGATATTTTAGAAAACCAAAGACTAATAAAATTTATAAAAGATAAGAATAATGAATCTGTATTAATTATTACAGAAATGGGCAAAATAGAGTTAAAAAATCAATAAAAGCAAAATAAAGTCTTATAAAACAAGAGCTTAAAGATTTTTCTTTTTATTAAATAAGCTTTGTTAATTACTTTGGGATAAAAACTTTGTATTTAGTTTTTTTACTTATGTTTTTAAGTTAATTTTAAAGCAAAGGTTTATTCAAAAAAAGATTTTTAAAAATGGTTGATTTTACACACTTACACGTACACTCGCAATATTCAATTTTAGATGGAGCGGCCTCAATTAATGCTTTAATTAAAAAAACTAAAGACAGTGGGATGACTTCTTTAGCATTAACCGATCATGGTACTTTATTGGGAATTAAAGAATTTCATAAAGCCTGCTTAAAAAACGAAATAAAACCAATTTTAGGTTGCGAAGCCTATGTTGCTAGAAGAAGTATCAATGACAAATCAGAAAAAGAAGACTTATCGGGAAACCATTTAGTTATTTTAGTAAAAAACCTTACTGGTTATTATAATTTATTAAAATTAATTTCTATTGCCAATACCGAAGGATTTTATCAAAGACCTAGAATTGACAAAGACTTACTAAAAAAATATAAAGATGGTTTAATTATTTCATCAGCCTGTTTGGGTGGAGAAATTCCAAGATTAATAGATAATGACAAGATTGAGGAAGCTAAAGAAGCAATTTTATGGTATAAAGAAATTTTTGCAGAGGATTTTTATTTAGAAATTATGCATCATCCCAGCGAAAATCCAGAGCAAAAAGCAAATGTTTCTGACAGACAATTAAAAGTTAATCAAATAATATTAGAATTAGCTCAAGAACTCGATGTAAAAGTAATTGCAACTAACGATGTGCATTTTACTAATGAAGAAGATGCCGAAGCTCATGATGTTTTAGTTTGTTTAACAACAAATGCAGATATTAACGACCCAAACCGTTTAAGATATACAAGGCAAGAATGGTTAAAAACTCCAGAAGAAATGTTGGCACTTTTTCCCAATAATCCTGAAACTTTAGCCAACACAGTTGAAATTGCAAATAAAGTAGAAATTTTTAAAATAGACAGCGACCCAATTATGCCAGAATTTCCTATTCCAGAAGAATTTGGAAACATGGAAGAATGGAGGCAAAAATTTACAGACCAAGATTTAATTGAAGAATTTGGCGAAGAAAGATATATAGCTTTGCATGGATTTGAAGCAGTATTAAGAATAAAATTTGAAGCGGATTACTTAGAACATTTAGTATTAATAGGCGCAAAAGAAAGATATGGGGAGAATTATGCAGAAGAAATTAAAGACAGAATAGAATTTGAGTTAAATACCATCAAAACAATGGGATTCCCAGGATATTTCCTTATTGTTCAAGATTTTATTGCTGCAGCAAGAAAAATGGGAGTTTTAGTAGGAAAAGGTAGAGGCTCGGCAGCAGGCTCTGTGGTTGCATATTGTACAAAAATTACTGATGTTGACCCAATAGAATTTAATTTACTTTTCGAGAGATTTTTAAATCCAGATAGAATTTCAATGCCTGACGTAGATGTAGATTTTGACGATGATGGACGTGCGTTAGTAATAGATTATGTTACTGAAAAATATGGTCAAGGAAAAGTTGCACATATATGCACAATAGGAACCATGAAAGCAAAAGGAGCATTAAGAGATGTTTCTAGAGTATTGGGCGTGCCACTACCTGTTGTAAATGCTTTAACCAAAAAAATTTCAAACACAGGTTCTTTAAGTAATGCCTATAATATTATTATAGAAACTGAACAAAAAACCGGCTCTATAGAAAAAGCTATTTCAGCAATTGAAAAAGAATATAAATTAGCTAAAAGCGAAGACAATGAAGCGGAAATCCCAATTTTAGACACAAGACTTATAATTGCACAAGAAATAAAACTTGCAAGAGAAAACAATGATGAAAAAATGCTTAAAGCCATTGCAATAGCTTGTACTTTAGAAGGAGCTGTAAGACAAACCGGAGTTCATGCTTGCGGTATGTTGATAGGAAAAACCAACTTGGAAAATCATATTCCTTTAATGAGAACAAAAGAAGGCTCAAAACTTTATGCAACTCAATATGAAGGAAGTTATGTTGAGTCTATTGGATTATTAAAAATGGATTTTTTGGGTTTAAAAACTTTATCAATAATTAAAGAAACACTAAAAAATATAGAAATTTCCAAAAAAGAAAAAATTAATATAGACGTTTTGCCACTTGATGACAAAAAAACTTGGGAAATTTTCAAAACTGGCTCTACAACTGCAATATTTCAGTTTGAATCAGAAGGTATGAAAACGAGTTTACGCAATTTAGAACCAAACCAGTTTAATGACTTAACAGCGATGAATGCTTTATTTCGCCCTGGTCCAATGGAGTACATAAAAGATTATGTTGCCAGAAAACATGGCAAAAAGAAAACCGAATACGACCACCCTTTGATGGAAGAATACCTAAAAGATACTTTTGGAATTACTATTTTCCAAGAACAAGTGATGCTTCAAGCAAGAGCTCTAGCAGGTTTTAGCAGAGGCGAATCTGATAACCTAAGAAAAGCAATGGGAAAAAAATTAGTAGACGAAATGGAAAGTTTACACCAAAAATTTACTGATGGCTGTAAAAATAATCCGAAATTTATGGAAGGTTGTCAACAAATAGGAAAAGATCCAGACGAATTAATTGATAAAATTTGGAAAGATTGGGCTAATTTCGCTAAATACGCTTTTAATAAATCTCATTCTGTTTGCTATTCTTATATTGCTTTTCAAACTGCATATTTAAAAGCATATTATCCAGCAGAATTTATGGCAGCCAACCTTACACGCAATATCTCCGAAATGGACAAAATTGCCATACTAATGGAAGAGTGTAAAAAAATGAAAATTAAAGTCTTAGGTCCAGACGTAAATGAATCATTTAATGACTTTACTGTTAATAAAACCGGAGATATTAGATTTGGTTTACAAGGAATAAAAAATGTAGGAACAAATGCAGTTGCCAGTATTATAGAAGAAAGAGAAAAAAACGGACAATATAAAGATATTTTTGATTTTGTATCAAGAGTTAATTTAAATGCGGTTAATAAAAAAAATATTGAAGCTTTAGTGCATGGAGGAGCTTTAGATTGTTTTAGAGATATCCAAAGAGTTCAATATTTTATTGGTAATGAAGGCTTCGACAGCTTTATTGAAGAACTTATAAGGTTTGGTAATAATATGCAAAACTCCGCTCCGGCTTCAGCAACTTTATTCGGCGACAGCTTTGCTATAGAAATAAAAAAACCAGAAATTCCAATCTTACCAGAAGTAAATATTTTTGAGCAGCTTAAAAATGAAAAAGAACATATAGGAATGTATTTGTCTGGACACCCCTTAGATCCTTTTAAATTTATTATTAAAAACATAAATATAACCCCGCTAATAGAATTAGAAAACGAAAATGACAATTTACAATTTACTAATATAAAAATTGCAGGATATATTACAGAAGTTACTGAAAGACTTAGTAAAGCAGGAAATCCATATGGAAGAATCACAATGATTGATTATACTTCAACTTATACCTTTGCTGTGTTTGGCAAAAAATACACAGAGCTAAAAAATTATTTTGTAAAAGGCTATTCAATCCTAATAAACTGTGGTTTTAGTCGCAGAGATGACAATTCTAACATATCTTTTAATGTAAATAAAGTACATTTGCTAGCTGATGCTAAAGAAAACTTATTTAAAAATATAACTTTGAGCTTACCAATAGAAAATATTACACCGGAATTTATTTCGGAATTTTCTAAAATACTAAAAACTTCTAAAGGTAAGATTATTCTAAATTTAGAATTAGAAGACAAAAAAAACAATTCCGAGATAAATGTTTATTCTAGAAATCACCAAATTAAACTTAGTGATGAAGTAGTAGAGTATCTAGAAAACAATAAATATTTTAGAAATATTAAACTAAATTAATCTGTTTTTTTATGTGAATATTAAACAAGACTTAAAATAATTTGTTAAACCAAAAAATTAAATCATATTTTTACGATTTTTATAAAAACTATTTTTATATTAGCAACTTAATTTAAAATTTAAAAACTATGGCAATAGAAATTACCGAAACAAATTTTGAAGAAATGGTAGTAAATACCGACAAACCTGTTGTTTTAGACTTTTGGGCAGTATGGTGTGGACCATGCAGAATGATTGCTCCATTAATTGAAGAAATGCATAACGAATACGGCGACAAGGCTGTCATTGGAAAAGTTGATGTTGATAACAACAATGCTATAGCAGTGAAATATGGAATTAGAAATATTCCAACAGTTTTATTCTTAAAAAACGGAGAAGTAGTTGACAAAGTTGTTGGAGCAGTTCCAAAATCTACTTTAACTGCAAAATTAGACGCACTTTTATAAACAAATTGAGGCTTTGTCAAAACAACTTTTAAAACAATAAACTTTTAAGCTGTTTCAAAAGTGTTAAAATGCAAAACCCTGAAATTGAGGACGAAAGAGAGTACATAAGTACCTGACTAAGTCCGAATATAGAAAGAAGCAGTTTGACACTTATGAAACACCGCCTTTATTTTATCTAAAATGACAATAAACGAAATTCAAGACGAAATTATCCAAGAATTTGAAGTTTTTGACGACTGGATGGATAGATATGCCTTATTAATTGAAATTGGAAACGAACTAGAAGAAATGCCTTCTGAATTCAAAACAAATCAAAATTTAATAAATGGCTGCCAATCAAAAGTGTGGTTTAATGCAGAATTTAAAGATGGAAAAATATACTTTTCAGCTGATAGTGATGCAATTATTACTAAAGGAATTGCTGCATTATTAATAAGAGTGCTTTCAGGAAAAACTCCTAATGAAATTATGGAAACTGAATTATATTTTATTGAAAAAACTGGCTTACAACAACACCTATCACCTACTCGCTCTAATGGTTTACTTTCAATGATAAAACAACTTAAATTATACGCAATGGCTTTTAATGCTTTAAAAAAATAAAATATGGATAAAATTGCAGAAATTGAAAAAAATATTGTAGAAAGTTTAAAAACTGTTTATGACCCCGAAATTCCGGTTAATGTTTATGATCTTGGTTTGATTTATAAAATAGATGTAAACGACAATTGCGATGTAGAAATTGACATGACACTCACTGCACCAAACTGCCCAATGGTTGACCAATTAATGGAAGATGTAAGAAATGCTGTGAAAAATACAGAAAATGTGAGAAGTGTTAGTATAAATTTAGTTTTCGACCCGCCTTGGTCAAAAGAAATGCTTAGCGAAGAGGCATTATTAGAATTAGGTTTATTATAAAAATTAAATAATCTACAATAAAAAACAGACTTTTCTGTATTTTATAATATATTTGTAAAAAAATAAATTTATATGGCGTTTTTTGGCTTATTTGGTAAAGAGAAAAAGGAAAATTTAGACCAAGGTCTAGAAAAAACCAGAAATTCTATTTTAGGAAAACTTAATAGATTAATTTTTAGTAAATCTAAAATAAATTCAGAAGTATTAGATGAATTAGAAGAGATTTTGCTAAGCTCTGATGTTGGAGTTGAAACGACTTTGAGGATAATTGAGAAAATTGAAGAAAATGTAAAAAAAGAAAAATACCAAAGTTCTGAAGAATTAGATGAAATTTTACGAAATACAATAGCCTCATTATTAGAAGAAAACAACAATGACAAATATAATGAAGATGAAATTTTTGAATCTGCAAAACCTTATGTAATTATGGTTGTTGGCGTTAACGGAGTTGGAAAAACAACAACTATTGGCAAATTAGCAAACAAATTTAAAAATGCTGGCAAATCTGTATATATTGGTGCTGCCGACACTTTTAGAGCTGCTGCTATAGACCAACTTCAAATTTGGGCTGATAGAGTTGGCGTTCCAATGATTAGACAAAATATGGGTTCCGATCCAGCATCTGTAGCTTTTGATACCGTTTCTGCTGCAAAAAAAGCCCAAGCAGATGTGGTAATAATAGACACGGCAGGAAGACTTCATAACAAAATAAATTTAATGAATGAGTTGACAAAAATTAAAAGAGTGATGCAAAAAGTAATTCCGGAAGCACCGCATGAAGTTCTTATGATAATTGACGGCTCTACAGGACAAAATGCCTATGAACAAGCCAAGCAATTTACAAAAGCTACAGAAATTACAGCTTTAGCAGTTACAAAATTAGACGGCACAGCAAAAGGTGGAGTGGTTATAGGAATTTCCGACCAATTTAAAATTCCTGTAAAATATATAGGAATTGGAGAAGGAATTGAAGATTTACAAATATTTAATAAGATAGATTTTGTTAATTCTTTGTTCAAAAAATAAAATAATATTAAGATAAAATTGTAATAATCAGTAAGATTAGCAGTATAAATAAAATGTTAATATAAAATTTATTAAAAATAGTAAGAGATTTAAAAAAAAATCTTATTTTTGACAAATAATTATAATGTGAATTTTAAATAAAATTAAATAAATAAATTTAAAAAGGGAAATATGAAAAAAATTGGGTTAAAAATAGTTATGCTAATCGTTTTAGTTAGTTTAATTAACTATTCGGGATTCAGTCAGAACAATTCAAACAAAGTTTCAATCGAAACAGCTATTGAAATTGGGCAAAAATTTATGCCTAGTTCAAGTAAAGCAGGAATTAATGCAGAAATTAAATCTATTTCTAGTATTAAGAATGTTAACAATCAAGATAAAATACATGTTTTAAATTTTGTTGACGGAGGTTTTATCTTAATTAGTGGCGATAATAGAGCTGTTCCTGTTTTAGCTTTTGCTGATGAAGGTGAATTTGATTTTGACACAAATATTGCTCCTGCAACAAAAATGTGGATTAATCAATATCTAAAACAATTAGATATGATTGAAGAAAACAATTACCAAGCTAGTCCACAAATTGAAAAACTTTGGGAAGATATGCTTAGTGGCGATTATAGAAGTAATTCTAAAAAAGTTGACCAATTACTGCAAACAAGATGGAATCAAGATTGGCCATACAATATGTTTACACCAGAACATCCAGAAGGTTCTCATGGACATACATATGCTGGTTGTGTTGCCACTGCAATGGCACAAATAATGAAATATTGGGAATATCCAGATACTGCCAAAGGTATTATAAATTACCACTGGGGGCAATATTATACCGTTGATTTAAACCAAGAATCATATGATTATAGTTTAATGCCAAACTTTTTTAAACCAAATTCAACTACAGAAGAAAAAGAAGAAGTTGCAAGACTTATGTTCCATTGCGGTATAGCTGTTAATATGAACTATGGTTACGAAAGTTCCGGCTCACAAACTGCTTTTGCTTGGGAAGCTTTCAAAAGTAATTTTAAATATAGATCAGGTTCTTACTTTATTTATAAAGAAGAAATGTCGGATGCTGAATGGAAATTTAAACTTAAATACGACCTAGATTTAGGAAGACCGATAATGTATGCAGGAGTTAGCGAAGATGAAGGCGGACATGCTTTTGTTTGCGACGGTTATAAAGATACATCTTTCTTTAGATTTAATTGGGGCTGGGGCGGATATAAAGATGGTTATTTTTATTTAGATAATATTAACCCACAAACAGAATTCCCTATAGCGCAATCTGCAATTTTTGAACTTGCTCCTTATGGTGCTGATTTTTGTAAAAATGATATAGTTATGGTATTACCTTCATACTCTTTTGATGACGGCAGCGGACCAAACTTATATGCAAATAATACAAACTGTAGTTGGTTAATTAATCCTGATATGAAAGATGCAGACTTTTTAAGACTAAGTTTTAATAGATTTGACTTAGCAAAAGGCGATACGCTAACAATATGGAAAGGAAATACAGAAAACGGATTACTTAAATTAGTTGGTAAATATACAGGTAGTAATAATCCTGGCGAACTAACAACAAATAGCAATAAATTTTATTTAGAATTTACCACTGATGGACAAGGACAAGCTCAAGGTTTCCAAGCTCATTACGAAACAGTTGTTTTAGGAGTTAACGAAAACACAAATAATCCATTTAGAGTTTATCCAAACCCAACAAGCAGTATTTTACAATTAGAAGGTCTTCAAACTGAAAATATTACAATAATGGATATTTCAGGAAAAACAGTTTTAAACGCAAATGTTTCAGGAAAATCAATTGATGTTTCTAATTTAAAACCAGGACTTTACATTATAAAAGCTGATAATCAGTTTGCTAAATTTATTAAAGAATAATAATTTGAAATTATACAAAAAAAAATCGGATAGTTTTTTACTATCCGATTTTTTTTTGTATAAGCTAAATATCCTCCAAATTACTTATTTATCCTTCAATTTATCTAAATATGCAAACTATTTATTAAAGCTTAGTTGTATAAACCTTTAGCCCGCCCTTGCTCTATAATTAATATCAAGAAAATATTAGAACATTACTTTCTACTAAGAATAAGAACTAAGTATTATAAATTTTAAATAAAAAAGATTAAACTCTAAAAAAACGCTACTTCATCAAAAAACGCTCTCCTGTTTTTTCTATAAGATTTTTTTTCCACTCATCAGAATAACCCGGCCATTCTATTGATTTTGGATATCCCCATGGATTTCTTAAAAACTCTCCATTTTCTTCGGGTTTAACATTTCCATCTAAATACTTTACTAAAAGAAAATTATCTAATTCTTTCCAATAATCCACCAAAGCATTAGCAGTATTACATGAATATTCAGTTAAAAACTCTTCTGCTTTTTCTGGAGAATTTTCATATAATTTTAAAGCTGTCTCATCAATTATATCTAAATATTCAACATATTTATTTTCTAAAAATGACTGATGTTTTTCAATTTCTGGCATTACTCTATTGTAAAATAAATACTTAAAATGTGCTAATCTATTAAACACCCAAAAAGCTGCATCATCTTTATAAGTTAAAATATCTCCATAGCCTTCAGCCCACTTTGAGGCTGGTTTTGTAATTCCAACATAAAAAGGCGTATAAACGCAAGAACCTGCATCATCAACTCCCAACCAATAAACCCCACCAATTGGGTTAGGCAAATTAGAACGCATTTGAGCCACAAAAGAAAAACCAGTTTGTTGGGTTACTGTAACTCTTTCTTGCAAATATTCCTTTCCATTATACTCAAAAGTTAAAGGTCGCCAACGATATGGCATTCTTGAAGGCTCTGCTCCAATATCTGTTGTCATATCTAATTCTGTTCCTTGCAAATAATTTCTGAAAAACTTAAATAAATCTAATTGACTCAATTTTCTATTAGGTTTAATATACAATGGCAATCTTGTTTCTAAATCATTTCCACAGGCTGCATCCCAATATTTCGCCATATCATCACTTATTTCATTATACATTGCCCAAACTCTAAGTTCACAAAACCTTGCCGCATCATAAGTAATAGGTGCATAAGCTTGTGAAAATGAAAAATCTTCATCTTTACCTGAAAAATAAGATTTTTCTTTAGCAAAACTAATAACATCATGAGCATAAACGACTTCAATATTTTCATCAAAAATTTTATCCAAATTTTTACAAGAAATTGAATTTTTCATATTCTCCAAAGGAAAATTTGTAATACGAGAATGATTTGCATGTGCAGACACATAACCTTCAGGAATTTTAATCGCAACAAAAACAACTCCTTTATTTTTATTTATATATTTCTTTTGTTTTTTGTCGTAAACTAAGTCCACTCCTTTTCCAACAAGTTCTACAATCCACACTTCATTAGGATCAGCAATTGAAAAAGTTTCACCACTACTTGCATAACCATATTCATTAAATAATTCTATCATTATTTTAATTGCTTCTCTGGCAGTTTTAGACCTTTCCAAAACAATAAACATCATACTGCCATAATCTATAATACCAGTAGTATCAAGCAATTCATTACGCCCACCAAAAGTAGTTTCACCAATTGCAACTTGATGCTCATTCATAAAACCTACAACTTTATAAGTATGAGCTACTTGCGGAATTTGACCCAAAGGCTTATTTGTGCCTCTATCATAAATAGTACGCATACTTCCCTCAGGCCAATCACTTGCAGGACGCCAATAAAGCTCACCATAACGAATATGAGAATCCGCAGCATAACTTATCATTGTACTACCATCAACAGAAGCAGTTTTTGTAACTAAATAATTTGTACATGCCTCTGAAAAAAATGGAATAAAAAGTAAAATCCCAAAAAGTAAAAAATAGTTTTTCATAAAAATAAATTTAAGTTTACGAATATAGTAAAATTAAAATATACATAAAAGAATTTTAATAAAACTTGTATTTTGTGGTTGAACTTGTAATATTTTACTAATTAAATTTAAGGAAAGTTTTATAAATAATGAAAATTAATTAATATTTTAAAAAAAATCAAAAAATGATTTATATATAAAATTAATATGTATATTTGTAGAAATAAATTAAACTAAAAATTAAAAGGAGTTGCCGATAGCCTAAAAAAGTGGAGGCATATTTTAAATTACAAAATTATGAAAAAGTATTTGTTTCTTATTTTAGCCTTAAGTATTTTATTTATAGGCTGCGAAAAAGAGGGAGTTTATAACCCTAATAAAAAAATTAAACGAATTTATGAAGAATCTCTAAGTGGCTCTTCTCCTAAACGACTAAGTCAAGAATGGACTTGGGAGAAAAAGCAATTAAAAAAGATTGACTATTATTGGGATAATCAAATCAGTTATACCGAAAACTTTAGTTATGATAATAAAAATCGCCTAATTAGAATTGAAGATTATTCTTATGGAGACCGATATGAAATAAAATACGATAAAGATGGAGTAAGTAAAATTGAATACTATTATGATAATGTTTTGGAAAGTTTTTATGAGTTTAAATACGAAAAATCTAAAGTTGTAAAAATTACTATTACAGTATATGATGACGAAGATTATTATAAAAAAACCACAAAACCTGAAAGCTTTATATCTATGATTTTACCAATTAAAGAAGTAAAAGATAGAATACGAAGCAAAAACACAAAAGGAAATTACGTATATTATTTTGAATTTGAATATGATGGAAATAATCTAAGCAAAATGAAAGAAATTGATGGCTCTTGGATTGACGAATATACTTATGAAAATTACGATAAAAAATCTAATCCATTTTATTCCAATGTTTATTCTATAAGTGAAGGTTTTTCCAAAAACAATGTTGGAAAAGTTATAAACAGATGGGGTTCTAACATTACAACAATAGAATATGAATATACTTATGACGGCAAATTTCCAACTGAAGTAACTATGAAATACACAGGTCTTGGTGGCTCCACATCGGTTTACAGAACATATTATGAATATGAATAAAAAATTTTAAACACAAAATTTTAAACAGCAATTTTTTTTTAAAAAATTGCTGTTTTTTTTACCATCTTATAATATTGAATTTTTTATTAGAATAAATTTCCTTATATTTGTAAAAAGCTGATTAAAATGAATAAACAAAGAACAAATACAATTTTTATTTTTTGCTTAATTTTATGTTTTTCCCCTTTGATTTTATTTTCTCAAAACACAAAAACCCTTATAAATATGAACAGGAAAGCCGCTGTAGCAGGTCAGTTTTATTCTGGCAGTAAAGAAAGTCTCAACAAAGATTTAAAAATTTTGTTTTCAAAAGCAAAAGAGAGAAAACAAGATGCAAGAGCAATAATTTCACCTCATGCCGGATATATTTTTAGTGGAGAAATAGCTGCTTCGGCAATTAATCAAATAAATCCAAATAAAAAATATAAAAATATATTTATTATTGCTTCAAGCCACACAAAATATTTTCCCGGAGCTTCTATATATAATATAGGTAATTACGAAACTCCTCTTGGTGAAGTAAAAGTCAATATTGAGATTTGTAATGAATTAATCAAAAATAATGAGATTTTTTCTTTCGTTCATGATGCACATAAAACTGAACACAGCATTGAAGTTCAGTTGCCATTTTTACAATATCATTTAAAAAATGATTTTCAAATTATACCTATTGTAATTGGTTTTGATGGAGAAGAAAATGTAAAAAAAATTGCAGACGCACTAAAAGCATA
Organism: Bacteroidales bacterium; assembly: GCA_023228725.1. Lineage (GTDB taxonomy): Bacteria > Bacteroidota > Bacteroidia > Bacteroidales > ML635J-15 > Bact-19. The sequence continues at coordinate 7,420 of JALOAQ010000036.1, read as the reverse complement.
TTGGAATGAAGAAAATATTTTTATTGTTTCAACTGACTTTTCACACTATCCAAGCTATAATGATGCAGTAAATATTGATTTAGCAACTGCAAATGCAATTGTAAGTGGCAAGCCTGAGGAATTAATTAAAATTGTAAATACAAAAACTGGAATTAAAAATCTTTCTACAAATTGTTGTGCTTGGAACTCTGTTTTAAGTTTAATGTATTTAACAAATGAGGAATATGCTTTTAATAAAATTCATTATAAAAATTCAGGTGATTCGCCTTACGGAAGCGATGATAGAGTTGTTGGATATTGGGCTATTTCGGTAACAAATAAAAATAATGCAGAATTTTCACTAAGTGATAAAGAAAAAATTGAACTTTTGCAGCTTGCTCGCTTAAGTGCTGAAACAAAAATTATTGAAAACAAAAGTTTAGAAATTAAGGACATTAAAGTTTCAGAAAATCTTAATGAAAAGTGTGGTGCTTTTGTTACATTTAATAAAGATTCAAATTTGCGAGGCTGCATAGGCAGATTTGAACCAAATATTCCGCTTTATCAAGTTGTGATAGAAATGGCTGTTTCAGCCGCAACTGAGGATTATCGTTTTTCGCCAATTTCAAAACAAGAATTAGATGAAGTGGAAATAGAAATTTCAGTTTTAACACCATTTAAAAAAATAAAATCCATTGATGAAATTGAGCTTGGCAAACATGGTATTTATATTGTAAAAAACGGTAGAGCCGGAACATTTTTACCTCAAGTTGCTGAAAGTACTGGCTGGGATTTAGAAGAATTTTTAGGGCATTGTGCACGCGACAAAGCCGGGATTGGCTATAATGGCTGGAAAGATGCTGATATTTATACTTATGAAGCAATTGTGTTTTCTGAAAGTGATTTTATAAAAAAAAATAAAAATCAAGCAAAATATTACGAAAAATTAGAAGACGGAAGAATACACTGCACACTTTGTCCTCACGAGTGTAAACTTAGTGAAGGTAAAATTGGTCGCTGCAAAACAAGACAAAATATAAATGGTGAACTAATTAGCCTAAGTTATGGTAATTTAGTTGCTATACATATTGACCCAATAGAGAAAAAACCTTTATATCATTTTCTACCTGGAAGCTCAAGCTTTTCTTTAGGTACTGCTGGTTGTAATATGAACTGTAAAAATTGTCAAAATTCAGAAATATCCCAAAATAGCCCTTTACAATTAGAATATATTGAAGCTACACCTGAACAAATTGTTGCTTCGGCAAAGAAAAATAAATGTGAATCTATTGCCTACACTTACACAGAACCTACGGTTTTTTACGAATTTGTTCTTGAAACAGCTAAACTTGCTAAGGAAAATGGCATAAAAAACATAATTATTTCAAATGGATTTATAAATCCAGAACCATTAAAAGAATTAATACCTTATTTAGATGCTGCAAACATTGATTTAAAAGCTTTTAAGGATTCAATTTATAGAGATATAACTAGTGCAAGCTTGGAACCAATTTTAAATAATTTAAAAATTTTACTAGACAGCGATGTTTGGTTAGAAATTACAAATTTAATTATTCCAAACCACACAGATGATATGGAAATGATTGCAGAAATGTGCGACTGGTTGGTAGAAAACAATTTTGCTGAAACTCCTTTACACTTCAGTAGGTTTTTTCCCTCTTACAAAATGCAAAATGTCCCCCCTACCCCTGTAGCAACGGTTGAACAAGCTGCTCAAATTGCAAAATCAAAAGGAATTAAATATGTGTATTTAGGAAATGTTCATCAAGAAGAAGGAAATACAAACTGTTCAAATTGCGGACAAACTTTAATAAAAAGAAAAACTTATAAAACAGAAACTAATGAATTTTCAGGTAAATGCAAAAATTGTGGAGAAATAATTAATGGAATATGGAACTAAAATTTAGAGTTTTCAGAGTGAGTAATTAAAGTCGAAAGTCTGTAAAGTCGAAAGTCTATAAAGTCGAAAGTGCTTCTCGCATTTCGCCCACTAACAACTAAATACTAAGCACTAACCACTAAATACCACATACTAATCAACCCTTCCAGGGTAAACTTCAAGAGCTTTTTGTAGTGTTTCTATTGCATTTTTAAGGTCTTCAATTTTTAAAACATAAGCAATTCTAACTTCATTCTTTCCTAAACCTTTTGTATTGTAAAAACCTGTAGCAGGAGCCATCATAACAGTTTGTTTATTATATTCAAACTCTTCTAATATCCATTGTGCGAATTTGTCGGCATCGTCTATTGGAAGTTTTACAACAGTATAAAAAGCTCCTTTTGGATTTGGACAATAAACTCCGGGTATTTTATTTAATCCTGCAACCATAAAGTCGCGACGCTCAATATATTCATTGTAAACTTCCTCAAAATATGAATCAGGAGTGTCGATGGCGGCTTGGGCAGCAATTTGCCCTAAAGATGGCGGACAAAGTCTTGCTTGGGCAAATTTCATAGCAGTAGCCATTACTTCTTTATTTTTAGAAACAATCCAACCAACTCTAACACCACACATACTATAACGTTTAGAAACTGAATCTAACATAATTGCATGCTGCTCTAAACCAGGAATATTTAAAACAGATAAATGAGTGTTTCCGTCATAACAAAACTCTCTGTAAACTTCATCAGAATACAGATATAAATCATGCTTTTTAACTATTTCTGCAAGTTGATATAATTCTTCTTTTGAATATAAATATCCTGTTGGATTGTTTGGGTTGCAAATTACGATACCTTTTGTTTTTGGCGTAATAAGTTTTTCAAACTCCTCAACTGATGGAAGTGCAAAATCGTTATCAATACTAGAAGTAATTGGTTTAATAACCACACCGGTTTGAATTGCAAAGCCATTATAGTTTGCATAAAATGGTTCTGGAATAATAACTTCATCCCCCTCGTTCAAAGTTGACATAAAAGAAATTGTAATTGCCTCTGAACCGCCATTTGTTACAATAATTTCATCAGTTGTAACATCAATACCTATTTTTTTATATGATTCAACTAGTTTTTTACGATAAGAAATATTTCCGGCTGAATGGCTGTACTCAATTACTGTTTCTTTCATGTTCCGAACTGCATCTAAAGCAAGTTCAGGTGTTTTAATGTCAGGTTGACCAATGTTTAAATGATAAACTTTAACGCCACGTGCTTTTGCAGCCTCGGCATAAGGAACAAGTTTACGAATTGGTGAAGATGGCATTGCCATACCTTTGTTAGAAATTTTTGGCATAATTTTTAAATATATTAGTTATTATTAATTTTATTTTTTTGTTTTTCTATATTTTGATTTTCAAATTCTTTTTTCACAGTTTTATCATCTGAAATTTTAATTTTCTTTTCTGCTTTATTAGGCTCTGCAATTTCTTGTTTTTCTATTTCTAAAGGCAAAACTTCCCCTTTAATTTGCAATTGAATAGGTTCTGAAAGTCCTTGAACATAAACATAAGCATATTTTTGGAATTTACCAACTATTCTGGAATCGTAAATAATTGAAATTTTTTGTTTTTTCCTTTTTGCTATCTCTTCTCTTGGCCAATCCGCTGCCGTACAACCACAACTTGTTTGCACATTAGTTAATTTTACAGGCTGTTTACTTATATTTTTAAAAACAAAAACAGCTTTGGCTTCGGATTGATGTTTAATTTTTCCAAAATCATAAACTAAGTTTTTAAATAAAACTGTTGATTGTTTTGATGTTTTTGCAGGCGATTCAAATTCTTGTTTTTGAGCAAAACTTAAACTTGAACAAAATATAAATGCAAATAATAAAAACCTAGTTTTCATAAAATAATTTTTTGTAAAATTAAATAAATTATTCTAATTAAAGAATGCTAAATGTTTTTTGTTCTATGTTTTATAAAAGTGTTTTAGGAAATATTTATCAAAACATTGGATTAGAAAAACCACTTGCTTTTTTATCAAACAAATACACTCCAAATGTAATCTCATGAGCACCACTACTAACATTTCTAATTCTTGAAATTACAAAATCAAAAGCGTAACTTATTGTAAATCTGTCGTATTTGTATCCTAAAGAAAATATTAATGCGTCTCCTTTACTTAATGCTAAGCCGGTGCTAAAAGTACTTTTATAAGTATAATTTGCCATTATATCAAATTTGAATGGACTCCCTTTTGTACTGTACAAGTTTAAGATAGGGCTTATACTATGTTGGTTTTCTTCAAACCTAAAATGATAAGCTCCGGTAATAAACAGGTGTCTGGCATCTTGAATTAGAGCAGAAACATCATTTAAATTGTGCTGAAATTTATATTTAGATTTGAATAATTGAACTATTGAAAATCCTGCAAAAAAGTTTTTAGCGTTAAACATCATTCCTATATTAGCGTCAGGTTTCCATATTTGTTGATTAGAATCTAAGTTTAAAATTTGATCGTTAATATCATGAACTACCATTTCTGTTGATAAAATTTTTATTTGATTAAATGTCCAAGCTAATCCAAAACTTAAGTTAAAGTTATCAGTGGGAATAATATAGGAATAAGCAAGGTTAAAACTTAGTTTTTGGTTTAATCCAAGTTTATCGTAAAGCATACTAGCCGAAGCTCCCATATCTTGGCGGAATAAATATTTTCCATAAATTGACGAAATACGCGGTGCACCGGAAAATCCTATCCATTGCGACCTGTGGTTTAATATTATTTCAGGAATTTCGGACAAAGAAATAGCCGAAGGGTTGTGTATAGCAATATTATAAACATAATTTCTGTGATGTTCTAATTGCTGTGCGTAATTTTTAAAACTGATTAATGATAAAACAGTTAAAATTATTATTATTTTAGTTTTCATAATATTATCGAATTACAGTTATATGTCCTTTGTATGGTTCTTCCCAAGTACCTGTACTTACAATATAATAATAAGTTCCCTCAGGAACATCTTTTCCATTATAAGTTCCATCCCAGTCGTTTTGATATTCTTTTGCGTAATATATTAGATTACCAATTCTATTGTAAATCCATACTTCGTTTCTTGGAATTTTTTCAATATTTTTAATTATCCAGGTATCATTCTCGCCATCTCCATTGGGTGTAATTGTATTATAAAAAACTAAACAAAAATCAGATTCAACTAATTCAATTTCGTAAGCATATTCGCAATCGTTTGAGTCAGTAATACTTACATAATAAATTCCATCTGTAATTTTTGTAATTATACTATCAGTAGAATTATTATTCCATAAATAAGTATAATAAGGACTTGCTCCGCTAGGATTGGCATCTATGCTTCCATCATATATCCCTGTGCAAGAAGGTTGCTTAATTGTAAAATTTGGAATTAAAGAATCTGGTTCTGTTATAATAAAATGTACACTGTCTGAACAATTATATTTATCTGATATATATACATAATGTTCGCCTGCGGGAAAACCTGTTGCAATAGAATCTGTTTGTCCATTTGACCAAGAATATGTAAAAGGAGCTCGACCTTTGTCAAATACCGCTTTTATTGTTGCAATACTATCATTATAACATAAATTTTCTTGTAAAATAATAAAATTACCATAAATTATGCCTGTCATATTTACAAATAAGTTCAAGCTTTCGCTACAATTATTTGCATCAGTAACTGTTACAAAATTTTGCCCATAAGATAATTCTGTAGCAGTTTCTGTAGTTTCATTATTCTGCCACAAATATTCATAAGGTGGAGTACCGCCACTTGCATGAACTGTACCTATCCCACCGGATTCGCCACAAATAATTGGATTAGTATTACCACTAAGTTCTAAAATTGGTGGTTGGGAAAATTTTATACTGTCTAAATAATGACAATTATTTGCGTCTGTAACAGTAATATAAAAATATATATTTGCAGGCATATTTAATCCTATAAAACCATCTTGTTCAACTTCATTTTGCCAGTTTACATTATAAGGTGGCGTTCCGCCATTTGGAATTACATTTGCATTTGCATCGCTAAAACCAAAACAACTTACATTATTAATATCTACAAAGTTTGATAATAATTTTTCATTAGCGGATTCTGAAATTTCGAAATTTGCTTCACTAGAACAAGCGTTTGCATCTGTTACTGTAACAGAATAAGAGCCAACACAAATACCTGTCCATGTTTCGGTATTACTTTCCCAGCTAAATGTAAAAGGAGCTGTGCCACCTGTAATGTTAATATTAGCACTTCCATCACAAACTCCGTAGCAGATATTATTAGTTACATTTATATCTAAAACAATAGGCTGACTTACGCTAATTGTTGTTTGTGCTGTAACTTCGCAGTTGTTTGCATCATAAACATTAACAGTATATTGGCTTGTGCTTTCGGGTTGAACAGTTCTTTCAGTATCATGATTGTTTGGGTCGTCTGACCAAAAATATGTATAAGGCGGAACTCCACCACTAACATTTACATTTATTACAGCTTGCTCACCATAACATATTCCTTGGTCTTGGGAAATGTTAGCTATAAGTTCAGGTGGGCTATTAATAACAAAAGAAGTTGTGCTAGAACAAGAATTAGCATCAGTAACAATGAGAGTATGTTCGCCTTGACCTAAATTTGAAACACTTGAACCTGCAATCACGCCGTCCCAATTATAAGTAAATTCAGGTGCTCCTCCGCTAACTGTGGCTGTTGCACTTCCATTATGCTCATTATAGCATACCAAGTCGCTTGTTGTAACATTAATATTAAAAGAAGGAAATATATTTACATTAACACATTTGCTTAATTGACAAAGACTTGCCATATCCGTAACAGTTAAGCAATATTCACCTGGAGAAGTAATTGAAATATTATCTTGTGTAGAACCAGTTGACCATAGATAATTAAAAGGACCCGTTCCTGTAATTAAACTAAATTGGGCAAATCCACTGTTGCCTTCACAAATTGAAGGAGAATAATCTATTTCAAAGTCAAAATCTCCACCAATAATTTCAATACTTGCTTGATCTTCACAATTACCATAAGTAGCAGTTACAGAATAAGTTCCACCGCTACTTACACTTATGCTTTGTGTTGTTTGTACCGGAGATGTATTCCATACAAAACTAACATCAGCGGGATTTCCACCATCAACATTTGCTGTTAGTTGTACCGGCTCAACACACGCATTACCTATGCTTGTTATATCAATAGCAAAATAAGTTTGATCGATTATTGAGAAATTAATTATTGTATCATTACAAGGCGAAGCATCTGTTACTGTAACGGAATAATTTCCTGCTTCAAGATTGCTTACACTCAAGCCGGTTGCACCAGTACTCCAATTTATGGTAGGATTAGGATTGCAAGAGTTTAAAATAGTAATATTTGCACCACCATGTTCTATGCAAGAATTTGGACTTGTTGTTAAATTAACTAATAATACATCAGTTACAGGATCAATAAACGAAGCTTCAATTCCGAATATACAAAGCGAATTTCCACTCATGGAAC
>JALOAQ010000035.1 GCA_023228725.1 Bacteroidales bacterium | reverse complement strand
ATACAAATGACTCTATTTTAGGGGTAGGTAGGTTTCTAAAATTGAAATTTACGAATTTTTAATCATTGATTTTCAACGACTTAGAAAATATTATAAACATTTTTTTAATTTAGTCGGTTAATAGTGAAAATTAATATTACAAACTTAAGTTATCTTTTTTATGTCTTATGCTAATTTCTTCGGCTAAATTTTCAATAGCTTTTAAATCAGCTTCTTTTGGAACTCCTTTAACATAAATTGGTTCAATAATTTCAGCTTTAATATTTGGAATCATACCTGCAATTTTTTCAATAGCTTTTCCACCCCAAGCATAAGAGGCAATAACAGAAGCGTATTTTGCTTTCGGTTTTAGTGCATTTGCCAAAAGAGTTGCATAAGAAACAACAGGATGAGCTTCGCCCAAAACTGTTGGTGTTCCTATTACAATTGTTGCTGCATCTACTAAGGTAATTGCTAATTTTCCAATATCTGTAACTGATAAATCAAATTTATATGCTTTTACACCTCTGTTTTCTAAAGCTGTAATTAGGTGATTGACCATCTTTTCAACGCTACCGTGCATAGAAATATAAGGTATAATTACAACATTTTTTGGAGTATCAGACAACCAGTCTTTATAAGCGTCAATTATAAATTTTGGTTTATCATACATAGGTCCGTGACTTGGAGCAACAATATCAATTTCGTATTCATCAAGTTTTGGGAAATTTTTATTTATTATGTTTTTAAAAGGTAACATAATTTCTGCAAAATATCTTTTCGCTGCTTCATAAACCAAACATTCATCTGTAACAAACAAATCAGTTGTAGCTAAATGCGAACCTAAAAAGTCGCATGTAAACATAAGTTTATCCTCTTTTAGATAAGCCAACATTGTTTCTGGCCAATGTACCCAAGGGAAATGGATAAACTTTAAAGTTTTATTTCCTAATGAAATTTCCTCACCGTCTTCTACTGTGATAAATTTCTCTTCAGCAATTGGCAAATGTTCGCTTAAAATGTCTTTTGCTTTAGGTGAACATATAAGTTTTGCGTTTGGATATTTAGCCAAAACTTCTGGAATCAAGCCAGAATGATCTTGCTCGGCATGTAGCGATACTATATAATCAATTTTTTCAATACCTTTAAGTTTTTCAAAAAAAACTTGAGCCAATTCAGGTTCTGCAGTATCAATTAAAACGTTTTTTTCGCTTGCTTCAATAAAATAAGCATTGTAGCTTGTTCCATCAGGAAGAGGAATTAAAGAATCAAATAATCTTCTATTCCAGTCAACTACGCTAAGTACGGATAAATTTTCTTTGAATTTTCTTGCCATAAGATTATATTTTTTTAATGTTTTTAAAAATGAATTAACAAAAAGGCGGTCTCAAAACAACTTTTAAAACAATAAACTTTCAAGATGTTTCAGAAGTGTTAAAATGCAAGGCTCTGAAATTGAGAACGAAGGAGCGTACAGAAGTACGTGACTGAGTCCGAATATTAAAAGTAACGAAGCAGTTTGACACTTATGAGACACCGTCTTTTTTAATATATTTTTTTAATTTTCAGGTGCTAACATAACTTTTATATAGTTGTTTAAATCAAAATATTTATTTGCAGCTTTTGTCATAGATTCAACACTTATATTTTCCATCATATTTGGATAATCTTTGTATTCTTTAGAGTTTACATTTTTATCTTCAACATCCATAATAAGTCTTTTCCAATATGAATTTTCTTTCACATTAGTTTCGAACTCACGTTTTTCTTTTTCAATGACTTTTTGTATGTCTTTCTCGCTTATTCCGTCTGTTTGTAAGGATTTAACAATGTCGAAAATTTTAGTTTTTAATTCATTTTCTCTTTCAGGATCGCAGCTAAAGAAAATTGTAACACTATATTGTTCGTATGGAATTTTTGAACTTGATGGATATGCACCTATAGTATAAACTCCACTTTCTTTTTCACGAATTTCTTCTAATAAACGTGTTGATAAAATTTTACAAATAGCGTCTAATTCTAATCTATTGTGGTATGTATAATCAAATTCTCCGGTAAAGTTAATAACTTCCATACATTTAGCATCTTTACCTTTGTTTACAGTTTTCTCAACAATTCCTTTTGGAGGTCTTACGCCTAAATCTCTATAATTTTCGTTTCTTTCAACTATTGGAAGTGCTCCTAAATATTTTTCAATTAGAGGTTTAGCAAGTTTTTCATCAAAATTTCCAACAAAATAAAAAGTAAAATTACCTGGATCGCCAAATCTTTGAGAATAAATGCTTTTTACTCTTCTAAAGTTTGCTTCATCTAAAATAGTAGCGTTAATTGGTCTGCGGCGTGGGTGATTATTAGCTACAGTAGTTCTTAAAGTATCCGACCATGCAGATTGTGGGTCTAATTTAGCATTTTCTAACAAAGCTTTTTGCTTGTTCATATATGAGTTAAAAGCTGTTTCTGTTAGTCTTGGTTGTGTAAATGTAGCATAAATCATTTGTAATAAAGTTTCAAAATCTTCTACACTTGAAGAGCCGGTTATACCTTCAGAGCTTTCGCCTATATAAGTGCTAAATCTAACATTTTTGTCTGCTAAGAATTTTTGTAATTCAGATTTGTCATAATTACCTAAACCACTTTCTTCTGCAACTTCATCTGCAATTTTACTGCTAATATCATCTCTTTGTTCGTAAACTGAATATCCACCTAAACTTTTTGCTTCAAACATGATTTCATCATCTTTAAAATCTGTAGTTTTAAAAACTACTTTTATACCATTTTTAAGTGTCCAAGTTTGATAGCCAAAATCTTTGTTTTTAGATTTTTTACTAACTTTAACAGGTTTTGGTAAATCTGAAATTAAGCTTTTATCCGAAACTTTGTCAACATATGCTTCCACTTTAATTTTTGAGGCATCTTGATATATTTTTAAAATTTCGTCTTGGCTTGGAATTGTAACTCCTTCTTTTTCAGGAGCCATAACAACAATAACACAATTTTCTTCTGTAACAACAGTTTTAGCAAAAGCGTTAACTTCTTCTAAACTAATTTGAGGTATATATTTTTTAAATAACTCATATTCATACTCAATACCTGGATAAGGGCTATATGGAGGAAGAAAGTGTTGTTTATATTCACTAACATAGCTTTCTGATTTTTGCTTATCTCTTTCATTATAAGCTTTTTCCATTTGTTTAAGAATTGCTGCTTTTTCTCTTTCTAATTCAGTTTCTGTAAAACCATATTGAATCATTCTTTCATTTTCAGAAACTAGGGCTTGCATTGTAGTTTTTATGTCATTATTTTGAACAATTCCTAAACTAATAAATACATCTTTAGGTCCTATAAATTCTGAATATCCTGCGTAAGCTTGAATAAAAGGAGGATTTTCTAAAAGAGTAAGCTCAGCCAAACGATTTGAAAGCATAGAGCTTAGCAACATGCTAATCATATCGTCTTTATAGTCGGCAACAGTAATTTTTGGTTTTGACGGATGTTTGTAAAACATTTGTATCATGCTTATAGGAGCTTCGGGGTCTGTAGCTACGCAAATTAAAGTTTCTTCATGGTCTGGAATGTCGGCATAAACTCTTTCGCGTGGATTATCTATCATTTTAATTTTTGAAAATTGATTGATAACTTTTTGTTCCATTTCTTTTGCATCAAAATCACCAACTAATATAACAGCCATTAAATCAGGACGATACCAGTCGCGATAAAAACGGCGTATAGTTTCAGGATCGCAATTGTCAACAACTTCCATTGTTCCTATAGGCAATCTTTCTGCATAAATAGAATTATGGAAAATAGCTTTTAAGTATTTGCGTTGAATACGGTCCATAGCTCCTTGCCCCATTCTCCATTCTTCGTGAATAACACCACGTTCGGCATCAATTTCTTCGGTTTCTAAACTTAATTCTGAGGCCCAATCGTAAAGAACTAATAATCCTTTTTCTATAAACTCGGGATCATCAGTTGGAACTTTAATTCCATAAACAGTTTCGTCAAAAGATGTATAAGCATTTACTTCTGGTCCAAACTGCATACCTAAAGATTCTAAATAATTTACAAGCTCATTTTTTGGAAAGTTAGTAGAACCATTAAAAGCCATGTGTTCTGTAAAGTGAGCCAAACCTTGTTGGTCTTCATCTTCTATAACCGAACCTGCTTTTACAGCTAAGGTAAATTCTGCTCTATTTTCAGGAATTTTATTAGACTTAATGTAATAAGTTAGTCCATTTTCTAAAGTTCCTGTAATTACATTCGGGTCGTTTGGTAGTTTGTCCGTTAGTTCCATGCCTTGACCAAAAGCAAAATTGAAACTAAAGATGATTGCAATAATCAAAAATGTAAATTGTTTCATGTTTTATAGCTTTAATTTTAAAATTTTAACAAAAGTAAAAATATAATTTTAGATTTTCTCATAATATTATTAAAAATACTTAAAAAAGTGTTAAGAAATAATTGAATACTATTAATATTTAAGTATTTTTGCAAAATGCAATGTCCTAATTGTAATAAAACAGGTAATACTTTTCAGCGTCTTTTTTGGAAAAAGAAGGGGCAAAAAAACCGTTTTTGTATTTATTGTAATGCAGAAGTTAAATTAATTTATAATTGGAAAAGAATAGCTTTACTTTCATTAGTAATTTTGGTAGCTTTAGTTGGTTTAAATTTTGTTTTGCAATATTATAATTGGCCAGGAATTAATGGCGGTTTTGCAGGTGGAATAGGAGGGGCATTAATTGCGATTTATATGAGACGACCCGCTTTCCTGAAAATTGAATTAATAAATAAACCTAAAAAGAAAACTCAAGCAGACAAAGATGATAAAAAGAAATGACACAACTTTTTTCAGTTATAGATATTGAGACAAACGGTGGTTCAAAAAATAATGTAAAAATTACAGAAATTGCTATTTTAGTTACAGATGGCAAAAAAATTATTAAAGAATTTTCAAGTCTTGTTAATCCGGAATCTAAAATACCTCCTTTTATTGCATCTTTGACAGGAATTACTAATGAAATGGTGGAAAGTGCTCCTAAATTTTATGAAATTGCAGCTGAAATAGTAGAAATTACTGAAAATACAGTTTTTGTAGCACATAATTCTGGATTTGATTATAATATAGTAAAACAAGAATTTGCTTCACTTGCGTATAATTATAAAAGAAATACTTTGTGTACTTTGCAATTAAGCCGAAAATTATTACCTGGGCATAAATCCTATAGTCTTGGTAATTTATGTGCAGATTTAGGAATAGATTTGCAAAACCGACATAGAGCGTTTGGAGACGCTAAAGCTACCACAATTTTGTTTCATAAATTGTTTAAACATGATTATCAGTTTAATCAAGGTGAAAATATTAATGGCTTTTCAATAAATGGTTTAAATCAAAATTTGAATATCTCTAAGATTAAAAATTTGCCTGAAAAATGTGGAGTTTATTATTTTTATAATACAAAAGGAGAGGTAATTTATATTGGAAAATCAAAAAATTTAAAGTCTAGAATTTTACAACATTTAAAAAATGAAAAAACAAATAAGGCTTTAAATATGCGAGCCGAAATTGCTGATATTGATTATGAACTTACTGGTTGTGAGTTAATTGCTTTATTAAAAGAATCTCACGAAATAAAACAAAATAAACCAAAATTCAATAAGGCTCAAAGGCGTTTTATTAATAATTGGGGAATATTCACTTTTGAAAATGAAAAGGGATATATAGAGTTTTATGTGAAAAACTCAGAAAATTGTGAGGCTGATTGTTTGAATGTTTATCCCTCTCGTAATGCTGCTATTGAAGTATTGTTTAAATTGTGTGAAAAATATAATTTATGTCAAAAATTATGCGGACTTTATCAATCTGCGGGTGCTTGTTTTTATCATGGATTGAATGAATGTAAAGGTGCTTGTTGTGGTAAAGAAAATCAAGAGGATTATAATAAAAGAGCCGAAAAATTAATACAGGAATTAAGTTTGGGGGTAAAAAATGCGTTTATAATATTTGAAAACTGCGATGATAATCAAAGAGCAGTAATTTCTATAGCGAAAAATAAATATCAAGGTTATGCTCTTTTAGATAAAGAATTTGATTTTTCACAAAATGAGATTATAGAATCTATTGAAAAATATCCTGATAATAAGGATATTAGACAAATTATAAAAACTTATTTGAAAATTAATAAAGACTATAAATTAGTTAGTTTGTAAAAATCAAATAAAAAATTTATCTTTTTTAAGATTGTTTTATTTATTTACAATAATTTGTTTTGTTCCAATTTGATTTCCACTTGTTACTTTTAATTGATAATTGCCATTTGCCAAGTGAGAAGTAGGAATACTTATATTATTAGAATTTAATGCAATTTTAGAAACAAATACTGTTTTTCCTGTAATATCAATTAATTCAACTTTATCAAACAAATTTTCTGCTGATTGAATATTAATAAAATTTTGTGCAGGGTTGGGAAAAACTGTAAAATCAGAAAATATTAAATTAGAAATTTTAGTTTCATCAATTTCTTCGTAAGTGTAAATAATTTTATCAGAAATTGAAGAAAAAATATTAAATTTTATTTTGCCAATTTCTGAAACTTGTTGATACTCGTTATATTCTATATAAAGCTTTGAAATATTTTCATTTGTGGTTTCTAAATTTTTTTCTTCAACCGAACTTAGATTATTGTTAGTATTATAATTAAAGTCTTGTTTAAAATCATTGAACCAATCTCCTTCAACTATTGTGTAGTAAAGGACTTGACTAAGTTTATTATTATCGTATGCAAATGTATATTTCCGCCTAATTTCCCAATCTGTAGTAAACCAATAACTTATAAGCAGTTCTGTCATTTGTTTTTCTGAATTATAAGAATATTCTTCTTTTCGATAATTTTCTAAAGATTTGCGTGGTTGTCCACCTTGCTGGGTCATAGAAATTAAAAGATTTTCTTCAGAATACTCAAATTGCTTTTTGTACTCATCTACTAAAATACCTGCTTGTGTCCTTTTAGATTCTTCTCTTATTAAATTTCCATTTTGGTCAAATTCAAAATTGGTAATTTCTTCAATTTCCCAAGTATTTTCTTCGTTTGAAAAGTTTTCTACTTTCATTTCAATTATATTTCCGTTATTATCGTAGCTGATAGTGGTTTTTGATTCAAATATCCATTGATTTTCACTATCATCAAAGAAACTAGTTACATATTCCGTTAAATTATTATTACTATCATATTCGCAAGATTCTTTATATGCTTCTTCAAACTCAAAACCATTCCAAAACAGAATAAGACTTTCTAATAAAAAACCTTCAGAATTTAAACTAACTTCTATTTTGTAAGAGTATTGAATTTCGTTTGTTTCTGCATCTAAACTGTAAAAAGTCTCATTTGGAATTTTGTAAAAATATGATTTTGTAAAATCTGAGTCCACAAAGTCTGATTCTACCCATTTAAGATAATCATTATAGTTTTCATAAATATCATTTTTTACAATATTGTAATTTTCATAATTTCCACTCCAATTATAAACTGTAGAATCTTTTTCCATTAAATCTTCCAAAGAATATTCAAGCTTTACTCTATTTTTTAGCCTTAAACCTGTTTCTTCTGTTTCACTTGCGTGATTAACAATGTTTAATTGCATATTGTGAAAAACTGTTTTAGGTTTAAGTGTTTCAAATTTAGTGTTTTGAGCAATTGAAATATTACTTAAAAATATTAAGCTAAGTAAAAGTAAAAAAGTGTTTTGTTTTTTCATAACTATTAAATATTTTATAGTTTACAAATATAGGTAAATTTATACTTTGAGTTTTTAAGTTTTTACAAACTTTAACTAAAATAGATTTAGAGTTTAATTTAATATTTATATTTTTGTAAAAACCTAAAAGTTTAATATTATGGAAATTAGTAAAACTCAAATTCTTTCATATTTTGAAAAATTTAAAACAAAAAGAGTTTTAATTATAGGCGATGTTATGATTGATTCTTATATGTGGGGTAGTGTTAAACGTATTTCGCCCGAAGCACCAATTCCAATTGTATCAATAAGCAGTAGAGAATACCGCATGGGTGGAGCTGCAAATGTTGCACTTAATATTAAATCTTTAGGAGCTGAACCAATTTTATGTTCTGTTCTTGGGCAGGATGAAAAAGGAAAGATTTTCACTGAATTGTTAGAACAAAATTCTATGTCAAGTGAGGGCTTGCTTTATTTGGAAGATAGAAAAACCACAACAAAAACAAGAGTTATTAGTAGCTCTCAACATTTGTTAAGGGTTGATGATGAGCTAGATACAGAAATTGATAAAAAAAGTTCTGATTTGTTGTTTAAAAAAGTTGAGGAAATTATAGAAAAACAAAAAATAGATTTGATTATTTTTGAAGATTATGATAAAGGGGTGTTAAGTGCCGAGCTTATTTCAAAAATTGTTGAAATTGCTAAGCAAAAATCTATTTTTACAGCTGTTGACCCTAAAAAACGAAATTTCAATTCATATAATGGAGTTGATTTGTTTAAGCCAAATTTTAAAGAATTTTGTGAAGGTACAAAGTCAGAAATATCAAAAACCGATTTTTTAGAAATTAAAAAGTCTGCAAAAGCATTTCTTAAAACTTATTCAATCAAAACTCTTTTATTAACACTTTCTGAATATGGGGTTTTTATTTCTGACAATAAAAATGAATTTCACTTTCCGGCTGTAAAACGCTTGATTTCAGATGTTTCGGGTGCAGGGGATACTGTGATTAGTGTTGCTGGGCTTTTGCTTAGTTCTGGTGCCAGTATGGCAGAAATTGCTAAAATTTCAAATATAGCTGGTGGTTTAGTTTGTGAAAAATCTGGTGTTGTGCCAATAGAAATTGACGAGTTGCAGGCTGAATTTTAGCTTGATTATAAATTTATTGTTTTAAGAACTGTTTAAAAATCTCTAAATCTTCGGGGAAGGTAATTTTTAAATTTTTGTTGTCTCCTTCAACAATTTTTATTTCTATATTAGGATAAGCAAAGTTTAGTACAGAACAATCGTCAGGGAAAGTGAATTTTTGAGAGTTTTCTAATTTATTATAAGCATTAAAAATTGTGCTAAAATCAAAGCCTTGAGGCGTTTGTGCTTTGTAAGCATTGTTTTTGTTTGGAATATTTGAAATAATATTAGCTTTATTGCTTATATAAATTGTGTCTTTAGTTTTTATGCCTGGTGCAAGAGCTTTATAGCTTTCAAGCTCTTTTATAATATCTGAAATTATTTTCTCATTTGTATTTGGTCTAACTGAGTCGTGAATAAGAACTTTAATTTTATTTGTTGTTTTCTCAATTTTGCTTATTTGGTTTAAACCGAGAAATGATGATTCGCCTCTTGTGTTTCCACCTGCAATAATTGAGTGGATTTTTTTAAAATTATTTTTAGAAATAATTTCTTTTGTTTTATCAATAAAACTTGGATTACTAACAATAATTATTTTGTCAATTAGCTTGTGCTTTTCAAAATTTTCTATGCTGTATTCCAAAATGGTTTTATTATTAACTATAGAAAATTGTTTTGGCAATTTATTTCCAAATCTTATTCCTGAGCCAGCAGATAAAATTACAGCATAAACCATAAAAATATTTTTTATTGGATAAAAAAAGTCCCGAAAAAATCGGGACAAGCATTTTTTAAATAATTAGTCTTTTGCAATTTCTTCGTACCCTGCTGCGTCTAACAAGTTGTTTAATTCTTCAGGATTACTCATTTTAATTTTTAGTAACCATCCTTCTCCATAAGGGTCTTTATTCACAAGACTTGGGTCGTCCATAACTTCTTGGTTTACTTCAATAACTTCTCCGCTTACAGGCATATATGAGTCTGAAACAGTTTTTACTGCTTCTATATTTCCGTAAACTTCTCCTTTGTCAAGAGTTTCGCCTTCAACTTCGATTTCAATAAAAACGATGTCGCCTAAACTTGTTTGTGCAAAATCTGTAATACCTACCACTGCAATGTCGCCCTCAACGCGTACCCACTCGTGAGATTCGGCATACTTTAAATTGTTTGGAATATTCATTGTGTTAAATTTAAAATGTTAATATTATTTTTTTTCAAAGTAAATAAAAATATTTTTAAGTTGCAAGTGTAAATCTTAAACTAAGACCAAAATTAGTATTTGATGATTTATAAGACACTCCCATAGTTGGTCTATTTATCACTTGGTCGTAGAATAATCTTAAATTAAAACGATTACTTAAAACATAATCGGCGGAAGTTTTGATAGTGTAAGTGGTATTTCCTGCTGTTGGTTGATTAAATCCTTCTTCAAGTTTTCTGGTAACGGTAAGATTATTTCTAATTGAAAAGTCTAATCTAACGTTTAAGTCGCTTTTAAAGTTTCTTGTTCTGCCTCCACTTTTAATACTAATTTCCACATCTTTAAATCTATATCCTGTTCCAATTATATATTCATCGTTTTTCATATCTGTTAGTTGATTATTGCTAAAACTCATGTTCAAATTTCTTGTTTTTTTGAGTTCTACTTTTACAATAAAACTATTAATCATTGTAACATCAATAGAAAGGAGAGGGGCAAACTGCTCTGAAATGCTAACTCCATTTATTTCATATTTAGAATAAAAATTATCGATTTCGTCTCTAATAATATTAAAACCATCTGATTCAAAATATTCGTTTTCTAATCTTGTTTTATATGTGCCAATATTAAAAGTAGATCTATAATTATGACTTATATTAACAGTTCTAAATATTTTCTTTAGTTTAGGAATTTTTCCTAAGCCGTCATATGTTATTCTCCAATTTGGTAGAGCTTTAAAAATTGAAGGAAAAGTTTCTAAGCCAACATCCTCAGCATTTTTATTTGTGTAAGCCGCAATAAAAGCAGGAATAAGCACATCTTGAGAAGTTTTTCCATAGCCTTTTGGGAATCCGTATGTATCAATATCATTTGCGTTATAATCAGGTCTTTCCTTTGCCAATCTTTCAGCAATTATAATTCTGTTGTCTGAAAATTTTGAAAAAACTGCCGAGCTATAATCTCCACCTTTTCTAAATGCTTCAAAAGCTGAGCCCCAAGTTATTGTTGACATTGAAAAACTTCCTGTTTGTAGAGGGTTTAAACTCATATATGCGTCTGCATTTTGGTTAGCATCATAGCCATATCTAAAATAATTACTTCTGTTTTCACTAAATGAGTGAGTTAAGTTTAAGTCTATACGCAAATCTCTGATTGGCTCAATTGAAGCTCTTACATTCCAATTTCTATTGTGAGTAAGCATAAACGCTTGTAGATTAGTAGTGTCTTTAGTAATTACATTACTATTTAATGCCCAATCAGAAAAACCGTCTTCTTGCCAACCAAAAATAAAAGGAAATGTAGGTGTTAGAATTGCAGAACTTGGTCCAAACATTTCAGGGTCGGCAATATAATTTGACATACCCATAATATAAGTGCTTGGCATATATCCTGGTAGTAAAGTACCATTTGTTTCAGTAAAACCAATAGAAATATTTTTCACGCTCATTAATACAACTAATGTATTGTCAACAATTATTTTTGCTACAGATTCTTTTTTCTCTCGCTTTCCGTTCACAATAAGTGTTGCACCTTTTACTTCTTCTTCTGGAGTAAATTCAATTCTATTTGCATCAATTATTTTCATTTCACCCTTAATTTCTTTTCCGTCAGGTGAAATTACTTTAATATTAACATCTTCGGTTTTTAATTTGTGATTTATTTTTTTAGTTTTCTCTGCTTTCAGATTTGTATTTGTAAGTTCGTATTTAACGTCCTCCACTACTTTCTTTTGTGGTCTGGTGCTTTGTCTTCCTCTATATTTCCTATTAACGCCGTCTAAATATTTAATTTTATTATATAATCCCAATAAATTAAACTGAGTGTTTACTGCCATTGTATTTCCGTTTTGCAAAGTATTTCCAAGTCGTATAGTGTCAGCCGTAATTGGACTTGTTGTCCAGTCGTATGAGCCTGAATATCTTGTGTTTGCAGTAATCCAGTTTAAAAGTGGTATTTTGTTTATAGGTAAATTATAAGTTAAATTCCATTGGTGGTGGTATTGGGTGTTTCTTCCAAAGTTTTTGAAATTATTCCAAATAGTGTCGCGTTTTTCTTCATAAAAAGGGTCATCTTTATAAATTCTTCCTTGCGGTTCGTCAATTCTTGCATTATTTGTTGCATTAAAATCTAATTTTAAGTTTTTTGTAATATTATATTTAAAGTCGTATTGACGTATCCATGTAAAATCTTTTCTAACGTTTATTGGTAGAGGCAATGATGAATTATAAATATTTCTTAATTGGGTTTCACCATAATTTCTGTTTACATTTGTGCGAAACGAAAGTTGCGAAGGCAAATAATAAAAGTTAAAATCTTTAATTATTTGAAATGCTTTTTTGCTAAATATTTTCGATTTTTTAAATGGTTCAACAATCCTTGGAGTAGCGTTGTAGTTGTAGTTTAAAGCCCCTTGATAAAGTTTGTTTGTATTATAAATAGTGTTTACATCTCTTTGGAATGTTTCATTATATCCATAGCTCAAAGACCAGTTTGCTAGGTCGTACACATTTGATTTTCCTGAAGTTTTATTGACTTTAACATTAGAGAAATTAATGCTCTTTCTCATATTATAATCTTGCGACATATGTCTAATACTGTCTTTGTATTCTTTAGTTAAATTTGGGTCTGCTAATGAAACTTTAAAAGGGATGTCGGGGTCTAAAGGATTATATTCAGGATTTTTAACATTTTCGGAATATCCTATATACATTGGTATTCTCACATTTAATTTTTCTGGGAAGAATTTTCCGAGTTCAAAATTTGAAGATATGTCGTAACGGTTAATTTCTTCTTTTTGTCTTTCGCCCACTTTTTGGTTTATTGCACCAAATCCTGGTTTGCTTGTACTTCCAGCAAGGGTAACAGAACCAAAATCTGCAAGTTTGGCAGTTATTCTTGCATTTGCTGCCCAGCCGCCTTTTTCGTCAAAATTTGTTAGCCTAAGTTCATTTACCCATACTTCCACACATTTTGGCTGTCCATCGTCTGTGCTGTTAGCTGATATTTTTTTAGGATTTCTTACACCTATCATAATTGTTTGCACATTTGAAAGGTTAGGATTTCCCATAACGCTAATTTTGTTTTCTCCATCAACCATAGAATATAACCTTGTTATGCTAACATTAGGGTCTCCGTATCTAATTTTATCGTTTCTACTTTGTTTAACTTGTTGCAATAAATCAAATTCTAAGTTTAAATCATTTTCTAAAGGCCATACAATATATCTATCAGGGGCTTCTTCGTCAGCACTTCCATCATATCTGCCAGGAGGAGTAACTTTTATAGGAATTTCATATTCGTAATAATTGTTTTTATAGTCTGTTCCTAATCTTACAAAAACAGAAATGTCGTTATCTTGAATTGCTTGTTCGCCAGGAACAGATTCGGCATGTATAAACATTTTTAGGCGTAAATATTTTCTAACGTCAAGGTTTACATTTTTATAAACTGCTCTTGCATCTCCATCTTGTAATCCACAAACTTTTAACGACATTGCTTGCTCGTTTAATTGCCTGATTTGTGGATTCATTGGGTCTATTTCGCGATTAATACCCGGGGGTAAGATATAATTTACTGGAACTTTATTTGAGTTTTCTTCTATATTTACTGCACTAACTTCAAAGGGTGTGTCAGCAAGTTCGTCAACTAAATATTCGCCTGGTTGCATAAACGAAGCATTGTATTTTCTCCATTCTCCGCGTATTAAATGTAAAGTAGCAAACCTTAATACTGTTTGGTCGGCAGTAAAATTTGACATAAACATTCTCATAAATCTAATAGATTTAAAATCTTGAATGTTTCCGATTTTTTTATCGTAATTATAAATTGGAATTTTGAATTGGTACCAAGCTACTTTAGATTCTTTATCGTTTACAAAAGTTGTTGTAGTAATTACTTTGTCTGTTATATAGTTTGTACCAACTTCTAAGTCTTGAGGTCGAATACTTATTCTATATTGAAAGTAGTTTTCACTTTCATTTAAAGTATTGTCTTTATTAATATCTTCAACATTAGGGTCGGTTCTTCCGCTTGTAGAATAGCTTTCTTGAGAATATTCAGAAGGTGGTGAGTTGCCTTCAGAATTGTTGAATTGTTTATATCTTTCTAGAATATTTAAGTTTTCGCTATCATAGTCTGTGCCTCTAAAATGGTGAAAATCATCATTAGATGGGTCTTGATAAGCTTTAATATATGCTTCAGAATTAATTCCGTGTTTGGCTGCTAAGCTGTCGAGATAATCTTTAAAAAATTCTCTTTCTTTTTCTGTACTTAATCCGTCATAACCAACGTCTTGTGCAACTCTTGACACTGGGTCATTATCAAAAGCCGGAACTAAAGCCTGCATTAATGGGACTAAACCCCAAACTGTAGTGTCAACCGGATTGTCGGTAGAAGGTGTGGGCAAACCTTGTTCAAAAGATTTTCGTCCATCTTTTAATAAGTCTTCAGAAATATCACCTAAGTTAAAATATAAATCACCACCTAAATTAGTAGAATCTTCAACAAAAGGATCCATTAACCAAAACTCAATATATTCTATATTAGCTTCTTCAAAATCTGTTGACTGAATTGGTCGCATAATTCCAGCCCATCTTGTTTCAGGAAATTTTAGACTCCCATCAGGATTTGTTCCTTCAATATCAAAGTTGTATGGACCTTTTTCTTTTGGGTAATAAGCTAAGTTTAAAGTGTATAAGTTTGTAGGAATAGTTGTTTGTGATTCTCTGTTTGGGAATAATTCTTTTTCAAAAATTTCTCTTACATAATGGCTTGATAGATCGTCAATTGAAACCGGTGAGTTTGATTTTAACAATATAGGCTCAATAGTGTACCATGCTAATTTTGCTCTATTAAATCCGTATCTTAAGTCATTTGTTAAACTACCTTCTGGAAACATAATAGGGTCGGTGGGTGTACTGGCCAAATTCCATGCAGATTGAGATTTTAAATCAATGCTTGTTTTTGTTCCTTCAAAATCGTCAATATATGCATTTCCTTCTTTTTTGATAGCTCTTGAATGACCGGGAATTAAATGAGCAAATTCACCCGTAAAGGTTAAAGTTGACATCTCTTTGGTTTCGATAAGTGGAATAAAGTCAATCATTTTTGTTAAAAACGGAACATCAGTTCTATATGAAGCATTAATTCCCCAAATTGTGTTTGAAATTGGTTCGTCTCCGATGCTAACTTTTGTCTGACGTGGTTTTTCTGTTAAATTTAAAATAGTTGCACCAATATTAAAATCTTTAGAAAATTCGTAATTTACATGACTTCCAATTAAAGTTTTGGTTTGAATATTAAACAAAGAATTACTTTCTAATGAAATATCAATAGGCGTTTTTGAGTCTAATATTCCTTGATTAATAATTTTTACCCTTCCTAAGTTATAATCAACAGTATAATCAACATTTTCAACAAGTTTAACAGCTCCAGCAGTAACAGAAACAGAACCTTGAGGAATATTTATGGCATTTAAGGCTATGTCGCTACCTCCAGCTGATTTATATTTACCTTGAATTTTAAATTTATTTTTTTCTGCTATTTGTCTTGCAGTATTTTGTGTACTGTCGTATAGTTCTTGAAAAATATATGCTTCGGCAATATTATTTAAAGATTCATCTCCTGCTGTGATTTTTTTCAATAAATATGATCCAAATGGTTCTCTAACCGGAAATATTATTCTTCCGTTATTTGTCGAAACTGTATAGCCTTCAATAAAGTCGAAAATTCCATCAGGATAAGGGTCTAATTGTGAGTTTAAATTATCTAAATTTAAAACTTCAAGAAGACGAGTAGAGTCAATAGCACCAGCCGGTATATAGTTTATTTCTGTACCAGTTTTGTCATTGGTGTACATAATGTCTAACCAAAAATCTTCACTTGTAAGTTGGTAAGCACCTATATTATAAATATTTTTCATCATTAAACTCCATGATTTTAATTGTGGGGTAAATGATGTTCCTTTAATTAATTTTACAACTAAAGCTTCAGGAGCCGTGATGGCAGAGTTTGAAAATTCTCCAACTTTAAAAACATTTCCTGATACTGTATATTCATATGCTACTGCCAATACTTGGTCAGGACTTAAAGTAGAGTTTAATGAAATATATCCTAATCTGTCATTAAATGTGTATTCATTGCTAGTCAGTAAACGAGCCGATTCAATTTTTTCATAATCTTTTCCGCCTGTCATTCCTAAACCTAATAATGTATTGCCAACATTATTAATATTTCTTACATCAGGATAGTCGCTTGCAATATTTCCTAAAATATTGATGTCGGTTTGAGGATATACTGTTATATAATTTCCATTACTATTTTTTACATAATCAGATTGGATATTATTATCGTTACTTTCGCCCAAGTCTGCAAAAGCAATTATATTTCTTGCATCATTAAAATTAC
This sequence comes from Bacteroidales bacterium, assembly GCA_023228725.1. Classification (GTDB taxonomy): domain Bacteria; phylum Bacteroidota; class Bacteroidia; order Bacteroidales; family ML635J-15; genus Bact-19. The sequence goes on along the minus strand of JALOAQ010000035.1, from coordinate 8,845 downwards.
CGGCTTTATTTGTTACCCAAACCTCTAAACGAGTGATATTTACACCGCTATTTATTATTGGAAGTCCTGCTAAAGCTCTGTCGTAATTTTCTTTGAAATAATGTGATAAAAAATAGTGTTTATTTGCTTCGTAATTATCTGCTTTAACTTCAAACTCTTTAGATTGTGCACCACCTTCAACACGTACAGTTGAAGATTCTCCTTTTTGTTGCGAAAATAATGTTGTAACAGTAAGTTTACCAAATTTTGCTTCTGTTTTAAAGCCAAATAAACTTTGACTTCCAGTAATTAAAGTTCCTGTAAGTGGTAAAGATACGTTTCCTGCTTCAATTTTTTGAATAATTTCATCTTCATGTCCTGTATATTCGAGTTTTACAGAGTTTTCAAAATCAAAGGCAGATTCTGTATCATATTGGAGATTTACTTTCATTTTTTCACCAATTTGTCCAACTACATTCATTTGAATTTTTTCATTAAAATCAAAACTAACTACTCGTTGGTTGCGTATTGGAATAGATGGATTTTCTATTTTATCTATTTTTATCCCAAATGATAGCTCCGCAGACCCTTGAGGTTTAATGTCAATATTTCCTCCACCAAAAATTCTGTCAAATATTTCACCTTCAATCTGTAATTTTGGAATTAAAACATCTCTTGTTTCTGAAATATCACTTTTTGAGCGTTGTCGCCAATATGATTTCATAGCTTTATTAAAATCATAATCTAAATATTCGTCAAAACTCATTGAATATGGAGTTCCAAAATTATCATCACCAATTTTCTTTTGAAAAATATATTGGTTACTTTCAGCATCATATATAATTTCGGTTTCAATATTTGAAGGTTCAGACCCGTAAAGTGGGCTATTGTCTATATTTTCTGCAGGATTAATACTTTCCTGAGGTAGAGGATAGTTTAATTTTGCTCCTTTAATAGTGTCGTCATCAAAATCATTACTCAAAATAGGATTTTGCTTATGAGTATAATAATTTAATTTGACATTTGAAGCAAATAAGATAGATATTATGCCCAAAATTAGGCTAAATAAAAAAGTATATTTAAAAATCTTTGTTGTCAAACTTGTTCTCTATAAGTAATTTAACGCTAATTTTATCAGTTCTTCTAAACCAATATCATTATTGTCTTTTAATAGTTTAATTAACACTTTATCAACATTTGGTTTAGAAAAACCTAACATTGTTAAAGCATTTAACGCATCTTTATGTAAAGTATTGTTTAAACTTGAAGAAATTTGTGAAATTTGTATATCGAAGTCGCTAAGTTTATCTTTAAGTTCAATAATTATTCTCTGTGCTGTTTTATTACCAATGCCTTTTACAGATTTTAAAACAGTGATATTTTCTTCGCTAATTGCTTGTATAAGCATATTTACGCTTAAAGATGATAAAATTAGTCTTGCAGTATTTGCACCAACGCCGTTTACTGTAATTAGTTTTCTAAACATTTCGCGTTCTTCAAGGTTTTCAAATCCGTAAATTGCATGAAGGTCTTCGCGTAAAATCTCGTGTAAAACTAATTTGCATTCTTGCCCTTTTTTTAGTTTTGAATATGTGTTAACAGTGATATTTATAAAATATCCAATTCCATTTGCTTCAACTACAGCATAAGCCGGGGTTAATTCGCTTAGTAGTCCTTTTATGTATTCAAACATATATAAAATTAAATTAATTTAAATTAATATGCAAAAATAAAAAACAAATTCAATTCTTCAAGTATATTTTAAAACTAAGTTTAAAAGTTTTGCTAAATTTAATTTTTTACTTCTTATAAATGTTTTACAGTTATATGTTTTAAAAATTTATTTTCTAATACATTAGCAACTCTATTAGCAATTGTTCTTCTAATTTCCAAATCTATTGGCACATTAGGGTCTTGGTGAGCTTCATTGATTTTTGTACCAACTACTATATCAATATGGTCGCTTTCTAAAATTAGTTTTACAATTTGGTCGGCCGGTCCTTTACCTGCTTTATAATCATTTCCATGTTCAGTTAAGATATTCCAAACTTTATTTAAAGTCAAAATTCCTTCTGTAACTAAATCTATCCCGTCCATATATGAAATAGGAGGTAATTCCGGGTCGAAAAATTCTAATGAAGTGGTAACTTTTAAATTTAATTCTCTTGCTATTAAGTCGGTTGTTGAACCACCAGAAATGATTTTTTTACCATCATAATTTTTTATGATTTCAGCTAATTCTTTATCCGATTCTTTATACATTGGCGGACCTGTAACTATCAAAAGTTTACGTGGTTTTCTAAAATAAACCACAGCGCAGGATGTATCGTCTTTTGGTAAATAAATATCATTAGCAACAGCTCTATTAACAACTTTTTCGGCAAGTTTAGATGCAGATATATCTTCGGTGTTTTCTAAAATACTTGTTACATATTTTTCAATTCCGGATACTTCCCAGCCAAAAGGAAAATTTTCTGTTCCCATTCCACTTTGAGCAACTCCATCCGAACAAAAAACTAACCTGTCATACATTTTGGGGTAAAAACTTGTGTAAGTTAATTTTTTTCCTGCATGAGGCTCATTTTTCATTTCTATAATTTCATGAGCTAACTTTAATGGCTTATTGTTTCTAAAAACCAATAGAGCAGGATTGTCGTATTCTAAAATATGAACTTGACCATCAATTTCTAAATCTACAACCGTAAATGTAGCATAAGAAACTTGCCTTTCGCTACAAACAGGCAAAGTATTCATAATTATTTCTGCTATTCTTTCAGGTTTTTTATGCTCAATAGTAAAGTTAAGAGCCATTGTAGCTGTTAGAGTAGCTAAAATATTTGCTTTAACTCCATGTCCCATGCCATCGCTTAAAATTGCAATAATTCTTTTGTCTTCTTTTACTCGTTTTTTTATAAATACATCACCACAAATTCTTTCGCCGTGATAATTTGTTTGACGAACATCAACTTCTATATATAGATTTTCAGCCATATTTTTTATTTCTTTTCTTTTTCAAAAGAATTAATAATACTATTTAACATTCTTTCTGTTTCTGAGGCTCCTTCGCCTAATAAAAAGCCAATTTGTTGAACCATTCCAAGGTTTTTGTCAATTACATCACTAATTCTATACACAACTTCTTCTTTTCTTACTTCTGATTGGAATAAGTTTTTGAAAACTGCTCCTATAATTTTTCCTTGTTGTATAGGAAATACAGAAAGTGTTACTAGTTTATCCTCAATTTCTGCGTCTTTATTATCTACCGCTTCATTTTTGCTAAGTACAAAACTGAAAAAATTATAAACTTGAGTTGGCAATAAAGATTTGATATCTGCACCAATTAATCCGGGTACAACTTCATTGATTTCTTTTGCTTCGGGACCAATAAGCTCAATAAACTTTTGGTTTGATTGTAAAATTTTTAAGTTTTCGTCAACAATAATTACAGCAGAAGGAATTTTTTCCATTATTGCTTTTATTAAAGTCATAGATTCTTTTACGTCCTTATGTTCTTTTCTCAATTTATGCTCGGATTCTTCAAGAGCTTTTCTTGTTTCTGCAAGTTTAGCATTTGCAACGCTAATTTTATTTATATATTCTTCTTTGTTCTTTTTAGAAAAATTTTGACACATTTCCGGGCGTGCTAAGCCTTTAGCCACATCTGTAGCAAACTCTAAGCAGTTTTCGTAACCACAGTTTTTACAACCAACTTCATTAATTTTATCTTTACCCAATAAATTTATAACCTCTTTTAATCTTGCTTCAGAAGGATTTGGAATGCGTTGGTCGTTTGCTTTAAAACTACGTGTAAAATCTAGTTTTGAGAATTTTTCAAGATTTTTCTCCCATTCTTTCTTATCAACACTGTCTAAGCGTTTTTTTGTATAATCAACAACTAAGCTATGATTTCGTAAATAACTTCTGTTGTTTTTAGCGCATGGCCCCATAGTGCAACCATGACAATAAAAAATATTCAAATGATGCTTTATTAAACTAATACTTGCAAAGTCGTTCATAAATTGAGTAAAGTGTTCAGCCCCTTCTTTAGTAATTATTTTGGTTTCAATATCTGTATAATTAATATCGGCTGCATTTAAAATTCCTGTACTTAATGGATATAATGAACCTTTTGAGCCTAAGGGCATATCAAATTCTGAAAACTCTACTGAATTTTCGTAAATTTTATTTTTAGTAAACATCAAACGTAATTCTTCAAAACTAATTACTTCATCAACTAATCCAAATCTTTTTGCCTCACGTTTTTGTGCCAAACAAGGCGTTATTGCAATGATTTTACAATTATCTCCATGAATTTCCTTTACTATTTTTGCACTAGCTAACATAGGAGAATCAATTTTTACTAAAGAATCAATAATATGGGTTTGAAACTTTTCAACATAATCGTAAATAGGTGGACAATTGGTAGTTATATGATATTTTCCTTTAAAATTATCAAATAAATTTTTGTATTTATAGGCTATTATATCAGCACCAAAGGAAATTTCATTAACAAATTTAAAACCTAATTCTCTAATCATGCCCACAAAGTTTCTTACATCTAAAATATCAGGAAATTCTGAAGATATTGATGGATCAACTATTGCAATACAAGGAAATTCGGATTTTAATAATTTTGTAGCTCCTTCTGTTGAATCAATATAGCCGATAGCAGTTGTTCCACAACTTACATAGCAATTTCCACAACCAATGCATCTGTCGTGGTTAAAGTTTAAAATTTCTTCTGAAGAACTTATTGTAATTGCTTTTACCGGACAAGCCTTTACGCAAGCATAACAAGAAGCACACTTATCCTTATCATATGTTATTAATTGCATTTTTTTTCTTATTTTAATTTTGATACATATTCCTCAACAATTAGTATTGCTTTTGAGGGAGTAATTTCTGTATAAACTTGTTCGTTTACAATAATAATTGGGCCAAAGCTACATTTCCCAAAGCAATGGCCACCTTTCAAACTTATTGTATCAGACAAGTTTTTTTCGTTTATATATTCTTGCAAAGCACTAACCACATCTCTGTTTTTTCTACTAAAACATGAAGAGCCTAAGCAAATTGTAACTTCAATTTCACCCATAATTAAATTACCTCCCTATTCCATAATATATAAAACCGTTTTTATTTAACTCATCTGCTTCGTAAATATTTCTTCCGTCAAAAATTACTTTGTTATTCATATTATTTAATAATTTATAATTTAAAATTCTAAACTCAGTCCACTCAGTAACTAAAAATAAAGCATCAGCTTTCTCTATTGCCTCATAAGCTGTTTTACAATAATTTATATTTTCCGGAAGTATTCTTTGAGCTTCTTTCATTGCTACAGGGTCGTAAGCATAAATATCTGCACCAGCCGCTAATAGCTTGTCTATCAGTACTATAGACGGAGCTTCTCTCATGTCGTCTGTGTTTGGTTTAAATGACAGTCCCCAGATAGCAATTTTTTTATTTTTTAAATTTCCATCAAAATGTTTTTTAGCCTTATGAAAAAGTGTTTCTTTTTGCCTATTATTTACATTTTCTACAGATTTTAAAATTTCTAAAGAATACCCATGTTCATCTGCTGTTTTAATAATTGCTTTTACATCTTTTGGGAAACAAGAGCCACCATATCCTGTTCCTGCATAAATAAAATATGGACCTATTCTTTTATCTGTACTAATTCCTTTTCTAACTGCATTTATATCTGCCCCAACAATTTCGCATAAGTTTGCAATATCGTTTATAAAAGATATTTTAGTTGCAAGCATTGCATTCGCGGTATATTTTGTTAATTCAGCGGATGGAATATCCATATGTATTATTGGATGTCCGTTCAATACAAATGGGGAGTATATTTTATTTATAATTTCTTTTGCTCTTTCGGAATCTGTTCCTACCACAATGCGGTCGGGGTGAAGACAGTCTTCAATTGCACTTCCTTCTTTTAAAAATTCAGGATTTGAAGCAATATCAAATTTTATATCAAGTCCACGTTTTTCAATTTCTTTCTGTATTGTTGTTCTAACTTTTTCGCTAGTGCCAATGGGAACAGTGCTTTTTACTATAACAAGCATATAATTATTAATGTTTTGGCCAATTTCTTTTGCAACAGCTAGTACATATTGCAAATCAGCTGAGCCATCTTCATCGGGAGGGGTACCCACAGCAATAAAACAAGCTGAGGCAGATTCAATACTTTCAGAAAAATTAGTTGTAAAACTCAATCTTTGTTTTTCATAATTTCGTTTAATCATTTCTTTTAATCCAGGCTCCCAGATAGGCAATATTCCATTTTTAAGATTTTCAATTTTTTTGTGGTCAATATCTAAACATGAAGTATTTATGCCCATTTCGGCAAAACATGTTCCTGAAACTAAACCCACATATCCAGTCCCAATTATTGAAATTTTCATTTTATATAATATTTTAAAATTTTTACAAAAATACTATTAATTCTTTTTAACATAATAAGCAACTTTTTCAATTGATGTAATCATGTCGTAATTTTCTACATAAACAGTTTCAGGAACATTTAATGGAACAGATGTAAAATTCATAATTCCTTTAATTCCATTATAAATTAATGCGTCCGCAACATTTTGTGCATCTTTGGGAGACATGGATAATATGGCAATTTTGCAATTATCGGATTTTATTATTTTATTAAGATTTTCTATATGATAACTTTTTATACCGGATATTATTCTGTCAACTTTTGTTTGGTCTTTATCAAATGCAGCAATAATTTTTATATTACTCCTATTGCTATTAAAATAATTTGAAATTGCTTTTCCTAAATGCCCCATTCCTATAATTATTGCATTTACGCTAACTTCATCATCTAAAATTTCGCTTATTTTTTGAATTAAATCTGTTATTAAATAACCCTTGCGTTGAGTACCGGTATAGCCAATCAGCATTACATCTCTTCTAATTTGAACAGCTGTTAAATGTAAAATACTTGCTAATTCGTGTGAATAAATAAAGTCGTTTCCTTTTTCCTGATGAACAGTTAACACCCGCCTGTACATACTTAGTCTTTCTATTGTTTTTTCAGGTAACATATTTATTTTGAGTTTTAATTATTGTTTTTAATTATTAATTCTAATGTTTTAAAATTATTGTCTTTACTTAAATTTATTGTTATGCCATGCTCTTGATAAAGTTTATTAACTATATTTAAACTAAATTCGGAAACTTGATTTTCAGATTTAGATATGCTAATTTTATATTTTTCAATATCACTTTCAGTAATTAATTTAGACTTTTCCGAAATTTTATTATTATTAAATACTATTTTTGAATACTCGCAATTTTCTTCAAATGAAGATTCAATAAATTTGCTAATTTGATTTTCTTGAAAAAATAAAGTTTTAAGATTATTATAAACTATTTCAGTAATTTGTGGCAAATATTTAAAATCAAAATCTTTGTTTTCTTGAATATATAGTTTTGTGTTATGTTTTACACTTTCGGGATATATTAGTTTAAAACAAAGCAAAATAAAGTCTTTTACATTTATACTATTTTCTTTCTTTGATTTAAAATTTACATTTGTATTTGTTAAATTTATTAAATCATTAATCATAGTCCGCATATTATTCAGTTTCTCGAAAGACCTTTCTAAGATTGGAATATAGTCTTCAATATTATTTCCTATTTTTTTGTCTTTTATATTATTTAAACAATTTTCTAATTCGTCAATTGGGGTTTTAAGTTCATGAGAAAGTAAAGATAAAAATTCAAACTTTATAGGCTTTCCTTCTCTGTACAAGCCTTCTGCCATAACTTTAAGAAAAATTTGTTTGGTAATATTTTCAATTGAAGTTTTTAGCTCTTGTGGTGTAAATGGTTTTGGAACAAAATCTATAGCTCCTTGACTAGTAGCCTTAACTGCCAATTCAAGTGAAGCATAAGAAGTTATCATTATCACCATTGTATTTATTGCATTTTTATTTATATAGTCTAAAACTTCAATTCCTTGAATACCAGGCAGTTTGTTGTCTAATAAAACTATTCCAAAATTTTGTGAGTTTAATAATTCAATGGCTTTTTCTCCTGTGTCGGCTTCGATTAATTCAAAATTAATTGCAGATTCCATAAATGGATAATCGACTTCAAATTTACTTAAAATTCTAATTATACCTGCTCTAATTCCAAATTCATCATCAACTACTAATATTTTTATTTTCTCCATTTTTATTTTTCAATATTTAAAAGTTTTTTGAGTTCTTTACAAACACAATCAGATTCTAAGCCTTTCTCTAAATATATATCGGCTTTTATCCATTTATTGTCATTGTTGAAGAATATTCCTGTTTCAGCAGATACAGCTGTGGTAATCACTACTGGTATATTTGGGTTTTTCTTTTTTACTTTGTAAGCTAGAATAAAACCACTTTCATCATTTTCCATCATCAAGTCAAAAACTGCTGCATCAAACTCAAATTTTCGAATAGCGTTTTCGGCTTCCTTTTGTGAATTGGTAGCAATAACATCAAATCCTTCTGTTTCTAATTTAAGCCTAATTTGAAATAAAAAATCAAAATCGTCATCAGCTATTAGTATAGTTTTATTAAGTTTAGTCATATTCATTAAATTTTACTTGAGGTAATTTTATTATAAAACTTGTTCCTGTTGGAGCTTTAGATATATCTGTATTTGTTGTTAGGTTTATTTTTCCTTTATGCATTTTAATAATTCCGTAAGTTGTTGGAAGACCTAAGCCTGTTCCGTGCCCAATTCCTTTAGTAGTGAAAAATGGTGTAAATATTTTATCTATATGTTCTTCAGAAATTCCGGCTCCGGAATCGCTGATTTTAATTACTAATTCAGAGTCTTCATTTTCTAAATCTATGCTTAAACT
>JALOAQ010000166.1 GCA_023228725.1 Bacteroidales bacterium | reverse complement strand
AGAATACTGCAGAACACAAACTTTAAAGATGTATTTATTTACTGTTCTGATGATCAAACAATAATGAATGAAATTAACAAAAGAGAGATTTCAGCAAAACAATTTGAATTTACTCAAGAAAAAGAATTACAAGAAAATGGAGCTTTTTTAAACAAAGAAACTAAAGAAATAAATTATATTACTAATCATAAACAAAATTTCAGTATGCAAATAAACGATTTGTCGATTCAAGGAAAACATAATGTTTATAACTCAATGGCAGCAGGTATTGTTGCCCAGGTTTTAAATATTAGAAAAGAAATAATCCGCGAAAGTTTAAGAGATTTCAGAAATGTAGAACATAGGTTAGAGTCTGTAATTAGTGTTCATGGAATTAAATTTATTAATGATTCTAAGGCAACAAATATAAATTCAGCTTGGTATGCATTAGAGTCTGTAAATTCTCCAATAATATGGATAGTTGGCGGGATAGACAAAGGAAATGATTACGACTCATTAAAAGATTTAGTTAAAGAAAAAGTAAAAGCTATTGTATGTTTAGGCAAAGATAATTCAGCTATTCACAAAGCTTTTGGAGATATAATTCCAAAAATTGTTGATACAAAATCAATGCAAGAAGCAGTAAACACAGCTTATTATTTAGGGAAAAAAGATGATACAGTATTATTATCGCCTGCTTGTGCTAGCTTTGATTTATTCGAAAACTATGAAGACAGAGGAAATCAATTTAAACTTGCAGTAAGAGCATTATAAAATAGAATAAAGTGGAAAAAGTTCAGAAAAAAATATTTAAAGGCGATATTGGGATTTGGATAATAATTTTACTTTTATCTATATATTCTATGCTGTCTGTTTATTCAGCTTCAAGCCAATTAGCTTATCGCGAAGCAGGTGGAAATACTACTTTCTACCTTATTCGTCAAGCTATTATGTTAATAATAAGTATATCATTTATACTGATGATACACAATATTCCTTATAAATATTTTTCAAGAAGTTCTGTTTATTTATGGTATATTGCTATAGTATTATTAGTATTTACCTTGTTTTTTGGAATTAATATAAACGATGCAAGAAGATGGATAATGCTACCTGGAGGAATTACTTTTCAAACTTCTGACTTTGCAAAAGTAGCTCTAATAATGTATATCGCCAGAATATTATCAATAAAAGAGGCAGAAGTAAATACTTGGAAAGGTTGTTTTAAAAAATTATATTTCCCAATATTATTAACCGTAGGTTTAATTTTACCAGCTAACCTATCCACTGCAATGCTTTTATTTGGAACTTCTATGTTATTAATATTTTTTAGCAATTTAAAATTTAAGTATTTTGCCACAATGATTGCAAGCAGTTTAATTATTGGTTTATTATTTTTTGGAGTGGTAAAAACTTTTAAACATGTAGGGCGATTTGAAACTTGGAATAATAGAATAGAAAATTTTACCAAAAAATCTGATAAACCAGAAAACATCCAAGAAAAACATTCGAAAATTGCTATAGCAAAAGGAGGATTGTTTGGTTTAGGCCCAGGAAAATCAAATCAAAGAAACGTATTACCACATCCATATTCAGATTATATTTTTGCAATTATTATTGAAGAATATGGATTATTATTTGGAGCTATTCCACTTATTGTGCTTTACTTATATTTATTTATGAGGGTTAAAATAATAATTAAAAAAACCAACAGAAAGTTTGGAGCATATATAGTTAGTGGCTTAGCAAGTCTTATAGTTTTACAAGCATTATCAAATATGGCAGTAACTACCAACACAATTCCAGTAACAGGCCAACCTTTACCTTTAGTTAGTTACGGTGGTACTTCAATAGTTTTTATAGGCATGGCATTAGGAATAATTCTAAGCGTAAGTAGAGAAGTTGAAGATATGGAAAATGCAAAAAAGACTCAAAAGCTTGAAGACGAAAATTCTAAACTAGAAATTGAAAACGAGACTGAAATTGATGAAGAAGTTTTAGCAGAAAGTTTAAATTTAATTATAAACACAAACGAAAATGAAGAAATTGAAAATATTAATTAGTGGAGGTGGCACTGGTGGACATATATTTCCTGCAATTTCAATTGCAAATGCATTGAAAACAAAGTGGGAAGATACTGAAATACTTTTTATTGGAGCCGAAGGAAAAATGGAAATGGAAAAAATACCGGCTGCAGGATATGAAATAAAAGGTTTGCCTGTTATTGGACTAAAAAGAAAAATCTCTTTTTCAATTTTTACATTTATTTTTAAAACAATAAAAAGCCTAAGATTAGCAAAAAAAATAATTAAAGAATTTAAGCCTGACGTAGCTGTTGGTGTTGGTGGTTATGCTAGCGGACCGGCTTTAAAGGCAGCGGCAAGACTAAAAATTCCTTATTTATTGCAAGAACAAAACTCTTATCCTGGAATTACTAATAAACTTTTAGCAAAAAAAGCTGATAAAATTTGTGTAGCTTATGATAATATGGATAAGTTTTTTCCTGCTGATAAAATTATAAAAACAGGAAATCCAATACGTGCTGATATTAAAAACATAGAAAATAAATCAAGCAAAGCTTTTAAGTTTTTCAATCTCAATCCAAATACACCCACAGTTTTAATTATAGGCGGTAGTTTAGGAGCAAAAACCATAAATGATAGTATTGCAAACACATTAGAAGAATATGTAAATGCAAATATCCAAGTAATTTGGCAAACAGGAAAAACATATTTTGAAACTGCTAAAAAAATAGTAGATAAAATAAACTCAGATTTAATTTTTGTTAGTGATTTTATTTTTAAAATGGAATATGCATTTGCTGTTGCAGATATAATAATTTCCCGAGCAGGAGCAAGTAGTATTTCTGAACTTTGTGTGGTAGGAAAACCAACAATACTTGTCCCCTCTCCTAACGTTTCCGAAGATCATCAAACTAAAAATGCTTTGGCCTTATCAACAATAAATGCAGCAATATTAATTAAAGATTCAGAAGCCAGAGAAAAACTTACAAAACAATGCTTGGAACTATTAAAAGATGAAGAATATCGCAAAGTATTAGCTAAAAACATTAAAAAATTAGAATTAGTAAATTCAGCAGAAATAATAGCTGAAGAAATAAAAAAAATGGCAAATGTATAAAAACTACGAAAATATTTATTTTATAGGAATTGGTGGTATAGGGATGTCGGCCTTAGCACAATACTTTCTTAATCAAGGACTTAGGATTGCAGGTTATGATAGAGTAAGAAACGAGATGTGCATAAAATTAGAGAAATTAGGCATAGGCATACATTATGAAGACAATATAAATATGATAGCTTCATATTTTAAAAATCCTGAAAATACCTTAGTTATTTATACTCCTGCAATACCATCAAATCATACAGAATTTAATTGGTTTAAAAATAATAATTTTAAAATTCAAAAGCGTTCTGAAACACTTGGGAACATTACTAATAGTAAAAACACAATTGCAGTTGCAGGAACTCATGGTAAAACTTCTGTTTCGGGAATTAGTGCTCATATTTTATCAAATACCCCACAATCCTGCACAGCTTTTGTAGGTGGAATTTTAAAAAACAAAAACTCAAATTTTATAATAGATTCAAAAAGTGAAAATATCATAGTCGAAGCAGATGAGTACGATAGATCCTTTTTAAACTTAACTCCTAGCTTAGCACTAATTACAAGTGTAGAAGAAGACCACTTAGATATTTATAAAGATTTTGAAAGTTTAAACTCTGCTTTTCAAGATTTTGCAAACAAAACAAAAAACAAAGGAATTGTATTATTAAATAATAAAATAAATCCTAGTTTTAAAGAAAATATTCGTAAAGATTTAAAAATTTATGAATATGGTCTAAACGATAATAATTGCGATTTCAATTTGCATAATATTGAGTACAAAAATGATGAATGTTATTTTGATATTAAATTTCCAAAACACAAATTAACAAACATTAAATATATATTTCCGGGTAATCATAATTTTGAAAATGTTTTAGCTGCGGCAGGAATTGCATATTTAACAGGAATTTCAATTGAAGACATAAAAAAAGGAATTGAAACATTTAAAGGCATAGTAAGAAGATTTGATTATATTTTAAAAAATCAAAAAAATATTTATATAGACGATTATGCCCACCATCCAAGCGAGATTTATGCTTTTTTGAGCTCAGTTAAAGAAATTTATCCAAATAAAAAACTTACAGTAATTTTTCAACCACATTTATATAGCAGAACACAAGCGTTTTTTAAAGAATTTGCCAAAAATTTATCATTAGCAGATGATTTAATATTATTGCCAATTTATCCGGCTCGTGAAGAAGAAATACAAGGAGTAAATTCAAAACTTATTTTAAACTTGGTAAA
>JALOAQ010000034.1 GCA_023228725.1 Bacteroidales bacterium | reverse complement strand
TAAGTCAGTATTTACAATATCTGCACATAAATTAACGCCTTTTAAAAACATTATTTCATCTGCATTTTTTATTTTTTTAAAATCTACAATTTTATTTCTATTCTCAATCATTTTTTGAATAAAAGAACTTAATCCAACACCATTATTTTCAGCAGAATTATTATCAGAAAGCTCTAAATGACAATGAGAATTAATAAAACCTGGAGATAAAATTCCATTATAAAAGCTCATAAACGGTTTTTCTTTTAAAGCTTGATTTTCCTCACTTATATATTTTATTATACCATTTTTATCAAGACTTATGAATGCATTTTTTATCAGCTTTTCGCCGTCAAAAATATAATTAGCAGCAAAATGACGCATTTTTAATGAATATTTCCTTTTTCTAAATTAAACCTCTTCACTACTCTTTCACAAATGGCATCTAAGCTATCCATATTATTATTAATATAAAAAACAAGTGTCGCCTCAAACTCTTGTTTAGAATAATTATATTTTTCAAAAACACTTTGATAAACCAAAGAATCAATCAAGACATTATCTTTGGTTTTCATAATTTTAGAAGTAACAATTGCATCAGCTAAATGCACGTCATATAACATTAATTCAAAAGTTTCTTTAGGAATTTGATTTTCTGCTTCCAAGTTTATATCAGTTTTACCGTCATAGCATGAAAAAATCAAAAAACTGAGTGAACATATTAATATATAGTATTTGAAGTTCATTAAATATTATGTTTTATTTTTTTATAAAGTTCAGATGCAAAAACAAAATCGTTTAATTCTTTACAATCAGAATTAAAAATTTCCACTCTATTTCCTTGCCAAATATTTTCACCTTCAAAAATAAAATTTATATTATCACCAATTTCCATCACAGAGTTCATGTCGTGAGTGTTTATAATAGTTGTAATACCGTATTCTGTTGTTATTTCTTTTATTAATTGGTCTATCAAAATAGCAGTTTGAGGGTCTAATCCGCTATTTGGTTCATCACAAAATAAATATTTAGGATTTAAAGCAATAGCTCTGGCAATAGCTACACGTTTTTGCATACCTCCGCTCAATTCACTTGGGAATAATTTGTTGGCATCTTTAATATTCACTCTTTCCAAACAAAAATCAACTCTATTTTGTTTTTCAGCCTTAGACATATTAGAAAACATATTTAGGGGAAACATTACATTTTCTTCTACGCTCAAAGATGTAAATAATGCCCCACCTTGAAAAACCATTCCAATTTCTTTTCTAATTTCTCTTTTAAAATTTAATTTCGCACTAATAAATTCTCTATTATCAAAAAATATTTCTCCCTTTTCGGGAATATGCAGACCAATTATAGATTTTAACAAAACAGTTTTTCCTGAACCGCTTTTCCCAATAATCATATTTATTTTAGAAGCTTGAAAACTAGCACTAAGATTTTTTAACACATGATTTGTTCCAAAATATTTGTCTATATTTTTTACTTCAATCATGTTAAAAGAAGTTTAGTTAGTATTAAATTAAATAACAGAACTACAATAATACTGTAAACCACAGCTTTTGTACTTGATTTTCCGACTTCTAAAGCACCTCCAAAAGTATAATAACCTTGAAATGCAGAAATTGAAGTAATAATAACAGAAAAAAAGCAAATTTTTATTATTGAATAAGTTACATAAAATGGGACAAATGCATAATGCAATCCGTGAATATAATCATAAACAGTAACAACATCAGTGCTTAGAGCAATTAAAAAACCGCCTAGTATTCCTAAAATTGTACTAAGCAAACTAAGTATAGGAAATGTAATTAAAGCTGCAACAATTTTTGGTAAAATTAGATAACTAGCAGAATTTAGACCCATAATTTCTAAAGCGTCTATTTGTTCTGTTATTCGCATTGTACCAACTTCGGAAGCAATATTAGAGCCAACTTTTCCTGCTAAAATAAGACAAACCATAGTGCTTGAAAACTCTAAAATAAAAGTATCTCTAGCACTTAATCCTATTAAATAACGTGGAATTAAAGGCGAAACAAAATTAATAGCAACTTGCAAAGTAAGTACTGCCCCCATAAAAACAGACACAATGCTAACTATACCAATTGAATCTATTCCAATTTGTTCAATTTCCCTCCTACACGTTTTAAAAAGATTTTAAATCTAACTGGTCTTTTAAAAACGTTAATAATAAAAATCAAATATTTCCCTAAAGCTGTTAACAAAATAAATTTTATAAATATTTTTACAAATTTAACTAAGTATCTTGGATTTTTAAAATAATAAGCGTATTTTGTGAATTAATTTAAATTTTAATTTTATGAATTTTAATTATTGCGTAATTATGGCTGGTGGTATTGGTAGCAGGTTCTGGCCAATAAGCAGAAGCACAATGCCTAAACAATTTTTGGATATTACAGGCAATGGCAGAACTTTACTACAACAAACTTATGATAGGTTTTCGAAAATTATGCCAAATGAAAATATTTATATAGTTACTAACGAAGAATATACAGAAATTGTGCAAGAGCAAGTTCCACTTATTCCAAAAGAAAATATTTTAGGTGAGCCAATGCGTAGAAACACCGCTCCTTGCATTATGTATGCAAATTTTAAAATAGGTTTAAAAGACCAACTTGCAAATATAGTTGTTAGTCCGGCCGACCACTTAATTGTAAACGAAGAAGAATTTTTACAAAATATTAAAGATGGTCTAAAATATGTTGCTTTTCAAAATGTAATGCTAACTTTAGGAATTACCCCCGACCGCCCTGCAACCGGGTATGGATACATTCAACTCTCGGAAAATAAAAAAGAAGATTTAATAGTTAAAGCTAAAACCTTTACTGAAAAACCACATTTGGAATTAGCTAAGTTTTTTATCCAAAGTGGAGACTTTTTATGGAATTCTGGAATTTTTATTTGGAAAACATCAGTTATAGATAATGCTCTAAAAGAGTTTTTACCTGAACATTATAACTTATTTAATGAAAATATTGCAAGTTTTAATACACCTGATGAAAAAAAAGTAATAAATAGAATTTATTCTGATGCTAAAAGTATTTCTATAGATTTTGGAGTAATGGAAAAAGCTACAAATGTTTTTGTTATGAAAACAAATTTTGGTTGGTCTGATTTAGGAACTTGGGATTCGCTGTACAAACTACACGACAAAGATGAAAACGAAAATACTGTAATTGGAGACAAAGTCTTAGTAAACCAAAGTTTTTCTAATTATATTAATATAGATAAAAACAAAATAGCTATTTTAAACGATTTAGAAGATTATATTGTTATAAATACTGAGCAAGCTTTATTAATTTGTAAGCGGGAAAACGAACAACAAATTGGTGAATTACTCAATGAAGCCAAACTGAGATTTGGTGAAGATATAAAATAAAATTTTAGGCTAAAGGCAAGCAAATTGTAAAATTACTTCCCTTACCCTCAATACTTTCAACAGAAATTTTACCCTTTTGTTTTTCTATTAATTCTTTACTTATTACAAGCCCTAAACCTGTGCCTCTTTCACTTTCGGTGCCATATTCTGAACTTATTACCTCTTTACTAAATATTTCTTTTTGTTTTTGTTCAGACATCCCAATACCTTTATCAACGATATTAATGTTTACAAAATCGTTAAATCTTTCTACATAAACTTTAATAACAGAGTTTCGATATGAAAACTTTATGGCATTGACAAGTATATTTCTCACAGCAATTTGAGTCATTACATTATCTATATCAATATAAAGAGGTTCCCCAAAATTGCTTATTATTTCAATATCTTTTTCGCGTGCCGGAATTGAACAAAACTTTATTACCTGCTCAACCAATTCATTAATATTTAACATTTCTGGCTTTACTTTAAAACTAGATGTTTGAGTTAAAGACCAATCTAATAATGTTTGTGTTAGTTCGTATATTTGCTTTGAGGAGGAATTAATTACCTGATTAGTTTTTTCTAATTTTTCATATTCTTGATTACGTAAAAATTTCATTTGCATTTCACTAAAACCCAGCAAGCTATTAAAAGGGTTTCTAATATCATGAGAAATTATTCTAAATAACTTATCCTTAGTTGCATTAGATTCTTCTAAGGAATTATAAAAATGCAGCATATTTTGTTTAAAATGAGAAGACAGAACAAAAATCATAAGAAAACAAATAGCTAAGATAATATGGTTGGGGGCTAAAAGTATTTTATCGTATTCCAAAAAGTTAAAATAAAAAACTATAGAGAAAAAAGTTATAGGAAATAAAATAAACATTATGTTTTTACGCCAGCTATCAAATAAAAATATTGGCATAATCGAGGCTGCTAATAATAAATATTCTGACTGTCTATTTATATCATATTTAAAAAATGTAACGAATGCCACACCCACAATAAAAGCCAAAACAATAAATACTTTATTAAAATTATAAAATTTTTTGTACTGCAATATTAATGAAGGTATAGAAACTAAAAATACTAAAGACAAGTCGAAAATTGCGAGAATTTGATTGCCTATTATAAAATTTAATATGGTAAAAAATATTAGAAAAAATGTAACAGAAAAAACAATAACATTTATTAACCTATATCTTCTAAGCTCAAGATATGGCAAATTTTCATCTATTCCAAAATAAGATAATTTAGTAAAAAAATTTTTAAACTTATGGTTTTTTGTAAAAGATATCATTATGTCTGAATATAACTTAGTATGTGTTCACAAAAATATTAAAATAATTCTTATCACAAAACAATAATGTTATTTTAAAAGAAAATTTTTAAAATTCTAACAAAAAATTACCATTTAATTATTCTCTGAAAATTTTCAATTTCAGTGATATAAACATTATTTGAATTTTGCGGAATTAATTCTTCAAGTTTTTCAGGCCATTCAATAAAAACAAGAGCATCAGTCTCAATATATTCTTCAAATCCAATATCGTAAATTTCTTGAATATTTTCTATCCTATAAAAGTCGAAATGATAAATTAATTCAAATTTTTCGCTATTATATTCGTTGACAATAGCAAAACTTGGGCTTGTAACTTCAGTTTTTACGCCTAATTCTTTGCAAATTTCTTTTATAAAAGTAGTTTTGCCAACTCCCATTTCGCCATAAAATAAAAAAATACGTTTATCCCCAATTTGCTCACAAAACAATTTAGCTGCAAGATTCAAATCTTCTAATTTTTTAACTTCAATCATTATCTTGGTTTTAGGCATATTACCGGGATTATCATTTCTTGTAAAGATACTCCACCGTGCTGAAAAGTATCTTTATAATATTTTACATAATGATTAAAATTATTTGGATAGGCAAAAAAATCATTAGCCGTTGCAAATGCGTAAGTTGAGCTAATATTTATTTTAGGTAGATAAGCCTCACTAGGATTTAGAATTTCAAACACTTCTTTTTCGTTATAAGTCAAATTTTTACCCAATTTATATCTCAAATTTGTGCTTGTATCTCTATCTCCAACAATTTTCACAGGGTTTGAAACTTGTACACTTCCATGATCTGTGCTAATAATTAAATTCACTTTATGTTTGGCTAAGTTTTTTAATAAGTCTATCAAAGGCGAAAAACTAAACCACGATTTTGTAATTGCCCTATACGCCGAAGTAGAGTTTGCCAATTCTCTCATCATTTTTTGATCGGTACGTGCATGAGAGAGGGCATCCACGAAATTTATTATAACTACAACAAATTGATTATTTAATATGGAATTTAAATTATTTGAAATTCTATTACAAAATTTAATATCTGTAACTTTCTCGAAATGCAAACTATTTTTCACATTATATCTTTTCATCAAAGCTTGTAGCATCTCTTCTTCATATAAATTTTTACCACCTTCTTCATCATCATTTTTCCAAAGTTGTGGATAAAGTTTATTAATTTCGGAAGGCATAAGCCCGGAAAAAATTGAATTTCGAGAATATTGTGTCGCAGTAGGCAAAATTGAATAATATAAATCTTCTTCAACTATATTATAATATTGGCTAAGCAAAGGTTCTATGCTTTTCCAATGGTCAAATCTCAAATTATCCATTAAAAGAAAAAAAACTTTTTCTCCATTTTTCAAAATTGGAAAAACTTTTTCTTTCAATAAATTTTGCGAAGTCAATGGCTTATCGGAATTAGTTGTTTCAAACCAAGACGTATAATTTCTTTTTATAAATTTTGCAAAACTAATATTAGCCTCATCATATTGCATTTTCAAAACATCGTCCATGGTATTATCATTAGCTTCACTAAGCTCTAATTCCCAATAAGTAAGTTTTTTATAAACATTTACCCAATCATTAAAACTCATGCTTTCGTTAATTTCGTTTGCTAATTTTCGAAATTCTGATTGGTATGCAATAGTTGTTTTCTCAGTTATAAGTCTTTCTTTATCAATATGTTTTTTGATTGTAAGTAAAATTTGGTTTGGATTTACCGGTTTTATTAGATAATCACTAATTTTTGAGCCAATAGCCTCGTCCATTATATTTTCTTCCTCATTTTTTGTAATCATAATTATAGGTAAGAAAGGATAAATAGCTTTAATTTTTGCTAAAGTGTGCATACCGCTCAAACCAGGCATATTTTCATCTAAAAACACCATGTCGAAGTCTTGGTTTTGCACCAAAGTTACTGCATCGCTACCATTAGTCGCAGTTTGAAGTTCATAGCCTTTTTGCTCTAAAAACAGAATATGAGGTTTTAGCAAATCAATTTCATCATCCACCCAAAGTATTTTAATTTTCTTTTGCTCCATTATTTATAATTGTCATTATAAAACTGCATATATTCATTAATGTTTTTTAATTTTTGGAGTTTTGTAAAATTTTCAGCAGAAATAACGAATATTTTATATTGTACATTTGCTAATTTTGAGAATACATCATCGCTATTTGCAATCATTTTAGAGTAATTAACCGATTGTCTTTGATTTTTAAAAGCTCTAACTGTAATCAGCTCTGTATTAGAATTATATGGTGTATTTATTACATTAAAGGTTCTCATACTAAAATTAAAAATATTAAAATTTCTAATTTCGAAACTCAATCTTTTAACATCAATTTTTGAAGGATCCAACATAATAACATAATAATGTTCGTCTAAGTCGTTAAATTCAAATTGTTCTTTTGGAATACTATGTGCGAGACTATCTCCTTCAGTTTCAATTTTTGCCAAACTCTCTGTCGGTCTGGATTTCAAATCAGCAATTAAACCTTCAATATCTGTAGTTCCAAAATACTCTAAAATAGCTTGAGCCACATTTGATAATTCGTGTTCAGAATAATCCTGCATAAATCTTATTAAAGCATTTTTAAAAACATCTTCATCCTCTGTCCTACCAACAGTAAGCACCTTCATAAAGTCAAAATTTGCACTTAGAACATTATCTGGATTTTGATTAATATAATCTGTAGCTATAGAATTTACTTTAGCAAATTTTCCGCTCATATAATCGTCATAAACTTGGATATATAAGTCTTCATCTTGTCGGCGTTTTTGCTCAAGCTCTTTCACAAAATTAGGATTTAAAAGTAATTTTGCATAATTTGTTTCAGGAAATTTTTGAATTACCAAATCTTTATATTTTGTTTCTTCTGCAGAATTATTTACTAGTTTATTTAATAAATACAGATTATAATAGGTCAAAAGTAAATATTCATTATTTGCATATCTTTTATTTAGCTCTTCGTATGCACTAATGGCTTTTGGATAATCATTAAACCTATCTTTATACACTCTACCCATATTAAACAAAGCTTCTTGAATTAGTTCATGGGATAAATTCATTGCAGAATCGGTGAGTGGAATATCTTGCAAATAATATTCTCTTGATTTATTTGAGCCTTTAGATTTTTTCGTAGTTTCACCATCAGCCAATTCACCGTCATCATCATCATCATCGTCATAATCAATAACAGCTTTATTTTTTCTTCTCCAATGGTCTTCATTTTTTCTTGTTCCCCATTTTTTATTAAATTCATTTTTCCCAAAACTCAACTGTGCCGGATTATAAAAATACCAACCACCACCAGCTGGAGCGTCAACTCTATTCATAGAATGTCCTCTTTGCTGGTCAAAAATCATGGAGTTTATTTGGTCTTGCTGGGCTTGTTCGCGTTCAAGTTGTTCTTGCTTAACAATTTCGGCTATAATATCATCAATAATTTTATTTCTTTCTTTTTCAGGCATTTTTGCCAAACGCTGCAAACTATCTTGCAATTCAAGTTCATCAGTATATCTTACTAATTCATTCAAATTATTTGATCTTAATCTAATATCTCTATATTTTTCATAAGTCGAGGGCAAAAAAGCCATACAAGTATCGTAATATATTTGAGCATTTTTATAATCATTCTCATCAAAATATATTTCTCCTAACTTCATACACGAAATAGCTTTTTGGTAATCATTTGATACACTTGCTTCTGAAGAAAGTCTATAATTTTCCTTAGCACTTTTAGTTTGTCCTGCTCTTTGGTCCATTTCGGCAATAGTGTAATATATTTGATCTTTATATTCAATATTTTTATCGTCTCTAAGCATCTTTCTCAGCTTTTTACGAATATCTTTAGAGTTTTTACTATGTCCCATAAAACATTTAGCTTCATTTATTCTAGCATTAAACTCCATTTCGTAAGTTCTGGCTTTTTTTGCTACCTGTCCGTAAAGTTCTGAAGCTTGAGCTAAATTTCCTTGATTTTCATAAATCTGAGCTAAAATATAAGTGTACCTATATTTTAAAGCTTTCTTTTTAGTATTTTTTATTGCTCTGTTAAGTTTTGGAACAGCCTCATCATATTGCTTTTGTTTTAAATAATAATCTGCATAAACAACAGAAAATTCTGCATCAAGTTTTTTTAGTAAATCTTTTTGAGCTTCAATAAAATCTAAAGTTTCTTTAGCTTCCGTAAAGTTTCTATTTTCTGAAAATGTCCTAACTAAATATAAGTTGGCAAAATGCCTAGTTTCCAATTCCGGAAATTGGCGTGCTATAAATTCAAAATTATATCTGGCTTGCAAATAATCTCTTTTTATAAAATACGCTTTCCCCATAATCATATAACAATCATCAACCCATTTGTTAAATTCCTTTTTATCATAAAATTCTCTATCTTTTTTTGACATATTTTTGCCTCTCATGTCAGGCTTTTTTGTTATAGAATGAATTTTTATTCCTTTGGAGGCTTTTTGAATAACTTTATCCATTTCGCCACTGGCAGAACTTGCTAAATCTTCTTTACTTTCAACAAAAACCGGTAAAATTTCGTTATAATTATCTGTATTATTGGAGTTTATTCTATTAATTCCACGTTTATAAGCTTCGTTGGCATTAAAATAAATATTATATTTTAAAACTAGATTATGATAAGCTCTACTTGAAGATGTGTTTTTTTCAACAGAACAACCCATTAGAAAGCTGATTCCGAGAAAAGTTAATGCTAGTATTATTTTATTTTTCAAGTTCATAAGTTTACTGAGATGATAACTTAAAATATTTATTTTTATTATTTATAATTAGCATAAAATTTATTCAACTGTTACAGATTTAGCCAAATTTCGCGGTTGATCAACATTACAGCCTCTTTTCACAGCTGTATAATAAGACAATAACTGAAGTGGAATAACGGTTAATAAAGGCGCTAAAGCAAAATCAGAATGAGGAACTTCAATTACATAATCAGCCATATTTTTAATAGTTGTATCTCCCTCGGTAACTACAGCAATTATCAAACCTTTTCTAGCTTTTACTTCTTGAATATTTGAAACAATTTTATCGTAAGAATGGTCTTTTGTTGCTAACACAATTACTGGCATTTTATCATCAATCAAAGCAATTGGTCCGTGTTTCATTTCTGCTGCTGGATAACCCTCGGCGTGGATATAAGAAATTTCTTTAAGTTTTAAAGCTCCTTCAAGAGCAACAGGAAATAAATACCCTCTACCTAAATATAAAGCATTATTTGCGTCTTTAATTAGATCTGCAATTTTCTCAACAAAATCTGCTTTTTCTAAAATCTTTTCTATTTTTTCAGGAATAAGGTAAAGCTCATCAATTAAATCTTCGTATTCTTTTTTAGTTAATCCTTTATTTGCATAACCAATAGCCATAGCCATCATAGTTAAAACAGTTACTTGAGCCGTAAAAGCTTTAGTAGAAGCCACTCCTATTTCTGGTCCGGCATGAGTATAAACTCCTGCAACTGTTTCGCGTGGTATGCTTGAGCCAACGACATTACACACCCCCAATACTAAGGCACCGGCAGATTTTGCCAATTGAATTGCAGCAAGAGTATCGGCAGTTTCGCCACTTTGTGAAATTGCAATAACTATATCGCCTTTATTTATTACTGGATTTCTATATCTAAATTCGGAGGCATATTCAACTTCTGTGGGAATGCGGGTAAACTCTTCTAAAAGATATTCTCCTACTAAACCGGCGTGCCAACTGGTACCACAGGCAATTATCAATATTCTTTTAGCTGATTTTAATTCTTCAAAAACATCATGTAAACCACCGAGTTTCAGTGCTTTTGCTTCAAAACTCAACCTACCTCTGCAAGTGTCTTTAATAGCTTTAGGCTGTTCATAAATTTCTTTAAGCATATAATGTTCAAACCCACCCTTTTCAATCTCATCAAGTTTTAAATCTATTGTTTTAATATCTGGCTTTTGTGATACATTTTTTAAATTTGTTAAATTTAAACTATTTTTGGTAATAATAGCAATATCTCCATCATTAAGATAAATTACACTATTAGTATATTCAATTATTGGCGTTGCATCTGATGCAATAAAATATTCTTCTTTTCCAATTCCAATAACTAAAGGACTTCCTTTGCGAGCGGCTATAAGTTTATCTTTTTCTGATTTAGCAATAACAACCAAACCATAAGCACCTTCAACCATTAATAAAGCTTGGCGGACAGCCTCTTCGGCAGAAAAAGGAATATCGTCATTTATATGGCTTAAAAAAACATATTCTATCAAATTAGCCAAAACCTCGGTATCAGTTTCAGACTTAAAAGAATATCCTTCGTTTTCTAGCCCTATTTTCAGTTTAGAATAATTTTCAATAATACCATTATGAATAATTATAAAATCTCCATTCATAGATTCGTGTGGATGTGCATTAATATCTGTTGGCTCTCCATGAGTAGCCCAACGGGTATGTCCCATGCCAACAAAACCATGAATATCTTCTTCTGTCAAAATGCTTTCCAAATCACTAACTCTTCCTTGACATTTATAAACATTAATATCATTATTAATTAATGCAATTCCGGCAGAATCATATCCTCTGTATTCCAAACGCTTTAATCCCTTAATTAAAATATTACTTGCTTTTCTTTTTCCAACATAAGCTACTATTCCACACATATTATATAATTTTAATATATTGAATAATAAAACTCCAATTTCATTCTGTCTTTGGAATCTCCATTTGCATTTAAAACAACTCTATATGGTATAGTTCTATTGTCGTTAGCAAAAAGATAAATTCCTAAATCTTCTTTTCCGTTAATAAGCTCTTGTATATGAAATGGAATATTGAATTTATATGTATATTTATTTTCTAAAACACCACCAAAATACGAATTATTCAATTTATAATCTGTTAAAAAATCATATTTCCCGCTTTCAGTCATTGCTATTAGCGTTAACCTTGGTGGAGGCAAAAACACATTTTCTTCAGTATCGGCTTTTAATGTTATTACTAATTGTGCTTTATTTATTGCAATATTTTTAGTGTCGAAATATTCAATAATTTGTGGAAATTTTATCTTAGTTCTTAAACCGGCCAAACTTTGTATATAACAATAATCCGACAATAATGTAGAATCCGCTAACACATTATTAATTTCTGACTCCGCATTAGAATAATCATGTTCATACATATTAATTATAGCAGATTTTGAATTAATCAAAAATTCATATTCTAAAGAATCATTATAATACAAAACCATTCTAGAATCCGGATGAATTAAATTTAAACTATAAATACAACCATCACTACTAACAGGATCAGTATATACAAAAATTCCATTAAAATATTTAATAAATGTAGTATTATTAATAAATTTATCTTTATTTTCGGATTTTATAAAATCTTGAGCCAAGCTTTCGGGTAGTTTAATTTTCATTAAGCTATCCTGTCCAAAACTAAGAGTTTCGTTAGTCAAAATTTCGTAATCTGTAGGATTTAAAGTAAAATTAGAATAATAAACAGAATCGTAATATACTTCTTTATTCAATTTACAAACTGTAAGTATTTGGTTGCTTGATGTGTTTCCATAAACTGAATTATACTTTAAATGCAATTCTAAACCATTGATTTTACTTACTACCGAAAAATCGACATTACTTGAAGAAATTCTTGTATGACAAAGGAAAGAGGCTTTTGTAAATCCAAAAATTGGATCTATATATGAGCCTAAAGGCGATAAAGTTCTTTCATCAGAAGACAAGACAAAATCAGGTACAGTATAACAATCTACATCAATAGTATCGGCGTATAACTGCATTTTGTCGTTACCCGGGATTAAGTCTAATCCTATATCGCTAGGTTTTTCCTCACAAGAATTAAATAAAAATATGCTAAAAATTACTAAAGTAAAAAAGTACAAAGTTTTACTATAAATTTTCATTAAATTTTGTTTTTAAATAATTTGTTATAGAAATCCGCATATTTATCAATATAGTTTTCAGGATTTTGAAACCTTAGCATTGGTTTTTCAAATTCTTTAAGATAGTTTTCTAGATTTGCATCTAAGGATTCAGTGCCAATAATTATTCCGTCAGAATATTCAAAAGCAAATTTCATTAAATTTTCCCAAGATGGGGTATTAATTAATGAAACATCTTCGGACGTGACACCATTTTCCATTAATTTAGTAGGCAAATTGTTATTTAATTGTTTTTGAAATTTATCGTTATAAACAGAATAAATTATTTTAAAACCATTGTCGAAAAGTGGTTCATTATTAAAAACCTTTCTCATATAATAAGGGATTAAAGATGTAAACCAACCATGACAATGTATAATATCCGGAGCCCAACCTAATTTTTTCACAGTTTCAACAACACCACGAGAATAAAAAATTGCTCTTTCGTCATTATCTTTAAATTCCTTTCCTTTTTCTGTTAAGGCAAATTTTCTACTAAAGAAATCTTCATTATCAATAAAATAGACTTGCATTCTTGCCGGCTGTATCGAAGCCACTTTAATAACTAGCGGATGGTCTGTATCGTCAATAACCAAATTCATTCCACTTAATCTAATTACTTCGTGCAATTGATTTCTTCTTTCGTTTATACTTCCAAACTTTGGCATAAACGTTCGAATTTCACAATCACGTTCTTGAATTCCCTGAGGTAAATAACGCCCAACCAAAGACATCTCGGTTTCAGGGACAAAAGGCGTTATTTCTTGAGTAACAAAAAGAACCCTTAATTTCATATTATAATTCTAAATTTTAAATAAAATACAAAAATATAAAAATATTTTCAAATTTCCACACATTTTCAGCAAGATATTAATTAAAAGGATAATTATCAACAAAATACTTAGGCTATAATTTTATTAAAACAGTTTTATAACAAGTTTTTTATACTTTGATATTCTTTGTAATAGTTTTAATTTTGCAAAAAAAACATAATGCAGATTATAATAGGTGTTTCAGAAATAATTAAAGCCCGCAAGAGTATAAAACAAAACTTAAAAATTGGTTTTGTTCCTACTATGGGGGCTCTGCATCAAGGACATATTGCTTTGGTAAATCGTTCGGTAAAAGAAAACGATATAACAATAGTTTCTATTTTTGTAAATCCTAAACAATTTAATGATAAAGCAGATTTGATAAATTATCCTCGAAATATTGAAAATGATTTAGATTTATTGGAAAAAGCAAAATGCAATATTGTTTTTATGCCCGACAATGAAGATATTTATAATAATTACCAAGGCTACCAAACAGATTTAAAAGGAATAGATAAAATTTATGAAGGCGAATTCAGACCCGGGCATTTTCAAGGAGTAGTTGATGTTGTTTACAGGCTTTTTGATTTAGTTAAGCCTCATAAAGCATATTTTGGCGAAAAAGATTTTCAACAACTAGCAATTATAAAATTAATGACTAAAAATGCTAATTTACCAATAGAAGTCATAGCTTGCGAAATTGTTAGAGAAAAAAGCGGTTTAGCAATGAGTTCAAGAAACGAAAGGCTTAGCGATGAACAAAAAACAGTTTCAGCAAAAATTTATAAAACTATGCTAAAACATACGAAAAATTTAAAACCAAATCAAAAAACTCAAGAAATAATTCAAAAAATAAAAGAAGAGATAGACAATACAGCATTTTTAAAAACAGAATATATAGTTTTTTGTGAACAGGAAAGCTTAAAACCTGTTTATACACTTGCTAAAAATACGGATGTAAAACTTTGTTTAGCAGTTTGGTGTGAAAAAATAAGATTAATTGATAACATAAGTTTGCATATTTGAAAAAGTATTATTTAACTTTGCAACGAATTTAGTTTAGTATCATGAATATAGAAATAGTAAAGTCAAAAATTCATAAAGTTAGAGTTACAGAAGCTAACTTACAATATGTTGGGAGTATCACTATTGATGAAGATTTGATGAGAGCTTCTAATATTATTGAACACGAAAAAGTTCAGGTAGTTAATATTAATAATGGTGAGCGTTTTGAAACTTACGTAATAAAAGGCGAAGCAGGTTCAGGAGTTATTTGCTTAAACGGACCGGCTGCAAGAAAAGTAGCAGTTGACGACATTGTTATAATTATTTCATACGCTACTATGGATTTTGAAGAAGCAAAAACTTTTAAACCCTCATTTATTTTCCCCGACACTCAAACAAATCGCTTATTATAATTATGAATAAGTTAGATTTTATTGAATCAAAAATTATAAGTACAAAAAACTTACAAGAGTTTATAAAATCTTTAAAAGCAAATAATGAAACTATTGTTTTTACAAATGGTTGTTTCGACATACTTCATTACGGGCATATAAATTATTTAGCCCAAGCTGCCGACTTAGGATCAAAACTAATTATAGGATTAAATTCTGATTCTTCTGTAAAGAAATTAAAAGGCGAGAATAGACCTATAAATAAAGAAATGGAAAGAGCTTTTATTTTAGCTTCACTTTTTTTTGTTGATGCAATAATAATTTTTGAGGAAGATACACCTGAAAAATTAATTCAAGAAATAAATCCTAACATATTAGTAAAAGGTGGTGATTACAAGATAGATGAGATTGCCGGGGCTAATTTTGTGTTAAAAAATGGAGGAAAAGTTGAAATAATTAAATTTGTGGATGGATATTCTTCAACAAAAATTATAAATAAAGTTTCAAATATTTGAATTTTATTTATATTTGTAAATTATACTAAATTGTAGAAATATGAAATCTTTAAAAATTACTTTATTACTATTTGTCGGCGTTTTAATTTTTAATAGTTGCAAAAATTATGAAACCGACATTCTAGGTACGTGGAATTTTCAAACCTTCGACAATAGTCCGCAAGGCTCGGTAACTTGGGCATTTAAAGATGATGGAATTTTAATTAGAACTTCTTCTTTATCTGAAGGAATTAATTTTGATACTTGTAATTATAGTATTGATAAAAATTTATTTAAAAAGCACTTAATTATTACAAATAGTAAAGATTTGCCAGGTTTAACAAGTTTGAACGGAAAATACAAAATAGAAGTTTTTAAAGAAGATATTTTAAAAATGACAAGGTTTGAACTCGGTAGTGGTGAAAGTGCTGGTGCTTATTTACGTTGCGAATTGTTCCGCAAACAATAAATATGGCAAAATTTAAAACAGTTTTTGTTTGCCAAAACTGTGGCTACACTGCTCCAAAATGGTCTGGCAGATGTTCAAACTGCGATAGCTGGAATTCTTTTATAGAAGAAGTTGAGCTAAAAGAAGATAAACAAAAAGCAAAAATTACTGCTGTACCTGGGAAAGTTTCGCCTATTCTTGAAATTGAAAAGAATACTTTTTCAAGGCAAAAAATGTTTTTTTCTGAATTTGACAGAGTTTTAGGCGGTGGTTTAGTGCCTGGCTCTTTAGTTTTACTTGGCGGTGAACCCGGAATTGGAAAATCTACTTTAATTTTACAATCTGTTTTAAATTTAGAAAACAGCAAAGTACTTTATATTTCAGGAGAAGAAAGCGAAAATCAAATAAAGCTAAGAGCCGACAGAATAGGAATTAAAAATACCAATTGCTTTATTTACACCGAAACTAACATAGAAAAAATATTAGCCAGCATAAAAGAATTAAACCCTGATTTAATAGTTATAGACTCTATTCAAACCATTGCCTCTCAAGAGCTTAGCTCCTCACCTGGTACTGTTTCGCAAATAAGGGAATGTACACGACTTTTACAAGAATATGCAAAATCAACTTCAACTCCTGTTATTTTGATTGGTCATATAAATAAAGATGGAGATATTGCTGGTCCAATGTCTTTAGAACATATTGTTGATGTAGTTTTGCAATTCGAGGGCGACAGCAATTATTTTTATAGATTATTGAGACCTAAGAAAAACCGTTTTGGTTCTACTTATGAAATTGGAGTTTTTGAAATGACTGGCGGAGGCTTAAAAGAAATTAGCGACCCTGGAAATATTCTTTTATCCGGCGAAAATTTAAACCTTAGTGGAGTTAGTTTTGGCACAATAGCCGAAGGTTCACGTACGCTGATGATAGAAGTTCAGGCCTTAGTTGGAAATGCAGTTTTTAGCTCACCACAACGAAACGCCACAGGTTTTGATTCAAGACGTTTTCAAATGTTGCTTGCAGTTGTTGAAAAAAGATTAGGTTTAAAACTTTCGCAAAAAGATATATTTTTAAATATTGCCGGTGGACTAAAAATAAACGACCCAGCGGCAGATTTGGCTGTTATTGCAGCTGTAATCTCATCTTATTTTGATAAATCACTCAAAGAAAATTCTTGTTTTATTGGTGAGGGTGGCCTCTCGGGGCAAATTAAACCTGTTGCTTTTATTGAAAAACGAGTTAGCGAAGCATCAAGATTAGGATTTACAAAAATTTATATGCCAAGTTCACAAAAATCAGAAGTGAAAATTAAAAATATAGAATTAATTACTGTACCCGATATTAAAGATTTTGTAAGTAAAATTTTAAAGTAAAATTGAATTTATTACTGAAACAATATTACAAGCAACCACTCCAGCAGTTTCGGTGCGTAAGCGACTTTTACCAAGACTGATTTCTTTAAAACCTGCATTTTTACACAGCTTAATTTCATCTTGGGTAAAATCACCTTCAGGACCAATTAAAATTAAATAAGAAGAGTTTTTATTTAAAATTGATGCTAAGTATTGTTTTTCGGCAATATCAAAACAATGGGCAATAAATTTATGCTGGTAATTAAGATTTTTATTTAAAAATATCTCTAAATTTATGTACTCGTTAATTTGCGGATGATAAGCCTTGTAAGATTGTTTCATTGCAGCTTGGGCAACTCGGTTTAGCCTATCATTTTTCACAATTTTACGTTCAGAATTTTTACAAATTATCGGGGTAATTTCATCAATTCCTATTTCCACAGATTTTTCGACAAACCACTCAAAACGCTCATTCATCTTAGTTGGAGCAATAGCAATATGCAAGTTATAATTGCGTTTTTCGTAATTTTCTGTATGCTCAATAATTTTCAAAATTACTTTTTTGGAATATATTTCAGAAATAATTGTTTTGTATAAATTTCCTAATCCATCAGTCAAAAAAACCTCGTCACCAATATTTAATCTTAAAACTTTAACACAATGCTTTGACTCTTCTTCGTTTAAGACATGAAAATTACCGGAAATGTTTTTATCATAAAATAAGTACATAAAAATCTTTTTGCAAATTTAAGGATTTAAAAGCAAAACCTAAGTTTATTCTTGATATTGTTTAGCCTTTTCATAAGCATTTTTGTATGTATCATCAAAATTTTCATTAAGCGACTTCACTACACACACATTTCTATAATAGTAAGCCGAATGTTTTGCACAAAGTTTTGTGCCAATTTTTTCAAGTTTGTTTTTATCTCTTTTTAAAAATGCAATTGTACCTTTATAATACAATCTCCAGTCTCTATCAAAAGTTAAACTAAAAATATCAGATGATTTTTTTAAATATTTAATTGCAGTTTGATAATCATTATCATAAGCATAAACTTGACCTATATGCCAGTAAATACTGTTTTTATTTTTACAATTTGAGCTTTCAATACTATCAAATAAAATTTCAAGAGCTTGAGAATATTTTTCCTCTTCAGCAAAAATCCTCCATTTTTCTGTAGTTCTAAGATTACAAATTACAGACTTATTTTCTTGAGAAAAACAAACACTAAACATAATAAAAAGCACCGACAAACTTGTTGGTGCTTTTTTAATGTTAAAATTATTTTGTTTGAAGAAATTCATTCAAATCATCAATAGACGAGCTAAACTTGAAAGAAGAGTTTACTTTATAGTATTTAGAAGCGTCATAAACATAATCATAAGCATATTTTGCAAATTCTAAACGGCTGTCTTCAAAATTAAACACATCATTAATTTCTTTGATTTGGTCGGCAGAAAAGCACTCGGATTTACAAATTTGCTTAGCTGTACTTAATTTTGTTTCTTCAAAATTTATTGATTTAATATTATTTAAAATATCATTAAAATCTGCATTTGAAGTAGCACTAGGACATCTTACTATAGTTGTTTCTTCAACAATAACCACTTGTGCTTCTTCTTGAGCCGGAACAATAGTAGTACCGCTAGTAGTGGTTGTGGTGGTAGTTGTAGTTGTACTAATTGTTTGACTATGTTTTTTACTTTCAGTTTTTCTATGTGATTCAGAACCTGTTATCGACATATTAAAACCTTCGTCACCATCTTTTGCATTAATTTTTATTCCATCCTCACCAATTTGTAAACCAATAGAAACATTTTCATCTCTACCTTTGTCACTGTGTTTATTCATATCTCTTGGATTTTTTTCTGTAGTAACAGTAGTCGTAGTAACAACAGTTTCGCTTGTTTGACTTGGATGAGAAATTTGAATATTCACGGGTTCATTTGAAACAGCTATTCCAGGATCTTCATAAGTTGCATTACTGTCGTGATTTGAGACATTAGCGCTTTCAAGTCTAGAGATTTCACTCACTTGCCTCATAACATATTTCCCTTTATTGTTTTGTTTTACAACAAGAGTTATTTCCATATTTTCGCTTTCTGTCCAAAAATTTTGATTAAATTCAGGAATAGATTTGTTGTCAAAAGACATTCGTATTTTACAGCTAGGTGCAACATCTTTAGCTTGCACGCTTGCCATTGGAGAAGAATTTTGTTTTACGCTATTGATAAACAAAATAAACTCTTCGCCATTTTCTGTAAAAACAACTAAATTATTAGTTTGAGCATTTAAAGTGTAGCCTAATATCAGACTAAAAATAAAAAGATAAAAAAATTTCATAATATTATATGTTTGGGTTAAGCAATTGTTTCTTGTCAAATTTTATGCCACAAAATTAAAAAAAATAATTTAAAAAATAAGGTCCGGATAAAAAAAAATATTAATAAATTTTCTAGGTTTAGTACTCGTATTAGCAAATAAAAGAATATGAGTATTTTATAGACAGTCATTTATATAATATTAAAAAAATTTATTGAAAAAAGTATTAAATTTTGTATTTTTGAAGAATGATGAAACTGTGTTTATTTTCTATAGTTTTATTAAAATTAAGTTAATATTTAATTAAATTATAAATTATGAGTTTTTTAAATTATTTTTCAAACTTAACTAGTAAGCATTTAAGAACAGTTAAGCAATTTTTCGCTATTAGTTTTTTATTTGGATTATTTGGATTTTTACCCCAAACTTCTTATTCTCAAATAAGTCACGGTGGCCAACCAAAAAGTTTTAATACTACTAAAAGATTGGCAGGGGACACTAAACTTGAGCTAAGTTTTGATGAAATAATTTTAAAATCACCGGATATTTCAAGTCTGCGTGCAGAAGATTTACAAAGAGAAAATGATTTACCACCAAGAGTTGGAACTCATTTGCCAATAAGCATAAGTAAAGATTCGGGTGGTGAATGGACTAATTTACCAGAAGGAGGCAGACTTTGGTTATTGAAAATCACGGTTCCCAACGCAAAAGCTCTATCAGTAAGTTTTGATGATTGGCACTTAGCTAAAGGGTGCACAATGTTTTTCTATAACGAAAACCGAAAACATGTGATAGGAGAATTTAATTATAAAAACAATTTGGACAACCGAAGTTTTGCAACTGAAATGCTTCAAGGTTCTAGTGTTTATATTGAGTATTATGAGCCAGAAATTATGAGAGAAGCTAGTGATTTTCACATTTCGGGCATAGGATATTTTTATGAAGATTTACCAGGCATAGCAAAATATGAAGACGGTCCAAAAACTGTTGGAGTTTCAGGTTCTTGTCAAGTAAATATTAATTGTTCGCCAGAAGGAGACAATTGGCAAAATCAAAAACGCGGGGTTGCTCAAATAACTTTTTTAGCCGGCGGGGACTGGTATTTATGTACGGGTAGTTTAGTTAATAACACAAATAATGATGGAACTCCATATTTTTTAACAGCTTTTCATTGTGGAGCGAGCGATGCAACTACTACCGAATTAAATCAGTGGATTTTTAAATTCAGATATGAAGCAGTAGGCTGTACAAATCCTAGCCAAGAACCTACAACTTATTCTATAACTGGTTGTACTAGTAAGGCAAAAGGTAATATTAGTGGTGGTTCTGATATGTTTCTTGTTTTGTTAAACTCTGCACCAACAGCAACACATCAACCTTATTATAATGGTTGGAATAGAAATGATAACGCTTCTTTTTCAAATGGTGTTGGGATTCATCACCCAGCCGGGGATATAAAAAAAATATCTTATTACAGTACCGCAAGCAAAACAACAAGTACTACAAATATTGGAGGTAGTATAATGCCTGCTACTGCGTGTTGGAGAACAACTTGGACTTCTACTACAAATGGTTATGGTTGTACCGAAGGCGGTTCTTCAGGCTCTCCTTTGTTTAGTAGCACTGGTCATATTATTGGCACATTATCAGGTGGAAGTTCTGCATGTGGCACTAATAATGCCGGTCCTGATTATTATGGTCGTTTTTCATACCATTGGGACAAAAATGGTAGCACAAATGCTACAAAACTTCAACCTTGGCTTGACCCAACCAATACAGGAGCAACAACTTTGCCTGGTTATGACCCATTTGCTAATCTTGCTCCAGTTGTAGATTTTTACGCCTCTCAAACCGGCATTCTTGAAGGTAGTAGTATAGACTTTTTTAATTTAACAGAAAATAGCCCTAGCTCGTTTTTATGGACTTTTGAAGGAGGAACGCCAAGTAGCTCAACAGCAGCAGAACCCACAGGAATAGTTTACAATACACCAGGAACCTATAGCGTTACACTTCAAGCTACAAATGCAAACGGAAGCGACTCAAAAACAAAAACAGATTATATTACAGTGTATTCGTCAAGCGATTCTTTTTGCGAGTATCTTAATCAATTTTGTTGTGACGCTGCCCTTTATAGCACTACAGAGGGTGGCTATGTCTCTGGCACTAATGAATACACTATGACTAAATGGGCGGAAAGGTTTCAATCTTATAGCCCATTCAATACATTAACAGGAGTAAGAATTTTTATAGCTAAAGCTGAAATACAATCACAAGTTAATGTAACTTTCAATGTATATAATAATAATGGTAATAGTCCAGGCAGTGTTATTGCATCTAAAACCATTAGCTTACAATCTATAGTAAATGCTTATGAAGACGATGGCTATATTGATATTACTTTTGACGATATTATAAATATTCCTACAGGAGGTTTTTATATTGGATTTGACAGACCTGGCACTTTAGCTTCCGGTAATATATTAGCCTTAGTGTCTAATTCAGCTGATGGAGAGATTAGTTCAGCTTATACCTATTATAATAATTCTTGGTATTTAATAAGTAATATATTTTCAGGTCTTGAAAATTTCCAATATGCTATTTTTCCGCTTGTTTGTTATGATGGTGAAGCCCCTCCAATTGCTGATTTCGAAGCAAGTCCTACAACTGTTTCAGAAGGAAATCAAGTTAATTTTTCGGACTTATCAATTAGTACACCGCCTGCTACAAACTGGCTATGGACTTTTGAAGGAGGAACTCCTGCTAGTAGCACTCTTCAAAATCCAGTGATAACATACAATACACAAGGAACTTATAATGTTAGTTTAAAAGTAACAAATATTAATGGAGAAGATATAATTTCAAAACAAGATTATATTACCGTAACTGAAGCAGGAACTTGTATTTGCGATCAAATATCACACACAAGCAGTGCACTTGGACTAACAGGTGTCCAGGACGGAGGATATGTAACAGGAAACAATTATTATGATGATAAAGCTATTGCTGAATATTTCGACAATAATACAGGACATAATAATTTAGAAGGAGCATATTTCAATTTTGGTCTTGCTGAAGGAAGTAATCCTTCTACTAATATTACTTTTAATGTTTGGGAAGCAAACGGAGGAAGTGCAGGAAGTTACTCCTACTCTCCTGGAACGGTATTAGCAAGTAAAACTTATCCATTAACTTCTATTGCAATGGATATAGAAAATGAGAACTTAACTTATATAGATTTTGGTGATATTATTGATATTACAAATAAAAAAATATTTATAGGTTTTATTCTACCAACGGGATTAGGAGAAAATTTAGCAATATTAGCAACAGCAATGGGAAGCGGAACAGACGAGGGCTGGTGCCAAGATGAAGATAATAATTGGACATCAATAGGCGATGCATGGGGGCAATCTACAAATACGGCAATTTATCCTGTTTTATGTTCAGAAGGCAAACCAATAGCTAATTTTTATGCAAACCAAACAAGTGTTGCTTCTGGTTCTACAATAAATTTTTCAGACGCTTCAACTTGTTCGCCTACGTCTTGGCTTTGGTCATTCCCAGGTGGCACACCAACTAGCTCGACATTACAAAATCCAAATGTGGTTTACAATACGCCTGGAGTTTATAATGTTAGCTTGACAGCCACAAACTCATATGGGAATAACATGCATACAGAAAATTTATACATTAGCGTTACTCCTGCACCAGAGACAATTGTCAAATGGGATTTTCCACTAAATTCTGCTGATAAATTTAGTGATGCAGGTATTCCTTCTAATGATGGCACGCGGGAAATTTCTGTAGCAGGTGGAGTTAATAATCCAACTTTCAACACTAATGGAGCCACAACAAGAGCTGCCTCTGCCACAAGATGGAATACTGGTAATAACACAAAATACTGGCAAGTGTCTTTTGAAACAACTGCTTATGAAAACCTAAAACTGTCTTCAAAAATTGCAGGAAATAATACCCTTAGCCCTAGAGATTTTAAAGTTCAATATAGTTTAAACGGTTCAACTTGGACAGATGTCCCAAACACAGCTCATCAAGCCGCTAATGGGGTTTGGAATACTACCGGAGTTTTAACTGATATTCCTCTTCCTCAAGATTGCGAAAATAAATCCTTAGTTTATTTAAGATGGATAATGACAAGTAATACAAGTATAAATGGCTCAACAGTAAACATTACTGCTGCTTGTTTAATTGATGATATAATTGTTACAGGAATTCCTATAATACTTCCCCCAATAGCTGAGTTCACTGCCTCAGAAACAAGTATTTGTGAAGCTGAATCAATTGATTTTACAGATCAATCCACTAACGATCCAATTTCTTGGTCTTGGAATTTTCAAGGAGGAACACCTGCTACAAGCACTTCTCAAAATCCAAGCATAACATACTCTACAGCAGGTACTTACCTAGTTAGTTTAACTGTAACCAATACTGGAGGAAGTGATACCAAAACTATAAATTCATATATTACAGTAAATCCAAATCCTACAATTACAGCTTCAAGCAATACACCTGTTTGTGTTGGAAATGATATTGAGTTATCTGCTAATGGTTCAGGAGGTACATCTTATGCTTGGACCGGACCTGATTCCTATACATCAAATGCTCAAAATCCAACTATAACAAACGCACAAACCACTCATGGCGGAACATATACTGTAAGTTTAACTAATTCAGGAACAGGTTGTTCTGCTTCTGCAAGTACAGACCTTACTGTAAATCCAAATCCTACAATTACAGCTTCAAGCAATACACCGGTTTGTGTTGGAAATGACATTGAGTTATATGCTAATGGTTCAGGAGGTACATCTTATGCTTGGACCGGACCTGATTCCTATACATCAAATGATCAAAATCCAACTATAACAAACGCACAAACAAGTCATGGCGGAACATATACAGTTACTTTAACTAATTCAGTAACAGGTTGTTCAGCTTCTGCAAATACAGACATTACAGTAAATCCAAATCCTACAATTACAGCTTCAAGCAATACACCTATTTGTGTTGGAAATGATATTGAGTTATCTGCTAATGGTTCAGGAGGTACATCTTATGCTTGGACCGGACCTGCTTCCTATACATCAAATGATCAAAATCCAACTATAACAAACGCACAAAGCACTCATAGCGGAACATATACAGTTACTTTAACTAATTCAGTAACAGGTTGTTCTGCTTCTGCAAGTACAGACCTTACAGTAAATCCAAATCCTACAATTACAGCTTCAAACAATACACCGGTTTGTGTTGGAAATGATATTGAGTTATCTGCTAATGGTTCAGGAGGTACATCTTATGCTTGGTCAGGACCTGCTTCCTATACATCAAATGCTCAAAATCCAACTATAACAAACGCACAAACCACTCATGGCGGAACATATACTGTAAGTTTAACTAATTCAGTAACAGGTTGTTCTGCTTCTGCAAATACAGACATTACAGTAAATCCAAATCCTACAATTACAGCTTCGAGCAATAGCCCTGTTTGTGTTGGAAATGATATTGTTTTAACTGCTAATGGTTCTGGTGGTACATCTTATGCTTGGTCAGGACCTGCTTCGTTTACAGCAAGTACTCAAAATCCAACTATAACAAACGCACAAACCACTCATGGCGGAACATATACTGTAAGTTTAACTAATTCAGTAACAGGTTGTTCAGCTTCTGCAAATACAGACATTACAGTCAATCCAAATCCTACGATTACAGCTTCAAGCAATACACCTATTTGTGTTGGAAATGATATTGAGTTATCTGCTAATGGTTCAGGAGGTACATCTTATGCTTGGTCAGGATCTGATTCCTATACATCAAATGCTCAAAATCCAACAATAACAAACGCACAAACCACTCATGGCGGAACATATACAGTTAGTTTAACTAATTCAGGAACAGGTTGTTCTGCTTCTGCAAGTACGTCAGTAACAATTAATAATAACCCATCAATTGATTTAGGTGAAGATATAATTTCTTGTCCAAATGAAGTTGTTGTAATTAATGCCGGTGGAACTGGTTTAAGCTACCTCTGGTCAAATTCAGCTATAAGTCAAAGTATTAATATTAATACTGCTGGTGATTATTCTCTTACTGTTACTGACGCAAACTCTTGTACTGCAAGCGACGAAATAAATGTGAGCTTTTATCCGCAAAC
>JALOAQ010000033.1 GCA_023228725.1 Bacteroidales bacterium | reverse complement strand
TAATGAAGTAAAACCTAATTCTAATAATAAGGAAATGGAAAATAAGGAAACAAAGAAACCTGAAATTAAGCTAATGGAAAACGGACCTATAGTAGTTCCAGCAGAAATAGATTTAAAAGATGCACATGGAAATTTGCTAAAAGAAAATGAAAAAAAATATCTTTGCCGTTGTGGTCATTCTAAAAATAAACCTTTTTGTGATGGCTCTCATGTAAGCTCTGGGTTTAAAGCTTAAATTACAAGCTTTAGGTATTTAACAATTCTTGTTTAATAATTTTATTTTGTTAAAAGTTTAGCTTTATGTAAGTTTGGAAATTATTTAATAGCAAAATAATGATAAAAGATAATTTTTTAGAATCAGCCAAACTACTTGATGAGTTTATTGCAAATAGTGAAAATTTTAATAAAATTGAAGCTGCTGCAAAATTGATGATTAAAAGCATTAATAATGGTGGAAAGATAATTTCTTGCGGAAATGGTGGTTCCATGTGTGATGCTATGCATTTTGCAGAAGAATTATCTGGTAGGTTTAAAGAAAATAGAAAAGCTCTTCCTGCTATTGCTATTAGCGACCCATCACATATAACTTGTGTTGCCAACGATTATGGTTTTGATTTTGTGTTTTCAAGATTTATTGAAGCTTTAGGAAATAAAAATGATGTTCTCTTGGCAATTAGCACAAGCGGAAATTCAAAAAATATTATAAATGCTATTAAATCTGCTAAAGAAAAGAATATGATAGTTGTTGCACTTACAGGAAAAGATGGAGGCGAAATAAAAAATATTTGTGATATAGAAATTAGAGTGCCTCATTTTGCATATTCTGATAGGATTCAAGAAATACATATAAAAATTATTCACTCAATTATTGATTATATTGAGAAGAATATTGGCAAATAAAATTTTAAGCAAATATAAAACATGAGAATTCATTTTATAGCTATTGGTGGAGCTGCAATGCATAATTTGGCAATAGCTTTGCACAAAAAAGGCTACCAAGTTTCCGGGTCTGATGATGAAATTTTTGAACCTTCTTTTTCGCGATTAAAAAATTATGGACTTCTTCCTGAAAAGTTTGGTTGGTTTCCTGAAAAAATTAATTCTAATTTAGATATAATTATTTTGGGAATGCACGCTAGAAAAGATAATCCCGAACTTTTACGTGCTAAAGCTTTAAATCTTAAAATTTATTCATATCCCGAATTTTTGTATGAACAAACGAAAAATAAAAAACGTGTAGTTATTGGTGGAAGCCATGGTAAAACATCTATAACTTCAATGATTATGCACGTTTTGAAAAATACAGGAGTAAAATTCGACTATATGGTTGGTGCCAATATTCGTGGATTTGATACTATGGTAAATCTTGAAGATAAAAATGAAATAGCGGTTTTTGAAGGAGATGAATATTTGTCTTCTCCATTGGATTTAAGCCCAAAATTTCATTGGTATAAACCTGATATTGCTGTACTTACAGGAATTGCTTGGGATCATATAAATGTTTTTCCTTCATTTGGTAATTATTTAGAACAATTTGATGTTTTTATTAAAACTATTAATAAAAATGGAAAACTTTTTTGGTTTGCCGAAGATGAAAATCTTAAAAAATTAGTGCATAAAAATAATGTGGAAAATTATTCTTATAAAGCTTTTCCGCATGTTGTT
This sequence comes from Bacteroidales bacterium, assembly GCA_023228725.1. GTDB lineage: Bacteria > Bacteroidota > Bacteroidia > Bacteroidales > ML635J-15 > Bact-19. The sequence goes on along the minus strand of JALOAQ010000033.1, from coordinate 24,490 downwards.
TCTAAAGAAGGACAAACTTTAGTGGAGTTTGACAAAGAAAATTATGTAATGAGTGTTTTTGGAAATCATAATATGCAAAATATAAATGCAGCAAGATTAGTTTGTTTAGAATTGGGCATTAAAGAAAAAGTTTTTTGGCAAACAATTCAGTCGTTTGAGGGAGCTGCTAAACGTTTGCAATTAGTAAAAGAAACTAAAAACTCATCATTTTATTTAGATTTTGCTCATGCTCCTTCAAAGCTAAAAGCAACAATCAATGCAATAAAAAATAAAAATCCTGAAAGAAAATTAATTGCTTGTATTGAGTTACACACTTTTAGTAGTTTGCAAGGCAATTTTATTCCTCAATATAAAAACACAATGGATGAAGCTGATATAGCAATTGTATATTATAGTCATGAAGTGTTGAAACACAAAAGATTACCTGAATTAAATGAAAATTTTGTTAAAGAAAGCTTTGGAGGAAAAGTTGAAATTTTTACTAATACTGACTTGCTTAAAAATTATTTAATGAAACAAAATTATGAAAATTCAAATTTACTTATGATGAGTAGTGGTAATTTTAATGGTATAGATTTTGTTGATTTTGCAAATAAATTAATTTAAAATGAAAAAATATTTTTTTAGTCTTTTTCTTATTTCTATTTTATTGTCTTCTTGTGCGTTTAATAAGTTAAATATTGGACAGCCCGAAAATTTAGAAGTTGAGGAATTAAGCATGCAAGCTGTTAGGCTAAAAGTTTATATCCCAATAGAAAATCCAAATAATATATCTTTTAATGTAAAAAACTTAAATTTAGATTTAATTTTAAATGGTAAAAATGTAGGTAAAGTTAAAAAACTCAAAAAGACAAAGATTTTAAAAAACTCAAAACAGACTTATCCATTTTCATTTGAACTTACACCTAAAGATGCTTTGACTAATATAATTTATTTAATAGCTGAGCTACAAAGACGCAATCCTGAGTTAGAAGTAGAAGGCAGTGTAACAGTTTCTAAAATTGGAGTTTTTAAAAAGATTAAAATTGACCATAAAGAAAGTTTTGATAAATATTATAAAAAGTGATATATTTACGAAAAAATTAATTATGAATAAGTTTTTATTAACAATAGTATTGTTTTTATTGATTATAGTTTTTGCAAATTCTCAAAATATAACACCTGTTGGTATTTCATATTTTAATTCTACTGCGTATAATGGTAAAATTAAGATAAAACAAGCTTCGGAATTAACTAATTTTATGGAAACCTCTGTTGGTTTAAATAAAAAACGCAAAGGTTTTTATGGTTATAGAGTAAAAATTTATGCAGAAAATCACTCTAATGCTCGTTCTCAAGCAAACGCTGTAAAAGCTGGGTTTAATCAAGATGGAGAAAAAGCTTATTTAAGTTTTATAGAACCTAATTTTGAAGTTTTAGCTGGTGATTTTACAAAGCGCTTTGATGCTGTAAAACTTTTGAATAAAGTAAATACAAAATATCCTAACGCTTATGTTGTAAAAACAATAATTTCTTACCCCAATCATTAGTTTTTAATTTTAGAATTTTTTACTCCACTTCAAACTTTATCACTTCTTCCCCAATTTTTATTATATACATTCCTGGTTTTAGCTCGGCAGTATTTACAAAATTTTGTGGTTTATTGCTTTTCATAACTAGTTTGCCTTGCAAATCATAAATTTCATAAGCTGATGCTTGGTTAAAATAAAGAATATCTTTTGTTGGGTTTGGATAAGCTGTTATTTGAGTTTTTTGGATTTCTTCTTTTTTGTAATCGGGTTGGCAAATAGATTTTATATTTAGCAAAATATTTTTTGTAAATCCATCTAAATATGCGGATAAATTTGCAAAACCCGTGGTTTGCAAAACTCCTTTAAGTTCATTTTCGCTTTGTATTAGTTCAATTTGTGAAGGGTTACTAGTCCATTCCACATTATTTTCTGTACCAAGAGTAAAATGACAAGTTACACTATCCACTGTATTGTAATTATCTTGGTCTTCGTAAGGCAAGTAAATTGGTGTAGCCGCTAATAAAGCCATGCTGTCGTTTTCCAAACCTAAGGGAATGGGATAACGACCCTCAGCATACGACCAACCATCACCTAGCATTGCCTGTAATTCGGGACTTGTACCAATTAATTGTGTCGTAAGTTTTCCTTCGGCAATGCCAATGTGGTCTTCGCTTATAAGACCTTTATTAATTCCCATTTGTTTGTCGTAGTAGTTATTTGACAGACATAGAGCTGATATTATGCTGGTATCTGCAATTATATTGCCACCCCCGTTATTACTAATATTTAAGCAGTTTTTTACATTATTACATACACCATATTCTATAGAATCTACGAGCAAGCCACTACTATACAAACCAACTATTCCGCCTCCACTTGCTTCATAAGATTCATCTACATATCCGTATATTTCTCCTAGATTCAAACAATTTTCAACAAAAGAATAGTGTGCATTATAAAACATGTCTCCAACAATCCCTCCACTAACAGTTGTTGAAAAAATAACCATATTTCCAGTATTTATACAATTTCTAACTATTGAATATGGGAACGCCGAACCAACAATACCACCAGAAAATTGGTAAGGGTATATGGTTGAATCTGTAACAATTATATTTCCCACATTAATACATGATTCAACAAGTCCCCAATTTTCACGAACTAAACCAGCAAAATCTCCATGTCTAATGCGAGTATTTCCTTTATTTATACATTTTCTAATAGTCCCATAATTCATATAGCAAATTCCTGCTCCACAGATAAGGGCCAACTCTTCTTGCTCAATATCTTCATTAATAAAATTGGTAAGATTTACACAAGATTCAACTAAGCCTGTTTCAGCATTAATATTACATATTGGATATAAACAACTAGTAAGATAAGGATTCATAACGGTAATATCACAAGTACAGTTACGTATTATTCCAGAATTGCCACAAACTAATGACAAAAAATAGTCTGTATTTCCTATAATTTTTAAAGAATCTAAAATGCCATTTATACCTATACCGCTAAATACGCAATGAATTGGCCCCTCTAAGTCTATATTAATACTGTGTCCTCCACCATTGAAACTACCATCAAAAAATTGAACACCTAGTCTATTTATAGGCTCTTCTATATTATTCATTAATCTAAAATACCTACCTGTAAAAGTATTTGATAAGTCTAAACTATCAGCCAATTCATAAATATCAGCGCTTGTATAAAGACGATAAGGGTCTTGCTCTGTTCCTGAACCACCACCAAACTGAGCAAATACCCCAATATTTATAAAACTAAAAATAATTAGTAGTGTTAATATGTTAATTTTCATAATTTATAGCTTTTAAGGTTTAATAATGTTGGTTTTTACAATTATACAAAAAATATCAATAGCATCAGATTTAAATTTCATTTATTTTATTAATGAACTGATAAGCTTATGAAGAATAATCTTAATGCAAAATTTCCATATGCTTAGCTTATGTTGTAAAAACAATAAGTTCTTAAGCAATCATTAGTTTTTAATCGAAGAATTTTTTTACTTCTTGAGCAAATCTTTTTTCTACTTCTTTTCCATCTCTTGTTCTTGCTAAGCCACCTCTTCCTGTTTCTTTATAGTCTATATGTAGTCTTTCTCCCACTTCTCTCATTGTTAGCATAACTTCGTCAGGTGAGATAAAAGATTGAACTCCACTTAAAGCCATTAGTGCTGCAGAAAGTGCTAATGATGAATAAATTCCGTTTCTTTTTACGCAAGGCACTTCAACTAAACCTGCAACCGGATCGCAAATTAATCCTAAAGAGTTTTTTATTGCAATAGTAAAAGCCTGAATCATTTGAGCATGGCTTCCATTCTCTAAATATGCTATTGCCGAAGCCGCCATTGCCGCAGCAGCACCAATTTCGGCTTGACAACCATAATCAGCTCCTGCTGTAGAAACATCTGTAAATAGTATCATGCCAAAAAAACCGGCTACCATTAAGGATTCTAATATTTTCCTTTCCGAATTAGGATTATCTTCCATCCATGCTGTTAAAACGCCGGGTAAAATTCCACAACTTCCGGCAGTTGGACAGGCTATAATTACACCACTTTTTGCATTAATCTCATTTACTGCCGTAGCATAAGCGGCGGCCTTGCCGTAAACATTATTAAATAAGTTTGATTGGGGTAAAAAAGAAACTATTTTTTTAGAATCGCCACCACTAAGTTTTAATAAAGATTGTTCTGATGTTGAAATTCCTGTGTAAACCGAATCTTTCATAATTTCCCAATATTCCTGCATTTTGGAATAAACATCTTCTTTTTGAGAGCCTTGTAAAGCAAATTCAGTTTCACAAATTACATCAATAATACTTTTTCCTGTTTTTTCTAAATATTCCTCTAGTTCTTCAAAAGTATTAAAATCAAGTCTTGGCTTTTCGCTTTCGCTTTGTTGACTGTAAATTTTTTTAATAATTGGGTACTTACTGTCTTTAGAATTTATTATTTCGTTAGCTTTTAATCTTAAATCAGTTTTTCCGTCAATTGGGGTATTAAGCTCATGTCCGTTAAAAAACCTTATTTCTACATTTCCTGCACCTATAGAAAAACCTGTGATAGAATAGTTTTGTTTGTCTGTTGAAAAAATAATTTCTGCAATATTATTATTTCTTTGGGAAAGAAATTTTAAATCTTCTGAAGGACTTGCCTTAATAAAACCTTTGAATTTTGCTGTTTGTGAGCCAAACTTTATGCCTTTTTCTTTTAAAAATTCTGGTTCACCATGTTGTATCATTTCAGGATGATCAGTCGCAAAACCATATAATCCCCCACCTAATGCAGACGGTGTTTTATGTCCAATTCCGGTATCTCTAAACGAAGAATAAAGTTTAAGTTCAATATCTTTAATTTTTTCGCCTCTTTCAATAATTGCTAATATTATATTTCTACTTATTTGTCCAATTCTATTTGCCCCGGCAGTGTGTGAACTTGATGGTCCAACCATTGAAGGTCCAATCATATCAAAAATGCTTAATGCTTGAATTGAAGTTTGAATATATCTTTCGAAATCTTCTTTTAAAGAAATAAAATCTGCCTTTAAAAGCCTTTTTTCAAGGTGAATTTCTATTTTATAATATTTGTTGTTTTTATTTAAAGGCTTTGTAATCTGAATTATAGAGATAAAATTATATTTTATTTCTTGTTTTTCTAATGTCTCAAAAAGATTTGACAATAAAGTATTAAAAGAAATATTCATACATTGAACTATAACTTGTTTTGTTTTAGTTTCTAAGCTAACTTCAATGTCTTTTATTAGTTTTTCTTTTTCATCAAAAAAAGTTTGTTTAATTGTTTCTCTTGAAGGAATTACAAATTCTTTAAACCTCGGCGAAAAAATAATACTTTTATAAGTAGATGATAAAATAAAATCTTCTTTTTCATTTGGGAAAATTCTATAAATAGCTACATTTCCACTAACTTCAGCAGACTCTTTTAATAAAGTAGATTTTAATTTGTCGTAACTAAAACTATGTGAATAAAATTCCTCAATATCCCCTCTCATATGAAAAAACTTGTCTTTACCTTCAGGAGCTATAGTTCTTTTTATTAGTTTATAATGAGTTACATAATCTTCTTTATCCATTATTTCAAAATAAATAGGAGGTAAACAAGATTTTAAAAAGTTTAAATATTTTTGACTTTTATTTTTTGCTTTATTCTCTTCCATAATTTTATTTTTTTAATTAACACCCATTTACTAGATGTTCTATTAGTACTTTCACTCCAATTCCTATTAAAAAAAATCCACCAATTATTTCTATTGGCAATTTTCTAAGTTTTTTCCTTAAAATATCACCACTAACTAGCCCTAAATATGAAAGGCTAAATGTTATGATGAAAATTATAAGTGCAGTTTGCCAAATATTAATTCCTACAAATGGTAAACTTACGCCAACTATAGCTGCGTCAATGCTTGTTGCTATACCAAGACCTGTTACAACAAAAAAGTTATCCATATTTATTTCTGCATTGCCTTTTTCTTCAGTTTTTATTATTCCATCATACAACATTTTACCACCAATAATTGCCAATAAAATAAAAACAATCCAATGGTCGTATTGTTGAAATTTTTTGCTTAGCTCTGAACCTGTTGCCCAACCTGCAATAATGCAAACGGCTTGAATAAAAGCTAAGGTAAAAGAAAATCTTAAATTAATAAAATGTGTTTTGTTTTTATATGAGCAAGCTGTTGCAATAGAAACTGCAAGACTGTCCATTGAGAGTCCAATTGATATTAATAAAATTGAAATTATATTCATTTATTCAAATATTAAAAATAAAAAACTGTTGTTTTAACGCATTTTAACCAAGAATCTTGCAGTTTTTCTACTTCTTTGTTCAATTAAAATTTTTCTATTTTTAGTCATTTTGTTAATAGATTCTTCTGTGTAATATCTTATTGTAATTAATTCTAAACCTGAATTATATTTCACGAAAAATTCCTCTTGCAGTTCTTCAATAAGTTTTTCAAAATTCCTATTATTATCATCTATAGAAGCCGAAAAGCTAAGTGCAGAGTTTTGAGATATATTCAATTTAGTTTTATATTTTGCGAATAAACCAAAAATTTTACTCATATTTTCTTCAACAATAAAAGAGAAATCTTTGGGCGAAATTGATATTAAGATTTGATTTTGCTTTAAAATAAAAACAGGAATTAAATCTAATTTATAATTAAGATTTTTAATTATAGTTCCTTCATTTTGTGGATTTATAAAAGATTTTACATAAAGTGGAATGTTTTTATTTTCTAAAGGTTTAATTGTTTTTGGGTGTATAACTTTGGCTCCATAAAAGGCAAGTTCAATAGCTTCGTAATATGATAGTTCGTCAAGTTTTTCAGCAAAATCAAAACAATTTGGGTCTGCATTCATTATCCCCGGTACGTCTTTCCATATTGTAACACTTTCTGCATTTAGTAAATAAGCTAAAGCAGAAGCCGTATAGTCAGAACCTTCGCGACCTAAACTTGTGCTTATATTATCTTGGTTTGCTCCTATAAAACCTTGGGTAATGAATATTTTATCCGAATTTTTATTTAATTTATTTATCCTTTTTTGAGCTTCAGGCCAAATAAGTTTTGCATCTCGGTGATTAGAATTTGTAATTATTATTTCCCTTGCATCAATCAAAGTGTTGTTCAGTCCTTTTATTTTTAAATATTCGCTAAATATTATTGAACTCATTAATTCTCCGTAACTAACAATTTCATCATATAAAATATCATAATCTTTTTCGGGCTTTTGAGAAATTAACTTTTCTAAAGAATTAAAAAGTACTTGAATTAAAGTCAGGGTATTTTTTGAATTATTTTTAAAACTTTCCTTAATATAATTTTTGTGAAAATTTATAATACTTTCTAAAATTGAAAATTTATCATTTTGATTATTAATGTATGAGTTTAATAAGTTTTCTAAAGAATTTGTAGTTTTTCCAATAGCCGAAACAACTATCCATAAGTTTTTTTCTTTTGGATTTATAATATTAATAATATTATCCAATAATTTTGGCTCTTTAATTGAAGCTCCGCCAAATTTATATATTTTCATTTTTTTCAGTTTTTGACTTAGATTTTTTATTTTGTGTATCTATTCCTTGAGTTAATTGATGGATAAATTTATATTCATCAAAAAATACTTGAGCAATAACTCTTAATACTGTATAACCTGGTATTGCAAGTGCCATGCCGATAATACCGTATAAATTTCCTGCTATAATAATTACAAAAAATATTTCTAATGGATGGGCTTTAACACTTTTTGAATAAATAATTGGTTGGAAAATTATGTCGTCAATTAATTTTGCAATTAAAACAATCCCTGAAATCATTAGCACCATAGGTACTATTTCGGCATTAAAATCAAGGTTTACATTTGCTGTAATAAATAAGATTAACCCAATAAAAAGTCCAATCCAAGGACCAATGTATGGTATTATATTTAAAACTCCAATAATAATTCCTATTGTGATAGCTAAATTAAGATTTACTCCAAGAATTAATAAACCTGAGCTAATAAGAATACTCATCAGCAACATTTCTAAAATTACACCAAATAAATATCTAGAAATAAGTTTTCTCAAGGTTTTTAATGCGTTTTGTGTTTTCTCTTCGTATTTTTCAGGCACAAGCATTATTATAAATCTATCAAATAAATCTCTGTCTTTTAAAAAGAAAAAGCTCGTGAAAGTAATTACAAAAATTGATAAAAGAAGATTTATTATAGTGCTTCCCAAATTATTAATTAATTTTCCAATATCAATTAAACCTAGTGTTGCAGTTATTTTTTCTAAAATATAATCTTCTGATGAAAATTCAGGTTGACTTAAAATTGGAGTTTTTTGTATGTAGTCGTCAATGCTTTTTATTGGTTTTTCCAAACCTTCTGAAATGCTTTCAATATCTAAGTTTTGAAACTCTTGAACCTGAGTCATTACCAATGGAGTAATAAGTTTTATCCCAAAATAAACAATTCCATACATAAAAATAATAGTTAACATAGAGGCTAACCAGCGAGGTGTTCTAAGTTTTTTTATGCGAATAGCTCTTATAAATTCCACAATTGGATTTCCTAACATAGCAATAAAAGCAGAAACTAATATCCAAATAACAACATTAGTAAAATAGTAAACAAAAAGAATTACTAAGCTTAATCCAATAATTCCGACAATATATTTTTTATATTTTTCCATTTTTATATTTTTACGAAGATAATCAAGAAAAATAAAAAAAAGGCTTATTTTTTTTAAAATTTATAAATAAGCCTTTGTCTGTGTTCTTATAAATTAAATTCTTTTTTTATAATATCAATATAGTCTAGTTTTTCCCAACTAAAAAGTTCAACTTCAATGGTTTTTGTTCCTAGATAAGGAGATTCAAAGACTTTTGTAATTTTCATTGGTTTTCTTCCAAAATGTCCATAGGAAGCAGTTTCTTTATAAATTGGAGTTCTTAACTTAAATTTATCTTCTATATCAGCAGGTTTTAAACTAAATATTTGTTTAATTTTTTTAGAAATTTCGCTATCTGTAATATTTAATTTAGCAGTTCCAAAAGTATTGCAAAATATACCAACAGGTTCTGCAACGCCAATAGCATAAGCAAGTTGAATTAAAATTTCATCTGCAAGTCCGGCAGCTACAAGATTTTTTGCAATATGTCGTGCAGCATAAGCAGCTGAACGGTCAACTTTTGAAGGGTCTTTTCCACTAAAAGCTCCGCCACCATGTGCACCTTTACCGCCATAAGTGTCAACAATAATTTTTCTACCTGTTAATCCTGTATCTCCATGAGGTCCACCAATTACAAATTTTCCGGTAGGATTTACATGTAAAATATAATCATCCTTAAACAAAGCTTGGGTTTTTGCATCTAAATTTTTAATTACTCTTGGCAATAAAATATTTTTTACGTCTTCTTTAATTTTATTAAGCATTCTATTGTCATCCGAGTCAAAATCATCGTGCTGAGTAGAAACAACAATAGTATCAACTCTTTTTGGCTTGTTATCAGCAGAATATTCTATTGTAACTTGAGATTTTGAATCTGGGCGTAAATAAGTCATTTGTTTTCCTTCTTTACGAATTTCGGCAAGTACTAATAAAATACGATGAGATAAATCTAAAGGTAAAGGCATAAAGTCTTCAGTATCTCTACAAGCATATCCAAACATCATTCCTTGGTCGCCAGCTCCTTGTTCTTCTTTATGCAATCCTTGTCCTTTTTCTACTCCTTGGTTTATGTCAGGTGATTGCTCGTGAATAGCAGAAATAACACCGCAAGAATTTCCATCAAAACGATACTCACCCTTGGTATAACCAATTTCATTAATAACTTTACGTGCAATTTCCTGCACATCAATATAAACCTCTGATTTTACCTCACCAGCAATCACTACTAATCCTGTTGTTACAAGAGTTTCGCAAGCAACTTTTGAATTTGGGTCGAAAGCAAGAAACTCATCTAAAATGGCATCTGAAATTTGATCCGAAACCTTGTCTGGATGCCCCTCTGAAACAGATTCGGATGTGAAAAAATAACTCATAATTAAATATTTTTATATTTTTAATTTAAAAATTTTGTAATAGTGAGGATTTGAATTGTTGAAACTGATGTTTTTAGCAATTTTTTTTTAAAGTGGTTGCAAGCATCCAAATCCATCCACTAAAACATTGCAAATTTAAAAACTTTTTTGTAATTATTTCAAAAAAATAGAAATATTTTTTATTTTTGCAAAAGATAACAATTAAAACAATTATAATATGGCTGGACATAGTAAGTGGTCAACAATTAAACGAAAAAAAGGAGCTTTAGACGCAAAAAGGTCTAAAATGTTTTCAAAATTTTCAAAGGAAATTACTATTGCAGTAAAAGAAGGCGGTGGGCATGATCCAGATTATAACTCTAGATTAAGAATTGCTATTCAAAATGCAAAAGGCGTGAATATGCCTAAAGATAATATTGAAAGAGCAATTAAAAGAGGAGATCAAGATGGTGCAAGTTTTCAAGCTGTAAGTTTTGAAGGCTATGCAGCTCATGGAATTGCCATTTTTATTGAATGTCTAACCGATAATAATAATAGAACTGTAAGTTCGGTAAGGTCTGCATTTAATAAATTTAATGGTACACTTGGAACAAATGGTTCTTTAAGTTTTCTTTTTGATAGAAAGGGAGTTTTCGATTTTGCTAAACCAGAAAATATGGATTTTGATGAAATTGAAATGGAACTTATAGATGCAGGAGCGGAGGAAATTGAAGTTGAAGAAGAAAATGTAAATGTGATTTGTTCTATTGAAGATTTTGGAAGTTTGAGTAAAAAGCTTGAAGAACTGAAAATTGAGGTAGAAAGTGCAGAACTTCAAAGAATACCTAATGATACAAAAACATTAAATCTTAATGAAGCTAAGTCTGTTTTGAAATTAATTGACGTTTTAGAAGACGACGATGATGTGCAAAACGTGTTCCATAACATGGAAATGACTGATGAAATTATAGAAGCAATGGAATAAATCATCGCATATAGATTTGAAAATGAGCAACTTAATAGACTTGCTCATTTTTTTTTATTTTTTTGAGAAAAAATTTGCAAAATTAAAAAAAACTGTCTTTATTTGCAGTCCTAAAACAAAACCGGGAAATGGTCCATTCGTCTAGCGGTTAGGACGCCAGGTTTTCATCCTGGTAGCAGGGGTTCGATTCCCCTATGGACTGCAAAAAATCCTACAAATATTAATTATAAATATTGTAGGATTTTTTTTATTATATTAGTTATCAGCAAGTTATTATTAGCAACTATTTGCTAGATTACTAATTTACCTATAATTTTCCTAAAAGCTTGTCATAAAGTGATTTTACATCATTAACTAATCTTGTATAGTGGAATTTATTTTTTACAAAATCCCAACCATTTTGAGACATATCCTCTCTTAATTTTGTGTTTTCAATTAAAGTTAAAAGTTTTTCACTGTAATCATCAACATTGTCATTTTCACAGAGTAAACCTGTTTTACCTTCTATTACAATATCTTTAACACCACCAACATTTGTTGATATAATTGGAGTGTTGGAGGCTTGGGCTTCAATTAAAGAAACCGGTGTTCCTTCGTTAAACGAGCTTAATGCAGCAATTTCTGAACCTGCAAACACCATATCTGCTTCTCCTATCCACGATGTGAAAATTATATCCGGGTTTGTTACTGATTTTTCTGGAACAGAAACTTTTAAACCTAAAGACCAAGCTAGCTCAACTAAACCGTTTCGTAAGAAACCGTCTCCAACAATCATGGCTTTTACTTTTTTGGTTGTCTTATTTTTAGCTTTAGCAAATGCTTTTATAAACAATGGGTGGTTTTTTACTGCAACTAACCTGCCAATACTTGAAATTACAATTTCATCGTCTTTTAAATCGTATTTAAGTCTAAATGCCTGCCTTTTTTCCTTTAAATTTTCTTGAAATCTGTTTAAATCAAAGCCAAGGGGTATAACTCTGAATTTTTCTTCGTTGGCAATTTTATGTACTTTAGATAACTCTTCTTTCTGTAAAGGACTAATAGCAATTATTACGTCAGTTTTATTTGCAAGGTTTTGTTCTAATTTTTTAAAAATAGATGTAGTATATTTATTAAAATATGAATGAAAAATATGTCCGTGAAATGTATGAACAATTACTGGTACTTTTAACTTTATTGCTGCTTTTCTTCCTAAATATCCGGCTTTAGAGGCATGTGTGTGAACTATATCAGGTTTATAACGTTTTACTATGTTTTCAATTTTTTTATAAGCAATCAAATCGTTATATCCAATTTCCCTTGTCATTTCTGGAATGGTAATAGCATGAATTCCTAATTTTTTGATAATATAATCAGAACAAGCTTCATCTTTGCTATTCATTCCACCAACTAAAAGTGTATCATAATCCGGTGATAAATATTTGCTTAGATAAGCAACATTATATGTTGGTCCTCCAAGATTAAAACGATTTATTATTCTTAAAACTTTAGGCATAATTTACATATGTTTTGTCCACCATTTTTGAAAAACTATAATAGCCCACATTTTAGAAGGACTGTCTTGTGGGTTAGGGGTATTGAGTTTTTGTTTGAGCTTTAAAATTTCATCATAATTAAAAACCCCCTGATTTAAAATAAATTCTTCTGATAAAATTACATCATTAATTAGATATTTTAAATCTTTTTTAAACCACATTTGCAAAGGCACTTCAAATCCATGTTTCGGGCGAGTGAAAATTTCGCTTGGAAGTAAATCCTGAAATGCTGTTTTTAAAATTCTTTTTTTACTTGTAGAATTTATTTTGAAATGTGGTGGCAAACTAAATGCATAGTCAACAATATTTTTGTCTAAAAATGGAGCTAATATTTTTAATCTATTGCCCGAAGACATTGTGCTTAGTTTGATAAGCATATCGCCTTGTAGAACTAAATTCATATCATTAAGCAATACATTATTTATGTCTTTTAAACAAATATCTCTATTTATATATTTATGTTTTTTTGCTGAATATTGCGAATAATCAAGCTCTAAATTTAAAATATTTTTTGCGTATTCTTCTGTTCCAATACTTGCCCAAAACCAATATCTGTCGTTTGGATTTAGTTTGTAGCCAGTAGCAAACCTATCTAATTGTCGGGCAAAATTTGACATTTTTGAGCTTCGCGATTTTGGAACCATTTTCCAAAGTGGATTTAAAGCTGCTGCAATCTTCTCTTTTGTTCCAGCATAACTTGATTGAAAATGTGCAGTGTGTTTATTATAACCTGCAAACATTTCGTCTGCTCCGTCTCCACCCAATACAACAGAACTGTGTTTACTTACATATTCGCTTAAAATATTTAAAGCTAAAGCTGAACTATCAGCAAAGGGTTCGTCTAAATTAGTAAATGTAGATTCAATTTTGTTTAATAAATCTTGATTTGTAATTTTAAAACTTGTGTGATTTGTTTTAAACTTTTTGGCTACTTTTTCAGCAAATTGGGTTTCATCAAAAAAATCTAAATCCTTATAACCAATTGAAAATGTTTTCAAATTATTGTTAAATTTTGATGCCAAAGCTACTATAATGCTTGAATCAATTCCTCCAGATAAAAAACAAGAAGCATCAGGGAATTTTTCAAGTTTATTTTCAATAGAATTGCTTAAAAGTTGCCTTAATTTAGAAGAAGCTAAATCAAAATCATCATAGTTTTCAGGATTAAAACTTGAATTTATTTTATAAAAACTCTTAACTTCAACTTTTTCTTCACTTATTTTTAAAAAACTACCAGCTTCTAATTTATTAATGTTTTGAATAATGCTTATATTGGGTAAAACATAATTTAATTGTAAATATGAAAACAAAGCAGCCGAATTAATCTCTTTTGGAATATTAAATTGTAAAATTGCTTTTAATTCAGTTGAAAAAATAAGTCTTTTATTGTCATGGTAATAAAATAAATTTTTAAAACCCATGTGGTCTCTACTAATTATAAGAGTTTTGGTTTTATTGTTAAAAAAGGCAAATACAAAATTTCCATTTAATTTTTCAATAATTTGCTCTCCATATTCTATTAAAAGGAAAAGTAGAATTTCTGCATCCTCTGATAATTTGTTTTTATCGGTTTTGGTAATCTCGTTTTTTAAGCTCTTGCTGTTAAAAATATAACCTTCTAAAATCAAACTGTAATTTTCATCTTGGCTTGTTATAATATTTTTTTGATTTGTTGGTTTTTGCTCATTTTTGATATTAGCAAAAGCTATATTGTTATCAATAAACAAATTTGGCTTTTCGCTATTATTATTTATTAAAATGCTAATACTTTTTTCTAAATAATTAGAATATTCAGAAACAGATTTTTCAAAATCAATTATCCCGCAAAAACCACTCATATAAAAATTTTATTAGTTATCGTTTAAAAACATTGGATCCCAAGGTGGTAATAATATCGATTCTTGTTCGAAAAGTTTTAAAGTTTTAGCATCAATAAATTTTTTGTTAACAACTACTCTAAACATATATTCATCAAACCATTGGTCTGTAAAAGTTAAATATCCTTTATGCCCGTAATTACTTCCCCAAGAGTTTTCAAATTGCCATTTTGTGGGCTTGTCGTCTTGGTCTGTGTCGCAAGCCATTAGCAACATAGCATGAGCCGAGCCCGAATCGTAAGTGATTATTCTCTTAGCTTTGTCCATTTTAAATTTTGTGCCAAGCAAAGCTTCAAAATTATAATTGTTTACATCCATTGTACCTTCATCTCTGTATAGTTGCTTTCCAACATCGCAAGAAGCGTAAAGTGCCTCATTGTTTTTAATGCTATTTAGTGCAAAAACTTTTATTTCATCTGAGGGTAAATTCAAATATATCCAATTTTTGCCCTCCATAACATTTCTATCAAAATCAATTTCGTAAACCTTATAATATTCTCTAGTAGGGTCGTTCATAAACATTAGGTAATCTTCGGTATTATAATTTGGAAAAATTTCCTTAAAAAAATCTTGTGGTGTATATGTTTTTAATTGTGAAATATTATTGTTTTTATCAACAAATCTATATTTAAACTCTGTTGGTGGTTCGCCAAGGAAAAGAACTAATAATCTGTAAATTTCAGAAATCATTTCCATTTTAGCCGATTGTAATTTTTTTCCGCTAATTCCTTTTTTTCTAATTTCTCTAAGTTCTAAACCGTATTCTCTAAGTTTTGATTTTAAAATTGTATTTAACCATCTTGTGTTTTCAGAATGATAGGTTTCAGGCATTACAGATTTTGGCACAAGTCCATATTTATTAACTAAATTTGCAAAAGAATTCCACACACCACCATCTCCTATAGGTTCTCTAAAAAACCAATCAACTGTTCTGTCATCCATTTCTTTGTCAGAGTATTTCAAAATTCCTTCTAGAAACAAATTCGATTTTTCAAGCATATCGAAAAAGTATAAATAATTTGTTGAAAATTCAAAATTCGACAAGTTTTTCTCATCAATAAGTTGAGGTCTAAGGGCATTTAAACCTGTGAACATCCAACAGCGACCAGAACTTTTTTGATCTGTAATTCCCGTAACTTTAACTTTATATTTAAAATCATGAGTTTCTTTGCCAACAAGCTCTCTATTGAGTGCTAATTTTGTAATATCATTATTTGTTAAGGCATTTTTAATTGCTATATCATCATTTGCTTTTTGAGAATAATTGTTTCTTATGATATTTAAAGTATTATTGTCCAAGCTCCCTGATTGAGCATAAATGAATTGGATTAAAAAAATAGAAACTAAGATTAGGAATGTTTTTTTCATTTTATTTTTTAATTATATGTTAGTAATAATTTTGTTGGCGCTAAAAATAGTTAAATTATATTAAATTTAAAGCATTTAATTCTGTTAAAATGATTTTTTAGGTTTTATTTAAATTTTTCAGGTTTTTTATAGGCTTACGTAATTAGTACATTTTTGTAATTGGGCTTTTAATAAAAGTTTCAAAAGTGTTAGTTTTTGCGATATCTATTTTATAGTTTAGTTCATCTATTTTAGTAATAATGACACTGTCAAAACCAAGTTCATTTAATTTCTCTATTGTTGCTAATTCTCCTTCCTTTAATTTTAACACTTTTCTTAAAAGCCAATCAGCTAAAGCTTTATTAGGGCTTGTCATTAAGGCTTTTGCATTATCTTGACAAAGCTTAGCTTTTAGAGTTTCTTTAGTTGGTACAATTAAGTTAAAACTAATATCCCTAGCAGGGAAAAAATTAGGATTTTTTTTATGAATTTCAATTGGTACTGGTATATAAACCTCACTTGAATCTCTATCTCTTCCGCCAGCATTCCATTGATTTAAACCACTTTTTTTGTAAATAAACTTTTGTTTGTTTTTATACCCATATAGTGGTAGAACTACATAGTCAAAAATATAAGATGGTTTTAGTAAATCAATTTTAGGTAAGCTGTTTTCGTATAATTCAATTAGTAGCTGGTACGGATCTTCTATTATTTCTATAGGAAGTACGAAAGAGTTATTAGGTATATGGAATTTTCTAAACAAGGTGCTTTTTGAGAAGTTATAAGAATAGGAATTTTTGTCATCATTAAACTTAATGCTTTTTGTATTTTGTTTAATGGAGTGAATTTTGTCAATATTTATATAGTCATAATTGGTTTCAAAAAGTAAAAGTTTTCCATCTCTTCTTGCAACGATATGATATAATGAATTTTGAATTCCATACACCCTTTTTGCTAAATCAATTCTTTCATTTCTAAATTGGGATAGTTTAAACGCTAAAGCCTCATTGGATTTTGTTGCTAACACTTTGGATAAAGAATTAAACTCAGCAATTTTTTCATCACTTGATTCTTTTGTACATATAAAAGTTTTCAAACCTATGCCAATGCTGTTATAACTAGCATCAAAGGCTGTGTCAGATCGACTTAAGTTTTCGGCGTTAAAGCATTTGCAAAAAGCATTTTCAATAAATCTATAATTAATAAATGGTATTGAGCTGTCACTGAACAGTTTAGATAATTTTGAAATTCCGGCTAAGAGTTTTATATAGTTACCCTTGTTTTGGATATCTATTTCTGCAAATGAGTTCATAGTACTTTTAAAATTTGTTCTGCTATCCTTTGAATTAATGGCACTGTAACGGAGTTACCTGCTTGCATATATAGTTTGCTGTCTGCAATATTAGGTAGAATATAATTTTTAGGAAAGCCCTGAAATGAAAAACATTCTCTAGGCGTGAGTTTTCGTATTCCAAAATCATCTTTAATAATTGGAACATTATGACCTCCGGTTCCCATATTTGCAGTTAATGTAGGGCAAACATTATTTTTATTCTCTCTAACATATACTCTCCTCCATTGGTACACAGTATCTTTATTAGTAACAGACTTTTTAAGTTCTAAATAATAAGGATGTTCCTTTTTGTAATAATATTTGTCGTCTTGCTTATTTTTTTCTAGAATGTCGTGAATTGTATTTGTTAATGTTATTTCTGACGGGAAAGTGAATTTTTTATAGTTTTTAACTTTGCTTGGCTCAAAAGCTATAATAAAAATTCTTTCGCGATTTTGAGGTATATTTGCATGAGTCATTGAATTGAGAACTTTGTAAAAAACTTTATAGCCTAGCTTATTTTCTAAAATATTTTGTATTATTTTAAATGTATTTCCTTTGTCGTGACTTAAAAAGTTTTTAACATTTTCTAAAATTAAAACATTTGGCTTATGTTTTTTAACAATTTTTTCAATGTCAAAAAATAAATTGCCTCTTGAATCATTAAATCCTTTTTGATATCCTGCAATTGAAAATGCTTGACATGGAAATCCAGCGCATAAAATATCAAAATTAGTAGGAGGAATAAAGTTTTTTACAGAATCTTTTGTAATATCACCAAATGGTACTTCACCAAAATTACTTCTATAAGTTTTTTGAGCATTAGTATCATATTCGCTTGTAAAAATACATTTTCCTCCAATATTTTGTAAAGCCAATCTAAAACCTCCAACACCCGCAAATAAATCAATAAAATTAAAAGTATATTTTTTGGGCGTTGGAAAAGCTACGTTTTTTACTTCAAACAGTAACATTTGCATAGCCTCTTCTGCTAGGATGTGAATTTGTTCTTTTTCTTTTTTATATTTTAATAGATTCTCGAAACTCTTAATTGCCTTTTTTTCATAATGTTTTTTTGCCTCATTTTTATAGTTTTGTAAATAATGTGTTATAAAAGCGGTGTTTTCAGCTTCGAAAAATTCTATTTTAAAAGTTTTATTATCAAACTCTTCAATACTTATCTTGCCATATTTTTTTTCATCCTTACTCATAATTAACACCAGAATAACAATTAAAGTTTATAAATTTCAAAAGCTATCTTTTCGGACAGCTCTTGAAAATTTACAAATAATTTCTAATTTTTTTTATAAACAATAGAAACAAGGGTTTTGTCGTCTCCACCCATATTTATTGTTAAAGCATAAGGCTTATTTTTAGGAATGTTAATTTGAGCATCTCCAGCTCTACCTGTAAGTTGTTCCCAAATAGTTACTGCTTGGTGCACTCCTGTAGCTCCTGTTGGATGTCCCCAACCTACTAAGCCCCCAGTTGTATTTACAGGAATTTTGCCATTTCTTGCAGTATGCCCTTCCGTTACAAATTGAGCTCCTTTTCCGTGTTCAGCAAAACCAATAGCTTCTAAAGCCATAATACCAGCTATAGAAAAACAGTCGTGAAGTTCAATAGTTGCTAAATCATCTTTTGTGATTTTTGCCATTTTAAGAGCTTTTTTTACAGCCTCAGCAGTTGCGTCTAATTTTGTATGATCTGCTGGAGCTTTTGTTAAATCATTTGTAGCTTGACCAATTCCAATTACTTCTACAGCATCTTTAGGTGTTAAACCACATTTTTTTAAACCTTCTTCCGAAACTATTGCAATTGCCGAAGCTCCGTCAGAAACTTTTGAACAATCAAAAACATTCAAATTATCTACAAATGAGCGTCCGTTTGGTTTTGTCATTCCAACACTTATTAAATCTTCTGTAGTATTGTGAAACTCTTGAGCAGTGGGACATAAACGTGCATTTTCAATTGCATTTTTATACCAAGTTGCCATTCCTTGTCTTGTGTAGTCGTAGCCAAATTTTTCGTAATATTTTCCGGCTCTGTCGCTAAATTTTCCTGGAAAAAAATGAGCATGTCCGTCTTTACGCTCTTTTGCCCAACCAGCAGCAGCAAGAACATCAGCTCCATAAACAGCTTTCATGGAATTTTGAACTTCTGTGCCTATAACTAAAACAACATCAGCGGTTTCAGCCAAAACTGATTTAATTCCGGCTGCTAAGGCTAATGAACCGGAGGCACAAGCACCTTCTGTTCTAATTGCAGGTTTGTATTTTAAACCTTCATCAATCATTGGAAAAAATGAA
Organism: Bacteroidales bacterium; assembly: GCA_023228725.1. Lineage (GTDB taxonomy): Bacteria > Bacteroidota > Bacteroidia > Bacteroidales > ML635J-15 > Bact-19. Next base: position 5,043 of record JALOAQ010000033.1, on the reverse strand, counting down.
GCTAAGTTTCCTTGATTGTTATATTTTGCAGCTATAAAATTTCCAACAACACATTCATCAACAATTTTTGCTCCACCAATTTGTTTTAAAACAGCCTGACCAGCCTCAGTCATATATTCTTCAAGTCCCGGACGAGCTTTTCTTGGATTAAATTCTTTTCTGCCGCTACCCATTGAAATTGTGTTATAGCCGGCAATCATATATATTTTTCTTCTTAATTGCATGATAATTCCTCCTTAATTTTTATTTAATAAAATCGTTAATTGGACCATAAGCATGGAAAAAACCTGTCATTAAAACAGTATTTACATCTTCAGGCGTAAATGCAACTTTGTCGGATACAAGTTTTTCGCCTATTTGCTTAGATTTAGTTTGGTATTCTACAGCAAGTTTTGCACCCATTCCACTTTCTTTTTGTAAAGCCGAAAAATATTTTGTTAATTCTTCATTTTTATTTGGATGTCTAACTATAACTTTCCAGGCTTTGTGTACTTCGGGTAAATTTCCAATAAGTGGGTCACATTTTGTAGCAATTTCTTCGAGTTTTACATATTCTTTCTTGTCTAAATCCCAAACAGCTACAATTCTACCTCTTTCATATTTTAAAAAACCGTCTTTTTGTGATCCATCGTGGTTTTGTCCTCCTTTAACTTGAATTTCCATCATAGAATCCAAAAGTGGACTGTGGATATTTTCGTCTGTTACATAAGGTTTCATTACTTTCATGATAAATTGGCATACGTCAATTCCAACATAGTCAATTAGTTGGAAAATTCCCATTGGACGAATTAAAAATTCTTGAGTAACTTTATTTACTGTATAAACAGCTTCGGCAAAACTCATTTCTTTCCTTAATTCTTCCATTCTCATCATTCCGTAAAGAGCATCACGCATAAAATGTCCGTTCCCAATAAATCCAGCTTTATCATATGAAGGTACTTCTATTTTTCTTAAATTTTTAATATAAGTACTAACAAATTCAGCCATTTCATTAGGTGTTTGGTCGCACTTAATTACCTCAACCAATTTTTGAACTGCAGGTGGATTGTAAAAATGAACTCCTATAATTCTACCCTCAAGTTTTGCTTTTTCATTTAAAAAAGAAATAGGAATTGAAGAAGTATTTGTGAAAAACCAAGGATTAAGTTTTGAGTTTTCGTTAATTTGAGCAAACATTTTAGTTTTTAATTCAGGATTTTCGCTTGCTGCCTCAAAAATAATATTTGACTCATAAGCCGATTCTATTGTAGTTACAGGACGTATCATACTCATAACGTCTTTAACATATTGTGCAATTATTTCAGAATTATAAGCTAAATCTGCTCTATCTTTATAATTTGCTCTTAAAATGTTAATTTTTCTTTCGCCTTGTCTCACAAGTTGGTCTTGAACATAGTTCATCAAGCCGGGTAATGCTTTTTGAGAAATGTCCAAAGCGTATAAAACATAATGTTTGTCTTTATTCTCAGGCTTCATGCTAATGTCGTACATTTCCATAGCAGTCAACAAAAGAATTCCGCTACCCATTTTTCCGGCAGCTCCCAAGACGGTTACATTTTCAAATCTAATGTCGTAATTCATGTCTGTTTTGTATTAAATTAATAATTTATGTTAATTTGTTGTTTACCAATTAGGTTTTCTTTTTTCTAAAAATGCTGTCATACCTTCTTTAGATTCTGGTTTCCCAAAAAGTTTTGAAAATTCTTCAACTTCAAGTTTAGAGGCAGAATCAAAATCCATGTTTATACCTTTAACTGTAACCTCTTTCGCCTTTTCTATTGCTAATTTTCCTTTTGAAGTAATTTTTGAAACAATTTTGTTGGCTTCGTTTAATAAGTCTTCTGGTTCTGTTACTTTTTGAACTAAACCAAGTCTTAGAGCTTCATTTGCGTCAATCATATCGGCTGTTAATAATAAATGTAAAGCATTTGATAAGCCAATAATTCTTGATAAACGCTGTGTGCCACAATAGCCTGGAATTAATCCTAAATTTACTTCTGGCTGACCAAATTTTGCAAAAGTATTAGCAATCCTAATATCGCAAGCCATTGCAAACTCACAACCACCCCCAAGAGCAAAACCATTAATTGCAGCAATAACAGGAATTTTTAAGTTTGCAATTCTATTAAAAGTATCATGACCAGTTTTAGCAAAATTATATGCTTGTTCTTCATTCATTTCGGACATTTCGCCAATATCTGCTCCGGCAACAAATGCTTTTCCGTTTCCAGTAATGATTAAAGCACGTAGATTGTCGTTTTTTTCTATTTCGTCTAAAGCTGAATTTAACTCAACAAAAACTTGAGAATTTAAAGCATTAAGAGCTTGTGGTCTGTTCATTGTAATTTGAGCACTTGACTCATTAATTTGTACTTCGATGTTTGTATATTCCATAATTTTAATTTTTTAAAAACTTAGTTTTCAAAGATAATAAAAGTTTTTTTAATCACAAGTTGAATTTTTTTTTACACTTGGTGATATAAATTTAAGATTTATCTAAATCATTAAAACTTGTAATTTTTGCAAGTTTTAATGATTCTTGCTATTTTTAGTTCTCTAAAAGCCAATTAAAAACATTTAAATGTTTTATTCCTTTTCTATCTTGTAAAAACGAATCAGTTGTAAGTAGATATTTCTCGTAATTGTCGTTTATTTTTTCTAATGCAGAAAATTCTCTTTCTCTAACTTTCTCGCTTTCCAATTGCCATGAAACTTGGTAATATTCTATGTCGCCGGTTTTCGTTTTACAAACAAAATCGACTTCATTATTTCTTGTAGATCCTGTCCAAATTTTATTTCCTCTGCGGAGAAGTTCTAAAAACACAATGTTTTCTAAAATATGTCCTCTATCTGCTGTTTTTTCTTTGCCAAGAAAAATATTAAGTAGTCCTAAGTCAACCAAATAGTATTTTTCTTGAGTTAATAATTGTTTTTTACCCTTTAAATCAAAGCGGTTGACTTTATAAAAAATAAAACTTGCAACTAAATAATTCAAATATTTTTCAATTGTTGTATTATGAATATTTCTTCCCTCTTGTTTAAAGATATTTGCAATATTTCCGGGCGAAACTTGACTTCCAATGTTAGAAGCTATAAATTTTGTAAGATTTTCAAAACTTTGTTTATCATAAATATTATGACGAAAATAAATATCTTTTTCAATAACAGTCTTATATATTGCGTCTAAATAGTCCATTATTTTGTCAAAGCCAAGTTTTCTTAACTCAATACCTTTTGGTAAAGAAGTTTCATTTACATAATCAAAAAAATAAGCTTCAAAATTCAAATATTTGTTTGTAATGTCTATTTTCCTTGCAGTTAAATATTCTTTAAAAGATAAAGGAAGTATAGAAATTTCAATATATCTACCACTTAATAATGTTGCTAATTCGCTTGATAATAAAAAAGCATTTGAACCAGTGATGTAAACATCTATATTTTGTTTTACAAACAAACCATCGACCAAACGTTCAAATTCTGAAACATTTTGAATTTCATCTAAAAAAACATAAGCAGGTTTGGATAAATCTAATTGGGAAATAATTAGGCTATAAAGTGCATCTAAGTTTTCAAAATATTTTCGTAATTCAAATTCCTCAAAATTTAAAAAAACAATTTGTTCTTTGTCAATGCCGGTTTCCAAAAGTTTTTTACGATATAATTCAAATAAAGTGCTTTTACCACTTCTACGTAAGCCAGTTACTACTTTTATTAAATCTTTATCTTTATATGCAAATAGCTTTTCAAGATACTCTTTTCTATCTATTAAATTTTTCATATTGCAAAATTAATAAATAAAATCATTAAAACTTGCAAAAATTGCAAGTTTTAATGATTTCGTGTATTTTATGGACTAATAAATTTTAGTAAGGGAACAAAAATTTCAGAAAATGCTTCTTCTATTTATATGCTTATTTTGATTTTAAACTAATGCTTCTGCAATCATTTCGGCTATATCTAAGTTTTGGATTTCTTCTTCTTTATTTTTATATTTTAATCCGTCTGTCATCATTGTCATACAAAAAGGACAGGAGGTAGCTATAATTTCTGTTTCTGTTCTTAGAGCTTGTTCAGTTCTTTCAATAAAAATTTCTTTATCACCTTTTTCCGCATCTTTAAACATTTGTGCACCACCTGCTCCGCAGCAAAGTGCAAAGCTTTTATTTTTTTCCATTTCCACTAATTTCAAACCAAGACTATTTAGTAAAAAACGAGGCGATTCGTAAATATTATTTGCACGTCCTAAATAGCAGGGGTCGTGGAAAGTAACGCATTTATTGGCAAATTTTGACTTATCGGTTTTTAACTTGCCTTGTTTTAGCATATCTTCTAAAAATTCTGTGTAATTCAAAACTTCGCATTCGCAACCTAAATCCGGATATTCGTTTTTAAGAGTATTATAACAATGAGGACAAATAGTAATGATTTTTTTTATTTCATACATTTTAAAAATTTCAATATTACTTAGTGCCTGCATTTGAAAAAGCATTTCGTTTCCTGCACGTCGAGCAGGATCACCGGTACAGGATTCCTCTGTGCCTAAAACTGCATAATTAGTTCCAATGTGATTTAAAATTTTTGCGAAAGCTTTTGCAACTTTCATATATCTTGCATCAAAAGCACCAGCACAACCAACCCAAAATAAATAATCAGGCTTTTTACCTTGTGCAAATAATTCCGACATTACGGGAACTTGTATTTTTGTTGATTCCATTTTCTTGTTTTTTTAAGTTATTCTGTCCAGTTTAATCTATCTTGATTTGAGTATTGCCATGGAGCACCGTTGTTTTCTATATTTGAGAAAATTGCATTTAATGCAGCAGGAGCAGCAGATTCTTCCATTACTAAATATCTTCTTAAATCCAAAATAAATGTGGGGTGGTCAATATTTAAAGGACATTCTTTTGCACAAGCATTACAAGTTGTACATGCCCAAATTTCTTCTTCTTTAATTAAACCTCTAATCAAAGCTTTGCCATCCGAGTATGAAGCGTTTTTAACCAAATGTGGTCCTTTCATTTTCATTCTCATGCGAATGTTCAT
>JALOAQ010000032.1 GCA_023228725.1 Bacteroidales bacterium | reverse complement strand
AAAACTTATTGGCACTCCCATAACTCCTTCATAATCACTTGGAATAGCATCGGTAAATGAAACTTCTATGGCATCATAATTATCGTATTTTTGATATTCTTGGCCTTTTAATTTTTTATTAAATTTAATATTATCAGCCATTGTCATTAAAGCTAATGGCTGATGTCGTCTGCCGTGATCGAGATTGGTAAACCAAACAGAAGGAGATCTTAAATATACCTTCCCATCCACTGTACGAGTGGCAGAGCTTGGCTTATTTGTTGGATCTATTTCTTCTGGTGATATAAAAAGCATATCTTTATTAAAACTTGTAGTACCAACCCATAATCTATTTTCTTTGATTAATGGAAACACTTCTTTATACGTTATTGCATTTTTACTTCCAATAATTACAAACATTTTTTTAGCTTCAACAATCCAAGCCAAAAACTCACGAAACAAAGAAAAGGGCGGGTTAGTAATAATAATATCTGCTTCATCTCTAAGTTTTATAATTTCTTTACTTCTAAAATCTCCATCACCTTCCAAATAATGCCATTCCAAATCATTTACATCAATTTTTCCATCTCCTGTAATATCTTTGCTAAGAGTAAAAATTTTACCTTTCACTCTTGTTTTATACTCATCAAATTGCGGGTCGTTTACCTCAAACAAAGTGGGTTGATAGCCAGCTTTATATTTCTTACTTTCTGGTGCATAACTTGTGGAGATTAGTTTTTTTATTCCAAAACTTTCAAAATTTTGAGCAAAATATTTTGTAAAATTACTCCACTCGGGGTCGTCGCAGGGCAGTAAAATAGTTTTTCCTCTAAATACATTTTTATCATATTCTAAATATGCATTAATTTCCTTTTCTATATCATGATATTGAGTGTAAAACTCATCATTTTTTGCATTTTTTGCCTTGGTTAAATTTCTATTACTTGCAGCTCTATCTTTCTTATTTTTTGTTTTTTTTTTCAAAAATAGTAATTTTTTTTAAAGAAACTTGATTTTTATAAAATACTATTGTGTTTTTGTTCTGCAAAACCAATTAGCCCATCTTTAATTATACGTATTTTACTTAAAATAGTTTGGTTTTTTGCCCACAAATCGGTTCAGATTTTAAAACTCGGAGTTTTTTTAGGAAAAGTTTTGAAATTTACATCCAACTTTGTATTTTAGAGAATACAAAAAACTGATAATTTTGTGTTTTGTAAAATACATTTTGTATCTTTGCAAAAAAAATATCGATATGAAACGTTTATTTTTAGCATTTTATCGCAAATTAGCAGAAACAGATATGCGTTTTGAACGTTATCTTAAAAGTCAAATAGATTGGAGTAACCGTTTGACAGCCATTACCGGTGCACGCGGAACTGGAAAAACTACTATGCTTTTACAACATATAAAAGAGCAGTATGGAAATAATCCCGAAGATGTTTTATTTGTAAGTTTAGATAATATTTATTTCAGTAATAATAATTTGTATTCCCTTGCAGATGATTTTTATTCGCTTGGTGGAAAGGAACTTTATCTTGACGAAGTACATAAATATTCTACTTGGGCACAGGAAATCAAAAATATTTATGATGATTTTCCGAAATTGAAAATTGTTTTTACTGCTTCCTCAATTTTGCAAATTTTTAAAGCTGGAGCCGATTTAAGTCGGCGAGTGCGACATTTTCAATTGTTTGGCTTGTCGTTTCGAGAATTTTTAATTTTCGAAGGTTTATTAAGAAAATCGCAAATGCCTTTTTCTCTCGAAGAAATTCTTGAAAATCATGTTTCAATTAGTCAAAAATTAATAAGAGAAATTACGCCATTACCTGCTTTTCAGAAATATCTTCAATATGGCTATTATCCTTATTATCAGGAAGATGTACATGGTTATGGAGAGCGTGTTTTACAAACATTCAATACCGTAGTGGAAAGTGATTTGCCAAATGTAGAAAGCATTGACTTTTACTCAATTATACGAATTAAAAAATTATTTTACATACTTTCTGAAATGGTTCCTTTTACGCCTAATATTTCACAATTAAGCCAAATGCTTGATGTAACCCGAACAAGTTTAATGAATTATTTACAGCTTTTAGAAAAGTCTCACAGTATTTTGTTGCTCAAACAAAAAGCAACAGGGATACGGCAAATGCTTAGACCCGAAAAGATTTATCTGCAAAACACCAATTATAATTATGCCCTTTCGGCAGAAAATCCGGAAATTGGCAATTTGCGTGAAACTTTTTTCTTTAATCAACTACAACAGCAGCATAAACTTACATATACAAAACAAACAGATTTTTGTGTTGATGATAAATATTATTTCGAAATTGGCGGTAAAAACAAAACTACAAAACAAATCAAAGATTTAGACAATGCTTTCCTTGCCCTTGATGGCATAACAACAGGTTTTCGCAATGAAATTCCGCTTTGGCTATTTGGATTTCTATATTAATTGTATTTTAGAGAATACAAAAAGCTAATGATTTTGTATTTTAGAGAATACAAAAAAACTATTTGCAAAAGACAAATTGTTAAAATTTTTAAAACCAATTACCCCATTCTTAATTATACGTATTTTACTTAAAATAGTTTCGTTTTTTGCTGACAAATCGGTTCAGATTTTATCAAAATTTTCTTTATACTCGATTCTTTTTACAAATACACAGAATTTTCTTTTATACTCGAAATTTTTTAAGCTTTATTTTCAATTTAATAATTTGTCATCAACAAATATATTGCGGCTATATAAGTTGAATATTCAATAGTTTTTTTATTGTATTTATAGGAAAATAATTTATTTCTATTAGTAAAATCGAAATCTACTTTATTTGTAAAAATTAGTTTTAAAGCATCGTGAATTTGCGAATATTCAAAATATCTAAATCCTAAGGCCATTAAATAAAAATATCCTGGATCTAAATCAGAATTTTCTATTCTATAAAAAATCTCATCAGAATTAATATCCTTAACAATTTCTTGTGCGTAAACATCAGCTATGCTTTGGTTTGTAATTCCCGACCATAAACAGTATCCAATAGTATTTTTAGCAATTTCATATTTTTTAGTTTCTGTATTAAAATCACAATATCTGTTTTGCTCCACTTGAAAAAAATACAAATTAAAATTTTGAGCAATTCTATCTATTTGTTTTTGATAATATTCCGCTTTTTCTTCGTCTTTAATAATTTCATACATTTTGGCCATAGAGTGTATTTCTGTAAATAATATTGCATTTAAGGCAACTTCTTCAATTCCTTTAGAATTTTCTATCCAGCCGTTTTTATCAATATCTCTATTTTCAAACCAAAAATTTAAGTATTTATCTAAAATTGGTAAAACAGATTTAAGAAAATTTTCATCATTATTGTGTGAATAAATATTAAAGACTGTCCATGCAGCCATTGGTTTTTCAATAATTTCGCTTTTGTTTTCAAATTCCGGCATTATGTTTAAATATTTATTTAAAGAGCCGTCTTCGTTTATTGAATTTAAAATAAAATTAATGGTATTATTACTTATTCTTGGGTCAAATTTCAATAATGAAATAGCTGTAAACCACGATTCATCGGTATTTATAAATAAATCTTTGGTTTCATTATAAGGCAAAACAGTAAAAAATCTTTTTGTTGGCAAAGCAGATCTTAAATTCAAATAAATTGTTTGAAAAGCGTTTAAGCTCATTTGCCGATTAATTTTGTTTTGCGAGTTCATATGTGCAAACAAAAAGTTCCACAAATTTTTATTATTATCTAAATACCCTTGTGTTAAAGTTAATACGTCATTTGATAATAGAACATCTTGCTGTGTGTCTCCTTTAAAAAATTGTGCAATTACCGCAGTCATTATCAAGCTGTCATTTGGCTGAATAGTTTGCATTTGCTTATATTTGAACTCATAGCTATAGTCGGAATAATTTAAGTCCATTTCTGCATCTAATCTAAATCTTACAAGCCAAACTATATCATCTTTTCCCTCAACTTTATATATCCAGCCATCAGGTACTTGTTCGCTTTTGCCAAATTCATCAAACATGCTGCCTCGGATATTCATTGAAAAGTTTTTTTCGCTTTGAGAATTATTTATCAAAATTGCTCTAAATAAAGAAGTTCGTGTAGTAGTAGTTTCTAGGTTTAAAATTAATTTATAATCATCAAATTCAAACTCTTGTTTTAGCAAACCTGGAAATTGGGTTAAATTTTTAGTTTTTGCAGTGTTTAGGTCTATTTTACTATTATTATCAGAATATAAACTTAAATTTAAAAGGCTAGGAGATACCCATTTTTTAGTGTAAAAACAATAAGGTCCTCCGAATTTTCCATAATTTTCTGTATCATTATTTTCAGGTAAAGTATATCCATGCCAAATTCCTTTATTTGCAAAAAAGATTGCTTTATCATCAGGTTTATTTGGCATAAGTCTGCAATTTATTTGGTCGGGAAACTCATATCTTTCTTCTTGAGCTAAGCTGTTTATACTTATAAAAATAAAAAATATACTGTAAAAAATTAATCTCATAATATTATATTTACCTTTGTGCTTTCAAAAAACGTGCTAAGCACATTTTAATTGCAAATATAATGAAAAAAGTTTTAGAAATTTGTTGCGACAGTATAAACTCAGTAGAAAATGCCAATATTGGTGGGGCTCAAAGGATAGAATTATGCACAGCTTTACAAACCGGCGGTTTAAGTCCTACATATTCTTTTTTAAATAATGCAGTAAAAATTTCAAAAATTCCCATAAATGCACTTTTACGTCCGCGGGCTGGTAATTTTGTTTATTCTGATGCTGAGTTTCAAATTATGTGTGAAGAGCTTGAAGAAATGAAAAAAGCAGGAGCAACCGGCATAGTTTCCGGAGTTTTATTGCCAAATGGACGTATTGATAAGCATAGAACAAAAGAACTTCTTGATTTGAGCAAACCTTTGAATTTTACTTTTCACAGAGCTATAGATTTTTGTACAGATATTGATGAGGCAATGGAATTTTTGTGCGATATTGGTGCAGAAAGAGTTTTAAGTTCAGGTGGTTTTTCAAAAATAGACGAAGGAATAGAAAGTATTATTGAGCTTCATAAAAAATATGGGAAAAAGATTTGTATTATGCCCGGCGGTGGATTAAATATTGAAAATGCAAAAATACTGAAAGATGCAGGCATATATGAATTTCATTTTTCAGCTTCTGAATTTGAGGAAGAAAAAAATGTTTATAGCCGTTTCCCAAATGGTTTAGGTCATGTTATAAGTTTTGAAAAATATGGATATAATTATTCTTCACAAAATAGGATAAAAAAGATGCTTGAGCTTTTGCTTGGTTTTTGAAAGATAGAAATTTTAAGAATTTGTGCTAAACCTACTGAATAGCTTAATAAAATTAATTAACAGAACTTATTTAGCAAAATTCGACTTAAAATCTTCCAAAGTATCCAAATATTTGTTTTTTTTGCAAAAAGAAAAAAACTTAAACATGACAGACTTAGAAAAATATTTTGAAAAATTTCGTAATAACATTATTGGCAACCGACATATTCATAAAACAGTTTTTGGAGAAAAACCAATAATTTATGGTGATTGGATAGCAAGCGGAAGGCTTTATACTAAAATTGAAGAAAAAATTCAAAATATTATCGGTCCTTTTGTTGCAAATACTCATACAGAATCAAACACAACCGGTAGTTTGATGACTAATGCATATCATCAAGCAAAGCAAATAATCAAAAAACATGTAAACGCAGATGAAAATGATGTTTTAATAACTCCGGGTTTTGGTATGACAGCAGCAGTAGTAAAATTGCAACGTATTTTAGGACTAAAAATATGTGGCAAACTTTCAGGTAAGGAATGTATAGACAAATCAGAAAGACCGGTGGTTTTTATTACCCACATGGAACATCATTCTAATCAAACATCGTGGTACGAAACAATTGCTGAAGTTGTGATTTTAGAACATGACGAAAACTTACTTGTTGATTTAAATGATTTAGAAAATAAACTAAAACAATACGAAGACAGAAAATACAAATTTGCTTCTTTCACTTCTTGTTCTAATGTTACAGGCGTACACACTCCAATTCACAAAATGGCTGCTTTAATGCACAAATACGGCGGTTGGTGTTTTGTGGACTATGCCGGTTCAGCTCCTTACGAAGAAATAAACATGCACCCTGAAAACTACGAAGAAAGATTAGACGGGATATTTTTCTCTCCACATAAATTTTTGGGAGGACCGGGAGCTTCAGGAGTATTGATTTTTAATAAAAATTTATACAATAGCAAAAGTCCTGACCACCCAGGCGGTGGAACTGTAGAATGGACAAATCCTTGGGGAGAATATCAATATTTAAAAGATATTGAAGCCAGAGAAGACGGCGGAACACCAGGATTTTTACAAGCAATACGAACAGCTCTATCAATTCAATTAAAAGAAGAAATGGGTTGCAAAAATATTATTGACAGAGAAAAAGAAATTTTAAAGAAATTATTTGCGGAATTTGATAAAATTCAAAACTTAAAAATATTAGCTAACAACGTAAGAGACAGGTTAGGAGTTATATCTTTTTATATCGAAGACGTGCATTATAATTTAATTGTAAAATTATTAAACGACTTATACGGAATTCAAGTTAGAGGCGGTTGTGCTTGCGCCGGAACATATGGACATTATCTTTTAAATGTTTCTCACGAAAAATCAAGTGAAATTACGGCTAAAATTTCATCAGGAGATTTATCCGAAAAACCAGGATGGATTAGGTTGTCAATTCACCCAACTATGACAAATAAAGAAATTGATGAAATTACAGACGCAATAAAATATATTGCTGCAAACCACAAAACTCTAAGTAAAGATTATATTTACAATAAATCTAACAACGAATTTCAACACAAAAATAATTTTGACCTAAGCCAAGACTTTCTTAATGATATTTTTAGTTAAATTTCAAAAAACAATTAAATTTTAAAGATTTATGGGAGGGGTTTTGGCGGGATTTTTGCAAATTTTGCAAAAATCATGACAAAACAATCAGAAAAAAACAATTATTTTTATTATTTTATGCTAATACTAAATATTTTTATTGTTATTTCGTTAGTAAAATATTTAAAATAGATTTTGAAAACTAAAACTATAATAATTAACATTATTTTTTTGAGCTTGTTTTGTTTTAAAGCAAAAGCTCAAATTATTAAAATTGCTGATAAAATTTTTGTAGCTGGATACGTGTACGAAGAAAAAACAAAACAAGCTTTAGCTTATGTGAATATTTATGTGAAAAAAACAAGAAGAGGAACTATAACCGACACTAATGGATATTTTATATTAAAAACTGAAATTAACGACACACTCGTGTTTTCAAGTCTTGGTTTTGATAAAAAATACGTTTTTATAAATCAAGAAGTTGTTGAAAGCAATAAAGCATTAATAATATTTTTAGATACAAAAATTTATGAATTACAAAATGTTGATATTTATGCTTTAAGAAAGTATAAGCAATTAGAATATGAAATTGTAAATATGAAACTCCCAGACAATGATTTTACCAACGCAACAAAAAATTTCCCATTAAGACCAGTTGATATTGATTATCACAATTTAAACGCTTCGCCTATTTCAGGACTTGGAGTGGTTATTAGTCCAATAACTGCATTATATCAAGCTTTTTCAAAAGAAGGCAAAGAAATCCAAAAATTAAACAAACTACAAAAGCAAGAAAAACTAGAAAACTTGTTGGAACAAAAGTTAGGAATAGAAACAATAATGAAAATAATTGATGAAAATAAAGAAAATACTATTCAGTTTATAGAATGGTGCGACTTTTCTGAAGATTTTTTGTTAAATATTTCCAACTACGATTTAGCAATAGTTATAAAACATAAATTTAAACTTTACAGAAACAATAAATAAATTCAGACAAACAAGGATTTGTATATTATATTTTGGGATTTATTTAGCCTAAGACAGGGAATTATATATTTTTAGCCAAAAAAAACTTGTGAATCAAATAATAAAATTTAATTTTACTGAAAATTAATTTGGGCTATGTATATTTTAAAATCCGAAAATACCAACCCCTTTTTCAACATCGCTTTAGAAGAATATTTACTAAAGAATTACGAAGAAGATTTTTTTATAGTTGCCGTCAATGAGCCTTCTATTATCGTTGGAGTTAATCAAAATACCAACGAAGTAATTAATGCTCTTTATGTTAAAATGAACGACCTTAAAGTTGTTAGACGACTTTCCGGAGGTGGTGCAGTATTTCAAGACGAAGGCAATTTAGACTTTTCAAATATTTATACTGATGATAGCGCAACTTTAATTGATTTTACAAAACTAACAGAGCTTATCATAGAATTTTTAAAAACAAAATTTAATATTCAAGCTAGTTTTTCTGGAAGAAATGATCTTATTATTGAAGGTAAAAAAATTAGTGGTCAGGCAAGAGCAAGATTTGGAGATAAAATTCTAAATCATGGTACTTTACTTTTGTCTTCAAATAAAAAATCTTTAGCAGACGCATTAAAGCTTAATAATGAAAAACATACAGATAAAAATTTAAAATCAAATTTAGATAGAGTTACTAATATAAACGACCATATTGACAACGCAATATCTATGGACAAATTTATAGATTTGTTTTTAAATTTTGTTCAAACTAAGTTTCCAAAAGCACAAAAATTTTCTCTTAGTAACCAAGATATTAACGCTGTGAACGAGTTAGTTGCAACAAAATATTCAGTCTGGGATTGGAATTATGGTAATCTACCTGAATACAATTTTAATACTTCTTTAAATGCAAAAACCGGTTATCTCAGCACATACTTAAATATTATTGACAATGAAATAAAAAACATAAAAATCTACGGAGACTTTTTCTCCCAATTAAAAATTGCTGATGTAGAAAATGCTTTAACAGGAATAAAATTTAATAAATTAGAAATTGAAAAAGCTTTAGTAAATTTAGATTTTAATTGCTATATGGAAGGCATTGAGAAACATGAGTTTATTTTACATTTATTTGAAAAATAATTACAAATTATAAACACTTTAATAAAAATTATGTTTAATAAAAATAAATTTAAAACTATAAACTAAATTTAATAATTATGAAAAAAGCTATTATTTATTTATTAATTTTAAGTCTTGGAATTATTGCTTTTTCTTGTGCCCCTGAAGAACCAACTCCAGACCCAACACCTCAAGCTCCTACTATAGAAAAAACTTTAAATGCAATTGCTGAATACGCTTTAGTAAATAAAATTTTTTCAGATTCTTTTACCGAAGCCGACAATGTTGCTAAAAACGGAGACAAACAATTAGAAGGACAAAAGTTTGAACAAGCAAATTATCCTGTTATTACAGTTACACCACTTGACTTAACAACTTGGCCTAAAAATATAAAAGTTGATTACGGAAATTCAAACATTATTTGCCCAGACGGGGTAAAACGCCGAGGAATAATTAATCTTGAAACTACAGGTTTTTATCACGAAACAGGTACAGAAATTAATGTTAGTTTCCAAGATTTTTTTCACAATGATTACAAAGTTGAAGGAAGTATGTTAGTGGTAAATACTGGAAGAAACGATAACGACAACTTAGTTTATACTCTTAAAGTTACTGAAGGGAAAATTACAAGTCCACAAGACAAAATCTTATATTTTGAAGAAAATACAAGTAGAGAATGGGCAGGCGGAGAAGATACTGTTTTTGAACCTTGTGATGATAATTATTTCATTACAGGTACACAAGAAGGAATTAGCTCTGACAGTTTAGAATATAGCCTTACAGTACAACAAAAATTAGACGTTATGGTTTGTTGTAAGTATATAAGAGCTGGAGTTTTAAAAATAAGTATTACAGGAATTTTACCTTTTAGTGTAGATTTTGGAGACGGTGAATGTGATGCAAATGCTGTCGCAATTATTAATGGAGCAGAATATCCGTTTACTATGTAAAAAAAAATACAAAAAATTATAATAAAAGGCGGTGTCTCATAGGTGTCAAACTGCTTCTTTTAATATTCGGACTCAGTCAGGTACTTCTGTACGCTCCTTCGTCCTCAATTTCAGAGCCTTGCATTTTAACACTTCTAAAACACCTTGAAAGTTTATTGTTTTAAAAGGTGTTTTGAGACAGCCCCATTTTTTTTGATGTTCTTAAATTATAAATAAAAAGAGGGGGTTTTGGCGGGATTTTTGCCATTTATGCAAAAATCATGACAAAACAATAAAAACATAATTTTAAAATAAAAGGAATTTATAAAAGTTCAAAAATATTTTTAAATTTGCAAACTTTAAATAATAGAAAATTCAAAATAAATGAATGCACTAGTTACTGAAAATGTTGAAAAAAAATTTGCAAACCATTTAGCCTTAGACAATGTGTCGATAAGTGTGCCAAAAGGAAGTGTTTTTGGATTATTGGGACCAAACGGAGCAGGAAAAACAACGCTTATTCGCATAATTAACCAAATAACAGCTCCAGATAAAGGAAAAGTTTTTATAAATGGAGAAAAAATTTCTAGTAAACATATAAAAAACATTGGTTATTTGCCAGAAGAAAGAGGCTTGTACAAAAAAATGAAAGTAGGTGAACAAGCTCTATATTTATCTCAGCTAAAAGGCTTGTCGAAACAAGAAACTTTAAAAAGACTAAAATATTGGTTCGAAAAATTTGAAATACAATCATGGTGGGACAAAAAAGTAGAAGAGTTATCAAAAGGAATGCAACAAAAAGTACAATTTATAATCACAATTTTACATAAACCAGAACTTTTAATTTTTGACGAACCATTTAGCGGATTCGACCCCATAAATACGCAAATTTTAAAAGAAGAAATTCTTAATTTAAGAAACCAAGGAGCTACAATAATATTTTCTACCCACAATATGGCTTCTGTAGAAGAAATTTGCGACCATATAGCTTTAATAAATAAATCTAAAAAAATTATTGAAGGACCAATAAACGAAATTAGAAACAATTATGCATCAGACATTTATGAAATTTGTTTTGATGGATATTTTAATAAATTGGAAAGTACTTTAACTTCAGATTACAAAATTCTTGATATTAATGAAACAATGCAAAAAACTAAAATGAAAATTGAAGTTCTAAATAAAAATATTAAACCTAACGATTTAATTACTAAAATGATAGAATTTGGTAACATAAATTCTTTTAATAAACATTTGCCAAGTATGAACGATATTTTTATAAAACTTGTTGGCGAAACTAATTCCCAAACCGAATAAAACTAAACAAAATGAGTAAAATTGGACTAATTATAAAACGAGAATATAGCACAAGAGTAAAGAAAAAAACTTTTATTATAATGACCATTTTAGGTCCTATATTGTTTGCAGCCTTAATGATTGCTCCAGCACTTTTAATGCAATTAGAAGATGATGAGTTTAAAAAAATTGCTGTAATTGACGAAACAGGTGTGTTCTCAGAATCACTAATAAGTACAAAACATATTGAATTTTACGATTTTTCTGCAAAATACTTAAATCAAGAAACTTTTGAGTACGACCTTACTAAGGCTACAGATGATTTAAAAGACTCTGATTATTATGCACTTTTGTATATTCCAAGCAATGCAGTGTTTAATGCAAAAGGCTCAGTAATACTTTATTCTTATAAGCAACCAAATATTGGCATAAAAATGCATATAGCTCATGGCTTGGAAAAGAAAGTTAAAGATATAAAATTTCAAGTAACAGCAGATGATTTAGATATTAATCAAGAACAAATATCTGAAATTTTAAGAGTGGCTAATTCCGAAATTCAAGTTGTTACAAATATTATTGACGACAAAGGCGAAATAAAAGAATCTCACTCCGAAGTTGCAATGATTGTTGGATATATAAGTGGCTTTCTAATTTATATGTTTGTATTTATGTATGGATCGCAAGTTATGAGAGGCGTAATTGAAGAAAAAACTAGCCGAATAGTTGAAGTTATTGTTTCTTCTGTAAAGCCTTTTCAACTTATGATGGGAAAAATTATTGGAGTTGCCCTAGTTGGGATTACACAATTTGCACTTTGGGTAGTTTTAACAATAGGTTTAGTAAGCATAGGACAAGCAATTATATTAAAAGACTTTGACCCCGCAAAACTAAATCCTAATACTACAGAAATAGGTAGCGAACTATCCCCAAATAGCCTTATCCCAGATGAAAAAGCAATTGAATTTGAAAAAATATTCCAAGCAGTTTATTCAATCAATTATTTTGTAATTATTGCCAGCTTTTTATTTTATTTTATTGGCGGATACCTTTTATATGGAGCATTATTTGCTATGATTGGCTCTGCAGTGGATAACGAGGCGGATACCCAACAGTTTATGTTACCTATTACCTTGCCAATGGTATTAGGACTGTTTGTCATGCTCACGGCAATGCAAAATCCAAATGGTAGTTTGGCCTACTGGTTTTCAATTATTCCTTTTACCTCGCCTATAGTAATGATGTCAAGAATACCATATGGTGTACCATATATTGATTTATTTATTTCTATGGCACTTTTAGTTGCTACATTTATTTTCACAACTTGGTTTGCCGGAAAAGTTTACAGAGTAGGAATTTTAATGTATGGCAAAAAAGTTAATTACAAAGAATTATGGAAATGGTTTAGATATAAAAATTAATAAAAAATTATGGACTATTTTTATCTAATAATTGGTATAGTTTTATTGATTATATCCGGAAATTTTCTTGTAAAATCAAGCTCTGCATTAGCTCAATATTTTAAAATTCCTCCAATTATTATTGGACTTACAATAGTCTCTTTTGGAACATCAGCACCAGAATTATTTGTTAGTGCAAATGCCTCATTACTTGGATTCTCTGATGTAGCAATTGGAAATGTTGTTGGTAGTAATATTGCTAATTTGGGCTTAGTTTTAGGATTAAGTGCATTGATTATTGCAGTACCCGTAAAAAAAAGTATGATAAAATTAGACTATACAGTACTAATGCTTTCTGCAATATTTTTAGGCGTTTTTATGCTTGACTATGAAATAACAAGACTTGAGGGCGGAATCTTATTATTATTAATGCTTGCTTATATTTTCTTTATAGTAAGGTTTTTAAAGAAAAAGAAAATCGAAAATAATCAAGAGGAAGTTCTACAAAAAACTTATAATCCAATTATTTCTTTTTTAATTATTATTGTAAGTTGTGGGGGATTAGTCTTAGGCTCAAATTCGCTTGTAAAAGGAGCTGTAAATATTGCCACAAATATAGGAGTTAGCGAAAGAATTATTTCACTTACAGTTGTGGCAATTGGAACAAGTTTGCCTGAACTCACAACTTCTGTAATAGCTGCAATAAAAAGAAATTTTGATATTTCTATTGGAAATATTGTTGGGTCTAATATATTTAATACATTATTTACTACGGGTATTAGCGCTATAATAAATCCCTTAAGCGTAAATAAATCAATTCTACAAATAGATTATTTATTTATGTTGGCTTTCTTTATTTTGTTAGGAATATTTTTCTTTCCTGTCAAAAACTTGAGAATTAGTAGATTTGAAGGTTTATTATTTTTAATTGCTTATACAGTTTTTTATTATATTATATTTTCATAAAAGTTTAAAGCAAAATAATTTTGCAAACTAAAAAATTAATACATATATTTGCATTCCTAAAAACGGTACCTTGGCCGAGTGGCTAGGCACCGGTCTGCAAAACCGGCTACGGCGGTTCGACTCCGCCAGGTACCTCAAAAAAAAACGCTAATCTTTTTAGCGTTTTTTATTTTTATAATCAAGTTAATATTAGTTAAACTATTAAATTATCTCCTTGGCTTTCAATAAAGTTCGCATTTCATCTTGAACTTCTTGTGCCTTAATTCTAGCCGTTATTGCAAAATTCTCACTAGAATCAGCAAAAATAATAGCTCTGGAAGAATTTACTAAAAGTCCACAATTTTCATTCATACCATATTTTGCAACTTCTTGCAAACTACCGCCTTGAGCACCTATACCTGGAACTAAAAGAAAGTGATTAGGAACAATTTTTCTAACATCTTTTAACATCTCTGCACGTGTTGCACCAACAACATACATCATGTTATTCGCATCTCCCCAATCTTGAGATTTTTCTAAAACTTTTTCAAATAATCTTTGTTTATTTTCAGAAAAATATTGAAAATCATCGGCACCTATATTACTTGTAAGTGCCAATAAAATAAGCCATTTATTTTTATAAGTCAAAAAAGGCTTAACAGAATCTTCGCCCATATATGGAGCAACTGTTATAGCATCAAAATTCATTTTTTCAAAAAAAGCTTTGGCATAAAGTTTTGAAGTATTACCAATGTCGCCTCGTTTAGCATCAGCAATAATGAAAATTTCAGGATAATTGTCCCTTATATAATCAACAGTCATTTCCAAACTTTGCCAACCTGCCAAACCCAAGCTTTCATAAAAAGCTAAATTTGGCTTATAAGCAACAACATATTTTACACTTGCATCAATAATTTGTTTATTAAATTCAAAAACAGGAAATTCAAAACTTAAAAGATGCTTAGGCAATTTTTCAAAATCAGAGTCAAGACCAAGACATAAAAAACTTTGTTTTAATTTTATTTGCTCAAAAAGTTCTTTGTAATTCATATTTTAATTTTAAAAATTATAATTTAGATATCTTGTTGTTTTCTAACAACTTATCTGCTGCAAATTCAATAACATTATCAATAGCATTTAGGTTAGGATTTAAAATTATATAATAATCTGGTTTTACTCCATTTTCATAGTTTTTCCCGTCTATAGCTATTGTTCGGGTAATAGAAAAACGATAAGGCCAGCCGTTTGCCAACTGCCCACCATTTGGTAAACCTAAGCCACCACCTGTATAATCGCCTACTAAAAAAATATTATCATAAGCATAAGTTGAAACTGCAAAAAACGAAGAAGCAGAATAAGACCCTCTGTCTATCAAAACCGCAAGATTTTTATTATATTTTTTCTTATCATTCGATTTAATAATAACATCTTCTAAAACTGAAAAATTATCTTTGCCCACTCCTGTTTTTATTTGAGTTTCGTAAATTTTAGTATCTTCATGAGTAAAACGAGATAAAAGCATAGGAACATTTGTAACATAACCACCGCCATTTTGCCTAATATCTATTATCATTCCTTTTGTGTCTTTATATTTTTCAATTAAAAAATCTAACTCATAATCTGTAATCTGAGAATCAGCAAAAGAAGAATATCTAATATAAGCTATATCCCCATTTCTAATAAAATTATGAACAAAACTTCCCGTTGAATAATAATTATCCAACAAATAATTTTCTTTAATTAAACGCATATTAATATTAACAGGCCCCAACATTGTTATATCGTATCTTGAAATATTAAAAGGAGAAATAAGATTTACATGCCCGTCTTTTAATTCATTTAACATTTTTCCCATTACTGTAAATAAACTGTCTTCGCTAATATCATTACTTATTAAAGGGCGGTAAGCAACATAAATACTATCCCAATCAACATTTTTATATTCAAGAAAAGCATATTTTTGATTAACTTGCTCCCACAAATAATTAAAATTAGAAATATTAGAGTTTTCTGCTTTTTTATCAAAAGCAATTTTTTCACATGCAGAAAAAACTATAATAAACATTAAAATTATACTGAATATTTTAAATTTCATAATTTGAATTTTATATTAATTAATTTTAAAAACAAAACCTAAAGAAAAAATATGATGAGAAAACTCTAATCGGTTAAAAGCATTTTTTCCATTTGTAGCAAACATCCACGAGTAAGCATATTTAAACATATTACCATTTGGCAAAACTCTAAAAACAGCCAATTCTGTATTAAGACCTGAAAATGCCTTAGCTTTTAAAGAATAAGCATTGAAAACCGCATTCTCAATGAGCGTAGCATTACCCGGATTTGTAAAACTTGGACGATAATACATAGAAATTATTGGCACAGAAAGTTTTCCTGAAAATACATAAAACTTTTCTTTTCGCTTATATTTTATTAAGCCTAAAAACTTCTTTTCTTTTTCTAATCTATGATAATTGTACTTAGCCTGATATACAATTGCAAAATTACTTATATTATCTATACTGCTAGCTGCATTCATAAATTCGGGATTTATCCTAATAATAGAATAATTATCTACATCCAAGCCCAAATAATTTTTAAAACTTTCGTCTGAACTTGTTTGCAAATATTTTAGCCAAGAAAATTTAAAATCAAAACTAGTTTGAAAGCCTATATAAAAGTTATCATTAATAAATTTTGAATTAATACCACTATGGTTAGCAAATTTTCCTTCAAAAATATTTTTTTCAGAAATATGGAGATAATTAAAATCTACATAAGCCAAGCTTGAAGTGTAAAACAAAGGAGAAGTAAGCAAATCGCGAACAAGTCCGGAAGAAAAACCTAAATCCATGCCAAAATAATTTCCCTTGTATTCAGGAAAGGAATTTTCGTAAATTTGAGCATAAATAAGACTTGAAAGCAACAAATTGAAAATTAAAAAATACCTTTTCATAAAAAATGTTTTTGCAAATATACAAAATACAGTTTGAGATTCTAAGATTTAATTATTTTTTGTCTGTTGAAAATTTAAGATGGAAATAATCTTTTTATATAAACAACAATCATTGAGGCTAATACAAAAGGAAAAGTAAGTTGTATTAATTCAAATTTAAACATGGTAAAACTTATAATAAAACTAAGTAAAACTGAAATACTCGCCCAGATCCAGGAGTTTTTGGAATTATCTGCAAAAGCAATAGCCGACAAGACTGCATTATAGCTAAATAAACCTAAAAATACCATTTCATTCGACAGTAGAAAAAACATTGCCAATAAACCTGAACTTATTGAAGCAAAAAAACCAAATTTACCTGCCTGCTTTGAAGCTATAATTACACCTACAAAAAATAAAATTCCAGAAATTAAGTTTGCTTGAAAAATTACCTGCCCAAAACCACGAAATGGGTATTTTAAATAATCCCAATTTGAAAATTCTGTAAGTGTAGAGCTTATAGTTTCATAGTGGAAATATTTTTTTAAAATAAAAATACTAATCCAAGTAACTATTACAAATGGCAAAGTAAAAGCAGGAATATTTTTTCTAATAAAAATTTCTTGAAGTAAGCTGGCAATCACAGAACCTATAAAAATAAATATCCAAATAATTAAGTCAGATTCAAAAAAAAACAAAAGCCCAACACCAAGCAAGCTAGCCGAAAAACCATATAAACCTTTGTATAGATTTTCTTTACTAAATTTAAAAACTAGTGCTGTTAAACTTCCGCTAAGCGTTGCAAAAACAAGTGCAATTCCCATTTGATATGAAGCAACGAAAACACCAATAATGAACAATAAACCTGTCAATATATTTTCTTGTAAAAATATTTGGCTAATCCCTTTTAAAACAATAGTAAAAATGGAATTAGAGTTTTGAAGTTTATTATAAAAGTACTTGGCTTTATTCATATTATCAAAAAATTCTATATCAAAAAATTATTAATATAGTAAATGAATTTTTGCAAGTTTTGTTTAATTACCTAGGTGCAATTAGTTAAATATAGAAATGTTTAATTGTTTTTATGCAATAAAACTTTGGACAAGTATTTGGACAAAAATATTCTAAACCTCTCATACACAGGCTATTAGCATTTTGAAATTTTGGACATAGATTGGACATTTTTTTAAACTATATACTTACAATTTTATTTTTTATTGCAAACATTACTAAGCTTGCAGTATTTTTCGAATTTGTTTTTTCTAAAATATTAGCTCTATGTTTTTCTACAGTTCTTTTACTTAAAAATAGTTTTTCTCCAATTTCTATGTTTGATAGACCTTGGCAAATTAAATCAATAATTTCAATTTCTCTTGCAGATAAGTCAAATGTTTCTTTTGTGTTTTCGTCTTGGTTTTTTAAGTTATTAATTAAATTTTGTAATAATTCTTGGCTAAAATAACTTTTTCCTTCAACTACAGCGTTTAAAGCTGAATGCACTTCGTCAATATCCGAATCTTTTAATAAAAAACCACTTGCACCTGCTTCTATCATTTTGTAATAATACTCTTCGTCTCCATACATTGAGAGTGTAATGATTTTAAGATTTGCTTGTTTTTTTATGGCTATTTTTGTAGCTTCAATTCCGTTTAATATTGGCATTTCTATATCTAATAAAACAATATCAACAGGGATTAGCTCTAAAGTTTGTAAAAATTCTTCTCCATTTGATGCTTCAGCTACTACTTTAAAGTTAGGAAATGAATTTAATAATAATTTAAGTCCGTCTCTGAATAAAGCATGATCGTCAACAATCATTACATTATATATGTTTTTATTTGATGTCATTTGAGAAAGGTATTTTAATTTTTACTATGGTTCCATTATTAATTTTAGAATCTATATTAACAAATCCTTTTAAAGAATTAATTCTATTGTAAATATTATAAATTCCTGTTCCTTTTTCTTGAGGTTTAAATAAATTGTCTAATTCAAAGCCTCTGCCGTTGTCTTTATAAGTTAAGGAAATATTGTGAATGTCGTAATATAAATTAATATTTATTTTGTTTGCGTTTGCGTGCTTTATTGTATTGTTTATTAATTCGCAAATAACTCTGTATAATACAGTTTCTTTGCTGACTTCTATGCGTAAATCGTTTAAATTACTGGTATATTTTATTTTTATATCTCCTGTTGTAGTGATTTTTTGGATAAAATTATTTATAGCTTTATCTAAACCAAAATTATCAAGTACATGAGGATTTAGATTATCTGAAATTTCTTTAATGCTTTTCATAGACTCCACCACAACTTTGTCTAAGTTATCTAAAATAATTTTTTCTTGTTCTTTAGTGTTTGGTTTTTTTAAAGCAGATAATGACATTTTAATAGTTGAAAGTAAAGGTCCTAAACCATCGTGTAAATCTTTTGCCAATCTTTTCCTTTCATTATCTTCGGCTTGAATTAAAATAGACAAAAAACGTTTTTCGTTTGCACGCTTTTCTTTTTCTATTTTTTCCATATACGTAAAAATACTTCTGATAAGGATTAAACCAATTGCAAAAAATATAGCTGAGCCAACACCAAGCCAAATGTATAAAAATCCATAAGATTTTGGTTCTACGTCAAAATAGAAGGGAAGAGCTTCTAAAATCATTCTTAGTAAAAGTGCTGCAAAACCTAAGCTAATAAATATCCACGAAAGATTGTATTTGGTTTTTCTTGTAAGTCGAAGCGATACAACTGCTGCAATTACTTGAAAAATTATAGCTAATAATAAAACAATTTTAAGGAGCATTTACTAAGAATTTTTTACAAAGATAATAAATTCAAAATCATTTATAATTGATAAATTTATAAAATAAAAAAGCTCCAAAAATTTTGGAGCTCTTTTTTTAAAAAAAGGAGATGTATTATGCGTGTTTTTTATCAAATTCTTTAATGACTTCAACTAAAACTTTTACGTCTTCTATAGTACTTGCGTTATAAATTGAAGCTCTAAAACCACC
Source organism: Bacteroidales bacterium (assembly GCA_023228725.1). Taxonomy (GTDB): domain Bacteria; phylum Bacteroidota; class Bacteroidia; order Bacteroidales; family ML635J-15; genus Bact-19. The sequence continues at coordinate 6,786 of JALOAQ010000032.1, read as the reverse complement.
AACAGAGCGATGCCCTTTTATTCCAACACAATCTTTAGAACCTGCAAATTTTACAAAATCTTCTTCTAAGTGTTTGTATTTTTCTTCAAGAGTAAAAATAGCATTCATTCTAGACCTGTCTTCTTTAACTACAGGGCAATTGAATATTTTACTTTCGTCAATTGCATTATAAAGCATATTAGCTCTTTCGTCTGCTAATTTATCCATAGCTTTAAGCCCACCGTTTTCTTTTACCCATAATAAAGTTTCGCGTAAAGCAAAAATATTAACAACAGGAGGTGTATTATGCATTGAACCTTTGTCAATATGTGTAGAATATTTGAACATTGTTGGAATTGGACGGTCAACAACTTTATCTAGCATATCATTACGGATAATTACGAAAGTAACTCCTGCAGGTCCCATGTTTTTTTGTGCACCACCATAAATCATTGCATATTTGCTAATATCTACAGGACGACTTAAAATATCTGATGACATATCAGCAATAAGAGGTTTATCAAAGCTTAAATCAGTATGGATTTCTGTTCCGCGAATAGTGTTGTTAGTTGTAATATGTACATAATCAACGTCAGCAGGTACTTTAAAATTTTTCGGAATATAAGTATAAGCTTTATCTTTGGAAGAAAACTCAACAACTTCGCCCCAAAGTTTAGCTTCTTTAATTGCTGAAGTTGACCAAGTTCCGGTATCTAAATAAAAAGCTTTAGATTTCATGAAATTATACGGTATCATTGCAAATTGCAAACTTGCACCACCACCTAAAAATAATATAGAATAATTTTCCGGAATTTCTAAAATTTCACGCATTAATTCAACAGTATTGTCCATTACAGCAACAAAGTCTTTACCGCGATGTGAAACTTCCATGATTGATTGCCCGGAATTGTTAAACTCTAAAATTGCTTTTGCAGTGTTTTCTAAAGTTCTGTCTGATAGCTTACATGGTCCTGCATTAAAAATGTGTTTTCTCATAATTTTTTATATTTTAATTAATTTATCAATAATATTTTTAGCAAAACTAATAAACTTATTTTAATCTTTATTAAAATGTTTGCTATTTTATAACATAATAGTAAAATATTTATCTTGTAAAATAATTTTTCGCAGAAATTCTCGTTAAAAACTTTATCTTTGTTTTTTATGAATAAAAATAATTTCATATTATTTATACTATTGATTTTTAATTTGAGTTTGTTTTCTCAAAATTCGGATAACATGCCTAAATCAACGCGACCATTAACAAAATGGGAGAAAATGTTTCCTCAAGTTAGATATGATAAAAAAATGTATAAAACCGGTAGTAATTGGTTTACAGTAGCTTATGGCTTGGGTTATCATATAAATTCAAAACTATATAATCAGCAAAATTTAGCATTAACTTATCATCATCGCTTTCGCGCAATGTATTTTAATGCCGGATATCATTATACAAGTCCTGTGTTTTTTATGAAACGCCCACTCGAAAAACTTAACGACTTTCATATTGGGGCTGGTTTGCGTTTCGAAAAACGCTGGCTTAATTTTGGCTTTTTTATAGGACCTTCGCTTGCAACGTCTTTAGTCCCTAAAAGTAATCTCGTTTCAGTAAAAAATCATCAATTAGGAGCTCATACAGAAATACAATTAACATTCAAGTATTTTTATGATTTAGGAATTGGAACTACGCTTTATGGGAGTTTTAACAAAAGGTATCAAGTGATTGGTTTGCAATTACATTTTTATTTTTCAAATGCTTATGTTGGACCTTATTAAATTAATATAAAATTTTAAAATTATGAATTACATTAATGATTATGTAGAAAAAAACAAAGAAAGATTTTTTGAAGAGCTTTTCGGTTTAATCCGAATTCCTTCTATTAGTTCAATTCAGGACCATAAACCTGATATGCAAAAATGTGCTGAGTATTGGCGTGATATGATTTTGCAAGCAGGGGCAGATAAAGCCGAAGTTATGCCAACAGCTGGTAATCCTGTTGTTTATGGTGAAAAAATAATCGACCCGAAATTGCCAACAGTAATGGTTTATGCTCATTATGACGTTATGCCTGTTGACCCACTTGAATTGTGGAATACAGACCCTTTTGAGCCAGTAATAAAAGACGGAAAAATTTGGGCTCGTGGTGCAGACGATGATAAAGGTCAGGGTTTTATGCACGCAAAAGCATTTGAGTTAATGGTAAAAACAGATACCTTGCCTTGCAATGTTAAGTTTATGATTGAAGGTGAAGAAGAAATTGGCTCTCCAAGTCTTGGGCAGTGGTGCGAAAATAATAAAGAAATGCTTAAAGCTGATATTATTTTAGTTTCAGATACAAGTATGATTGCCCGAGATATTCCAAGTATTACAACAGGTTTGCGTGGATTGTCATATTGGGAGGTTGAAGTTACAGGACCAGATAAAGATTTACATAGCGGATTGTTTGGTGGTGCTGTTGCAAACCCAATTAACGTGCTCGCAAAAATGATTGCAGATATGCAAGACGAAAATGGAAGAATTACTATTCCCAGGTTTTATGACGATGTGATTGAAGTTAGCCCTCAAGAAAGAGAAATGTTAAATAAAAAACCACATTCTGATGAAAATTATAAAAAAGCAATTAATGTAAAGGCTTTAAAAGGTGAAGCCGGTTATACAACTACTGAACGTACAGGAATTAGACCAAGTTTTGATATTTGTGGTATTTGGGGTGGATATACAGGAGAAGGAGCAAAAACTGTTTTGCCGTCAAAAGCTTATGCGAAAATTTCTACTCGTTTAGTCCCAAATCAAGATAATGTTAAAATCTCAAAACTTTTTAAACAACATTTTGAAGCTATAGCTCCAGATTATGTGAAAGTTGTAGTAACTCCTTTGCACGGTGGACAAGGCTATGTTTGTCCAATTGACTTGCCGGCTTATAAAGCTGCAGAAAAAGCATATACTGATGTTTATAATAAAGTTCCCGTTCCTGTTAGAAGCGGTGGTTCAATTCCAATTATTTCTACTTTCGAGGAAGTTTTAGGAATTAAATCTGTGCTTATGGGCTTTGGTTTAGAAGAAGATGCTATTCACTCACCAAATGAAAGTTATCCGGTTGAAAACTTCTTAAACGGAATAAAAACCATTCCATTATTTTATAAATATTTTACAGAAATGATGGCTTAAAAACTTGAAAGGGAGCAAAGAAGTTCCCTTTTTTTATTTCTTGCCGTAAAAATATTTAATCCAATTTCGCAAACTTATTTACAATATTTATAAATATTTTTTGTAGCTTGTCTATGTTTTTTATCCGCGGCTTTTTGCCAATAAATACATGCTTTTTTATTAAATCCCATATTTTGCCAACAATTTCCAGTTTTAAATAAAACTTCAGGTAAAATTGGCTCAATATCTAAAGCCATTGAGTAATCTTCGCGTGCAAATTTCCAAGATTCTAATTTAAAATATATGTCTGCCCGTAAAATAAAAAAATCTTTTTCGCCAGGACTAAGATTAACTAGTCGATTTAGAATTGGCAGAGCTTTTTTAAAGTCATTGTCAGCTACGTAAATCTGAGTTTTTAAAAATAATGCTTCTAAATTTTCTGGGTAAATTTCGCAGTAAATATTTATATAATATATTGCCTCAGAAAGTTTATTTGTGTAAAAACAAGCTTGAGAATATTTTTTTAAATTTTCAGGATTTTCAGGACTAAGACTAAGTAAAAGTAGTGCTTGTTTATAAGTCTCAGAATAATTATTTTCAATAAAATTTATTTCATATTTAAGTTCAATAGCTTCAATAAATTTTGGCTTGGATTTTAAGGAATTATTCAAATAATTATTTGCAATTTTATAATCTTTTAAGTTGAAATAAGATTTTGCTAGAAGAAATTGCTTTTTATATTCGTAACTAGCAAAATTTTCAGAATTTAATATATCTATAGCTGAATAATAATCTTCTTGTTTTAATAAATATTCAGCTTCTGCGAGTTTTTCATATTTTTTAGAATAAGGATTTTTGTTCCAAAATTCTCTCCATTCCACAGTTTTGTTGATTTGCTCAAACTCTTGATAATTAAGTAATTGTGAGTAGTAAATAGGGTTTTTGTTCTTAAAATATTCATTTAACCAAAAACAAGATTCATCAGCAAAACTCATATTTGCATAAATTCTGGCTAAAAGCAATGAAGTTTCTTTTGGAAAATCAGAATTTAAGTTTTTTAAAATTATAATTGCATTATTAAAATCTCCGCTTTTGTATAAAATATTTGCTTTAAGTAAATTATTATGATTTGAAGGCTTTGATTTATTCATATTTAGTAAAGCAGAATCAAGAGAATTTTTATGTAAATATGAAAGAGTTTTGTAATAATCTAAGTCAAGATTAATATTTTGACTTAATAATGCAAAAGGTAAAAGTAAAATTGCAATATTTAAAAATAACTTTTTCATTCTTGTGGCTTATTAACTTGATTGCTTGAAAACACATGGACAAAGCCGTTTAAGTGCCTGATTTCTAATCCTGTTAAGCGATATTCATATACATCACAATTATAAAAATATACTCCATCACTAACTAATTTTCCATTTTTAAAATTTCTTCCGTCCCAATTAATGTCAGGGTCTTCGGTTTCGTACATTAATTGCCCCCATCGATTATAAATTTGAATATCAATTTTTTCCACAAAATAATAGGGTTCTAAAGGTCTGAAAAAATCGTTTATTCCATCATTGTTTGGGGTGAAAACATTTGGAAGCTCGTAATACGAACAGTCGTCAACGCATACTTTATTTGAAAATGGACTTTCGTTATTAAAAGAATCAACAGCAGTCATGTAATAACAGCCGGCCATAGTAATTTCAGGAAAATGTAAAAACTCTCTAAGTTCAGCTTTTGCTTGATTGATTATTGAGAAATTTCCATCTAAACTTGGTGAATAGAAAATTTTATAAAACATAACATCCTCATTGCAAGTATCCGCTAAATGCCAATTTAATTTATTATAAACTGAGTCGCAAAAGGAAGTAACTTTTAAAATAGGTGGACAAGGAGGTGTTGTATCAATGGCTTCGGCACAATTTATTTGAGACAGATTAATAATTGGATTTATAATTCCGTCAATAGAGTAGGAGCCTGTGCTTTTTATATAATAGCAATATTCTTTCCCGTTTATCAAGCCTTTATCTATATATGTGTTTTTGTTTGAATTTGCAATTGAATCATAACTATTTGTGTCTTCAAAATATTTATAAATTGTGTAAGATTTATTTATCCAAGGCACAGATTTATTCAAATTTAATTTTAAAGCATTTTCCATTTGCTCAATTTCTAAAAACATTGATGAGGCAATGTGAGGCGAGCCTATTAAAAATCTGTTTTCAGTTTGATTATTATAAAATTCTACTTTGTATGAATATGGATTTTGTTTTGTGTTTAATAATGAATCATAAAAAATAGTATCATTAATATCATTAAATTCAGCAATTTCAACAAGATTTTCTCCATAATATCCTTCAGAACGATATAATATATATTGGTATGGACCAGGCGCTTGGCCAATTTCAATTTCTGTGGGTTTTGCCCAAGCAATATAAATTTCTCCTTGCTCTTTATCTGTTTCTAAAACACTTACATTTGTAATTGTAGGAATCCCTCTAATTAAACTCGCACAAACTTCTTCTGAAGCATATCCTTCCACTCCGTCTTCAAAAACTGCAGTAACAAGATAACAATATTCATGTCCTTGAGAAGCATTTATATCTTTAAACGAATTTGAATTGTAGCCCTGATTAAAAGCAATTTTTGAATATCCCAAACTTTCAGGAACTCCAATTTGACAGTGGATGGGGACAAAACCTGTACTTCCAATTTTGCGATAAATATTATATCCAATTGCGTTTGGACAATAGTTTATATTCCAATTCAATTCAATATTATTTGTAGAAGCTATTGCAGTCAAATCTTTAACTGGAGGTCCAACAATGCTAATGCTAATATTTGCAATATCAACTAAACTAATAGGCGAGTTATTGTCTTCGGCTTTTACATTAAGTGTATAAGCTTGTTTTCTAATAAAATCGCATTGAGTTTGCCATATAAATTCCGCTTCTGCATATCCAGGGTTAGAAACAGTTTGAGTAAATGTAGCAGCTGAGTTTTCCAAAACAAATGGAGCTCCGTTTGCAGTAAGTTTTATTATATCATTATTTGGATCACTAGCTGTTATGGTGTGTTTTAAAAGCGAATCTGCTTGAATACACATTTTCATATTACTAGAAATCACCGGTGCTTTATTGTTTGTTTGATAAACTTCAATTTGCATATCTCTAATTATGGAACCAATTTTCATTCCATTTCTCCATTCTTCAATAAGCATTGCAATATTGTAAATTCCGGGCAATACAGGAGTGTCCCAAACTAAATCTCCTGTAATTTCGTTTACACTAATTGAGCTTGAAGCTTGGGGAAGTGTGTATCCCTCAATTGGTTCGCCGTTTTCGGCACGACAAGTTGTGAGTTTATATGATAAACTGTCTCCATCAGGATCAAAAGCTCCAGGGTTGTGTATAAATATTTGTCCAACTGCGGCTTTGTCAACCGGTGGCTGTGTTAAAATAGGAGTGTTATTAGTACCAATATTTGGGTTTATCATCATAGTTGTTGAAATGGAAAACATTGTATTTACAGAATTAGGAATATTATTTACTCCAAGGTTTCTGTTGGGGTCTTCCACAACAATTTGATAAATTCCAGGGCCTGGATATGTGTGAGTTCCAACGTATTTATTTCTTTTGTAATAGTCGGGTAAAAAAATTTCTTCT
>JALOAQ010000165.1 GCA_023228725.1 Bacteroidales bacterium | reverse complement strand
GGAAATATGGGAAGTAGTTTTGCAAAAAAACTCTCAGGTTTTGATTGCGAAGTTATTGCTTATGATAAATATAAAAAAAATTACTCCAACCAATTTGTAAGAGAAACTGATTATTCAGAAATTTTTGAAAAAGCAGATATTTTAAGCTTGCACCTACCTTTAACAGAAGAAACTAGGTTTTTGGTAAATTCAGAATTTCTTTCTAAATTTAAGAAAAAAATAATTTTGATAAATACCGCTCGTGGGTCTATTGTTAAAACTTCGGATTTAGTTAATGCCTTAAAATCTGGAAAAATTTTAGCAGCTGGCCTAGATGTTTTGGAATATGAAGAAGATTGTTTTGAAATCACAAAAGACATTAGCAATAATGCTGATTATCAATTTCTTGCAAAAAGCGACAATGTGATTTTAACTCCACATATTGCCGGATGGACACATGAATCAAAAATAAAATTAGCAGAAATATTAGTTGATAAAATTATAAATTTAAAAATATGATACTTGACAAAAATTCACTTACAAATTCAGTTGTAGATCTTGCCAAAAACATTGGAATAGCAATTCAAACAGCACCCAAAGGTAAAGGACGCGACACTCTTGATTTTAGAATTGTTAGCGGAAAAGAAGATTTAGAAAAAATTGCTCTTAAAATGGAGGAAATTTCAGAAAAAAGTGGTCAGAAATTCTTTTTACGCGATGCAAATAATTTGAGAGAATCAGATGCTGTAATAATTTTAGCCACTTATATAGAAAGTTTGGGGCTTAGAAATTGTGGTTATTGTGGCAAAGAAACTTGCGATAATAAAAATAATTTTCCCGATGTTCCTTGTGCTTTTAACACTATTGACCTTGGCATTGCAATTGGTTCGGCTGTAAGCAAAGCTGCTGATTATAGAATAGATAATAGAGTGATGTTTTCGGTTGGAAATGCAGCTAAAGAAATGGCAATGTTTGATGAAAAGTATAAAGTAATTTTTGCAATTACTTTAAGTGCAAGTGCCAGCAATATTTATTTCGACAGAAAATCCCACAATCCAAAGCCTTAAAAACAAAATTATTATGATTTATTCAGGAAATATTCAAAAAATGAAAAGCATTCATGAAACTCCTGTAAAATATTTTTTGCAATGTGGAGATTCTGAAATTGAGATGAATACGCTTATTGGCAAGAAAATTAAAATTGAATATCAAGATAGGATAAATTGTATTAATTGCGGTGCTTTAACTAAAAAAAGTTTTCACCAAGGATATTGTTATTCTTGTTTTTCCAGCATTCCACAATGTGATATAGGAGTTTTACAACCAGAAAAAGATATGTCCCATCTTGGAATTAGCCGAGATATGGAATGGGCAAAACAAAATTCTTTGGTTGATCATTATGTTTATTTGGCTTTAACAGGTAATTTAAAAGTTGGAGTAACCCGGCATACACAAATTCCTACACGCTGGATTGACCAAGGAGCTATTGCTGCAATAAAAATTGCAAAAACTCCATATAGAAATTTAGCAGGACAAATAGAAGTTGCACTAAAACAATATGTTTCTGATAAAACTAATTGGGCCAAAATGCTATTAGCTAATCATTATGATATTGACTTAAAAAAATCTAAAAAGGAAATAGCTGTTTTTATTCCCGATGAATTAAAAAAATATATTAGTTTAGATAATAGTATTACAGAAATAGAATATCCACTGATACTAAGCGGAATAGCTAAATTTAAAACTATAAATTTGGAAACAAATCCTAAAATAGAATCTAAATTATTAGGAATAAAAGGGCAATATTTAATTTTTGAAAGTGCAGAAGTTATAAATATAAGAAAACACAATGGATATTTTATAAATATCGAAACTTATGACTAATGAAAAACTAATTAAACAAGCATTTTCAAAGGCAGCAAATTATTGTAGCAAAGCCGAAAAATGCAATTTTGATGTTTATAAATATTTAGAAAAATATGATTATGAGCAAGAAATCATAGAAATTGTAATTAAAAACTTAAATTCCGAAAATTATATAGATGAAAACAGATATTCTACGGCTTATGTTAATGATAAATTCAAATTTTCGGCTTGGGGAAAAATTAAAATTTCATATATGCTAAGGCAAAAAAATATTCCAAATAAAATTATTGATTTTAGCTTGAATACTATTGATAATCAGGAATATGAAAACTCTTTATTTGAAATTTTAAAATTAAAACTCAAAAATATAAAATCAGAGGATAAATCAATATTAAAAGAAAAATTATTAAGATTTGCATCAAGCAGAGGTTTTGAATTTGAAATAATTTACAAAGTACTTGATAGATTAGAAATTTAGCTTTGTTTATTTATATTTAAAATAGTTTTATCAATTTCATCTCTTAAACTTGGATTTACTTTGACTTCATTTGCAAATTTTTATTTATTTTTTTGTTTTTCTTCTTGCTTTCTGAGGTTTTCGTTTTTGAAGTTTTGCTAATTCTAATGGGCTAATAGTTTCAATAATTTCAAAACTGTTAAGTGTTGACAACAGGTCTAAAACTCTCAATACCTGTATAAAAGTACTTAAAGTAACCGTTTTACCACGTTCTAACAAACTTAAAGTTGAACGACTTATCCCTGCCTCTTTTGCAAGTTCTGTTTGAGTTTTTATTTTGCTCTAAGCGATGATGTTTGATAAAAGCAGCTATATGTTTAATTATTGCTTTATCACTCATCGCAAGCCAATCTATGAATGGTTTTTCAGTCATAAACATCTAATAGTTTAATTATTGAATTATATCTAATGCAAATATACCAATAAAATTTGAATAAAAAGCAGAAAAACTATCATAGTTTACATAAAAAACCAAATATAAAATAAAAATATATTTTTGCATTAAATTTTAATTTCTATTTTTGTAAAATTATATTTTATAATGATTACAAGCGAAAAAATAAAAGAAGCAAAAGCTCGCATTGAGGCTTTGAGGAGGTATCTTTGACATTGAGCAAAGACGTGAATTTGTTAATTCAGAAACTTTAAAAACCCAAGAGTCTGGTTTTTGGAATAATCCCGAAGATGCAGAAAAAATTTTAAAAAATATTACTGCGGAAAAAAAATGGATAATTGAATTTGATAAACTTTTTTCTAAATATGAAGAAGTTGAATTAGTATATGAGTTTTTTAAATCAAATGAAATTTCGGAAGAAGAAGCAGATAAGGAATTTGAATCTTTAAATACTATAATTGAAGATTTAGAGCTTAAAAATATGCTAAGAAACGAAGAAGATTCTTTTGATGCAATACTTACAATAAATTCTGGTGCAGGAGGTACAGAAAGCAACGATTGGGCATCGATTTTAGAAAGAATGTATTTACGTTGGGCAGAAGACAGCAATTATAAAGTTAGCATAATTGACAGATTGGATGGCGATACTGCCGGTATTAAGTCAGTTACAATGAGTATAAGCGGTGATTTTGCTTATGGATATTTAAAAAGCGAAAATGGAGTTCATCGTTTGGTAAGATTATCTCCTTTTGACTCACAACATAAAAGACATACTTCTTTTGCTTCGGTTTTTGTTTATCCTTTAATTGATGACACAATAAACATAGAGATAAATCCTTCTGAGCTTGAGTGGGATACTTACAGAAGTAGTGGAGCAGGCGGACAAAACGTAAATAAAGTAGAAACCGCTGTTCGTTTAAGACATATACCTACAGGAATTGTAATAGAAAACAGTGAAACCCGTTCTCAGCTAAAAAACCGGGAAAATGCCATGCGATTATTAAAATCTCAATTATATGAGTTAGAACTTCGCAAACAACAAGAAGAAAGAGAAAAACTTGAAGGACAAAAGCAAAAAATCGAATGGGGTTCACAAATCCGCAATTATGTTTTACACCCTTATAAACTTGTGAAAGACTTACGCACAGACTACGAAACCGGCAATACCCAAGCTGTACTTGATGGTAAAATTTGGGATTTTATTAAAACTTACTTAATGGAATTTGGTGGTAAGTGAGGTTAGGTGAGGGGGTGTATATAATAATCCAAAACTGTCCAGCTATAATAATTGAAAACTGTCTAATTAATTACCACAAAAATACAATAATTATTTAAATAATAATTGAATTTTCTCCCATATTTATAAGTGAAAATAGCATTAGTTTTTAGGCTATAGATAACATATGATACAAAAAACAGCAATTCACACAGCTCAGTCTCAATAGCATTAATTTTCATGCTCGAAATAACTCAATAACTGTGACAGATTCTCATGGTTGTAGTGCTTGTCTCAATAGCATTAATTTTCATGCTCGAAATAACAAAGCCAATCTGTAACTTTTAATGGAAATAGATTGAAGTCTCAATAGCATTAATTTTCATGCTCGAAATAACATTTAATAAGCAAAGAATATGAAGAAAAGAAAAAGGGTCTCAATAGCATTAATTTTCATGCTCGAAATAACAAATTATTTCCTACAAATATTGGATGATTATGAAACGTCTCAATAGCATTAATTTTCATGCTCGAAATAACTTGTAAAG
>JALOAQ010000031.1 GCA_023228725.1 Bacteroidales bacterium | reverse complement strand
ATATTCCTTATTTTTTGGCGTAATTGGACTTATTAAATCGATAAATTCTTCTATAGTTTCAATTTTATTGTAAATCCTATATTCTAAAATTAAATTTACAAGTTTTTTTGTGTTTGTAATTTCGCAATACTTATTAAAAATAAAATATAGATTTTTCTCATCATAATTATTTAAAATATCACTTGCACTTAGTTTTTGCTTGTCGTTCATTCTCATGTCAAGCTTTCCTCCTAATCGATAAGAAAAACCTCTTGTGTATTCGTCAATTTGATGAGATGAGATGCCTAAATCTGCTAAAATCCCGTTTACACTGCTATATCCTAAATATTCTAAATAGTTTTGAATATATCTAAAATTTCCATAAATTAGGCTAAGTCTTGTGTCGTGTAATTTATTTTTATGTGCATCTTTATCTTGGTCGAATGCTATTAAGCGGCCTTTTGATGATAGTTTTGAAAGTATTTCTGCCGAATGTCCACCACCACCATAAGTAGCATCTACATAAACTCCGTCGGGATTTATGTTTAGTCCTTCTATGCTCTCTTTTAATAATACTGGTTCGTGGTACATAATTTTTTATTCATAAAAGTTTGTATCTCCGCCTAAAATTTCCTCTATATTTTTGGCAAAAATTTCTTGATCCATTCTTTGAGATTCGTAAGCTTTTTTAGACCAAATTTCAATTTTTCCTTCTTGTCCGGCAAAAATCAATTCTTTTTCTATATTTATTTCTTCTAATAACTTTTTAGGTATTAAAAGTCTATAACTTCCATCAAATGCAACGCGTGCACTATCTCTGTGATAATCTCGAATTATACCAGCATGAATTCGGTTGAATGGATTTAATTTCCGTTTCATGATAGAAAGATGCATATCCCATTCTTTTTCAGGGTATAAAATTAAGCATGACTCGTAAATGTCTTTTTTAACAACAAAAGCCTTTTCTAAGTCCTCGCTCGGGATTTGTTTTTTCAATCCAGATGGAAAAGCAATTCTGCCTTTTGCATCCAATTTTACTATATATTCTCCGACAAACATTTTCTTTTAAATAATTTAGTGTAAAAATATATTAAAAATGCTACACAATAAAACACTTTGCTACATTTTTATACACATTGTTAATAACTTTTTTTTAAGAAAGTCCTAAAATATTGATTATTAAGTGTTTGTTGTTTTGTGGAAAATATTTATATTTGCAGAAATTAACAATAGAAATGACTGAAGATAAATTATTACGAATTGATATTGATGCTATTTTAGAGGCAAAAAACCCTAAATTGGCAAAACGTCTGCCTAAATTTATAAAATCATATTTAAAACGCATTGTTCACCAAGATGCTATTAATGTTTTTTTAGAAGAAAGTGATGGAAAAATAGGGCTTGATTTTGTTGATGCTACAATAGAATTTCTTGATTTAAAACTTGAATTTGAAGGATTTGAAAATGTTCCAAATTCAGGCAGGTATATTTTTGCAGCAAATCATCCTTTAGGCGGTTTAGAAAGTGTTGTGCTTATGAGTATAGTTGGGCAAAAGTTTAAGGATTTCAAGTTTGTTGTGAATGATATTTTGATGTTTTTAAAGCCACTTTCTGTTTTGTTTTTGCCTATCAACAAGCATGGTTCACAGTCGCGTGATAGTTTAAATTTAATAAATCAATATTATGCTTCAGATTTTCAGATTTTATATTTTCCAGCAGGTTTAGTGTCGCGAAAAATTAAGGGAAAAGTGCAAGATTTAGCTTGGCAAAAAAGTTTTGTAAATAAAGCAGTAGAATTTAAACGTGATATAATCCCAATTTTTATAGAGGGCGAAAATTCTAAATTTTTTTATAATTTATCTCGTTTTCGTAAATTTTTAGGAATTAAAGCAAATATTGAAATGCTTTATTTAGTTGATGAGATGATGAAACAAAGGGGAAAAACAATAAAAGTAGTTTTTGGCAAACCATTTTTATATTCAGATATTGATAAGTCTAAAAATAGCGTAGAATGGGCGGCCTACTTGCGAACTTTGTCATATTCTTTGCGAAATGATTAAAAAATATGAAAAAAAATGTGTATTTTTGTAAAAAATTTTCTTAGATGATAAAAATGAAGGCAATAATTCCGCCTGTAGATAAAGATTTAATACTTGCAGAATTAACTAAAGATAAATTTTTACGAAAGTCAAACTTTGGAAATACAGAGCTTTATGTTTTTAATTGTAAAGATTCTCCAAACTTAACCAAAGAGTTAGGACGACTTCGTGAAATTACTTTTAGAATGGCTGGTGGAGGCACAGGAAAATCATATGATATTGATAAATATGATTTAGATGAAGACCCTTATTTGCAATTAATAGTTTGGGACCCTGAAGAAAAACAAATAATTGGTGGATATCGCTTTATCTTAGGTGATACTGTTCTTGATAATCCTGAGGAAAAATTAGCTACTTCTCATTTGTTTGAGTTTTCTGAATTATTTTTAAAAAATTATTTGCCTTATTCAATTGAATTAGGAAGATCTTTCGTACAGCCCGAATATCAATATGGAAAAAACGCCAGAAAAGGTATGTTTGCTTTAGATAATTTATGGGACGGACTAGGTGCCTTAGTAGTTGAATATCCCGAAATGAAATATCTTTTTGGAAAAGTAACAATGTACAAGCATTTTGATGTTAGTGCGAGAGATTATATTTTAAGTTTTCTAAGTTTGTATTTTCCTGATAAAGAAAATTTAATAAAATCAAAAAATCCTATTGCTTTTGAAATGGCAAAAGGTGTTTTTAGTGGAGATGATTATAAAAGCGATTATAAAATTTTAAATTCTAAAGTTAAAGAAACCGGAGAAAGAATTCCACCTTTAGTAAATGCATATATGAATTTATCACCTTCTATGATAACTTTTGGTACTGTTGAAAATGATGAGTTTGGTGGTGTTGAAGAAACTGGGATATTAATTAATATTAAAGATATTTATGCCTCAAAAGCGGATAGACATATTAATACTTATCAACGTATAGCTAGGTTGTCGCAAATTTTTCCACGAAATGTGAAAATTTTTAAACCTAAACAGTGGAGAGTATCAAAAGATTAAGATAAATCTACATAATAATATTTTAACAAATACTTTTTTTGTATTTTTACAGTTTTATTAAAGTAATAAACTGTTTTGATGAAAATATTCTATTTCATAATATTTCTACTTTTTAATCTAAGCCTATGTTTTTCGCAAAATCTTGTAGAAAACGCTAGTTTTGAAAATGCTTGGACTTGTCCTGAATCTTTTACAACTTTTCCTTCTGCCAGACCATATCCAGCTTGGTTCAATCCAAGTAAAGGTACGCCAGACCAGTTTCACCCTTGTAGTTTAGGTGATGCCTCTGTGCCTTTTAATTTTGCTGGTTTTATGTTCCCTGCCCATGGACAGGCTTATGCAGGAATAATTTTAAGAGAAACTTTTGATGATTCTATTAAAACTTATAAAGGAGTTTCTAGAGAGTATATTCAAACAAAATTATTAGAACCTTTAGAAAAAGAAAAACTATATTGTGTTAAATTGTCCTATGCAAATGCTTCAAAATCTTTGTTTTCTGTTGATGCTCTTGGAATTACTTTAACAAATTCTAAAATTGGAACTAAGGATGCCGGTTTAATTATCCAAAGACCACAAATTACAAATCGCCCGGGACATATAATGGATAATACTGATTATTGGATAGAAATGTGTGGAGTTTATCGGGCATACGGGGGTGAAACTTACTTAACAATTGGTAACTTTTTGGATAATATACATACTAATTTTAAAGTTAATGATATAGAATTTACAGACTCTGCTTTTTATTATGCGTATTATTATATTGATGATGTGAGAGTGTATAAAATAGAAAATGATTTTGAATGTGCTTGCCTTGATGATTTGTCCTTTGGCTCGGATTGGTTAGCCGATAATTATGACCCCGAAACTGGATATAATACAAAAGATATATTGGTCTTAAATCCTAATTCCACAAGTGGAGAAGAGGAAAATAATACTGATAATAAATCAAACTTAAACAACAATTCTGATAATAAGGATTTATTGGGCGAGAATAAGTCTAATAGTTCAGAAAATTCAAATAATGAGAATGAAAATTCTTTAAAAAACCAAAATGAAAATGAGTCATCAAACTTATCTATGCTTAATATGAAAGAATCTGAGATTACTGAGAAAGCATTTGAGCAAGCTAGAGTTGGCTCTAAGTTTAATCTTAATAGAATATTTTTTGAATTTAATTCTGCTGAATTGTTGGCACTATCATATACTGAATTAGATAAGTTAGTTGAAATTTTATCTTTAAAATCAAATTTAAGAATTGAAGTGAGAGGACATACTGATAATGTTGGAACAGAATCTTATAATAAATCTCTTTCTATAAAAAGAGCTCAGGCAGTTTATGATTATTTGATTTCTTCGGGTATAGATAAAAAACGTATGAAATACAGAGGTTTTGGCACAAAAGTTCCTGTTGCCTCAAACGATACAGAGGAGGGAAGAAGTTTAAACAGGCGTGTTGAAATTATTGTGGTAGAATTGTAAAAGACTTGATTTTATGGTATTTGTTTTATACTATTATCAATTAAGCTATTGTTGTAAAATTGAATAAATGCTTTATAAAATAAGTATAAACTGTCTTTTTTATTTTGATAATTTTCGTCTTCGATTAAATTATTTTCTCCAGTCCAATCATTTTTATAATTCCAAAGTTTTATAGGCTTATCATCGTTAAATGTCATAATTGTTGAATCTGAAATTATTTGATAATTATTGTTTGAAAATGATATAGCTATATTATTATTTAAACTATCGAAAATACTTGAACCGAATGAAAAAAACTTATGGGGATAAGCTATATAATCAAGAATGGAGGGCATAATGTCGATTTGTTGACAAGTTTTAGTGTATTTTCCTTTTAAATTACTTCCTGGCTCATAAAATAAAATTGGAATAGAAAAAAGTCCTGCCGGGCTTTTATAATAATTCAAATATGGCTCAGATGAGTGGTCTGAGCATATTACAAATAGAGTGTTATTATACCATTCTTTTGTTGAGGCAGTTTCAAAAAATTTCTTTAATGCCATATCTGCATAAGCTATGGATTTATGTATTTTAAGTGGTCCATCTGGTAAAGTATTTTTATATTTCTCAGGTACTGTATATGGGTGGTGTGATGAAAGTGTGAAAATAGCAGCAATAAATGTTTGCTGAATTTTTGAAATATCTTCTACAATAAATTGTAAATATTCTTCATCTCTAATCCCCCAATTTCCATCAAAATGCTCTGGATTTGGATATTCATTTTTACCAGAATATTTTTCAAAACCCGCAAGTTTCACATAAGCATCAAAATTCATTGTTCCATTGTGTCCGCCATGATAAAAAATGCTATAATAGCTTTCTTTTTTTAGCAAACTCGCTATGCTTGGAAAATTATTATTTATATATGGTGATAAAATAAAAGGAGAGTACATAAGTGTTGGAATTGAAGATAATATTGCTGGTATGCCTTCTATGGAGCGTTTTCCGTTTGCAAAAGCATTAGAGCAAAAATATGACTCATAAATCAAAGAATCTAAAAAAGGAGCAAAATTTTTATTTTTATCTATGGGATTATCAGTATTTAAGCTGCTTAAATGTTCACAAGAAAAACTTTCTAGAATGATAATAACTATGTTTTTCTTTTTAAAACTAGATTTGTTATAATTTTTGTAAGCTTGAAAATGTTTTTCTAACTCGTTTTCGTTTTTAAAAAAAGTTTTTTTCACAAGCCCGATTTTATTCCAAGTTCTGATGATAGAAAAAGAACTGTTTAGTACTAATGGAGTATGATTACTTTGGGCATATTTTGAGGCAGTAACTAAAGAAATGGGTCTTCGTTGAAAACCTCCTCTAATAGAAATAAAACTAATAAACAAAATAAAAATAAAAATAAAACTTGATTGAAAATATGCTTGAACACCTTTGTTCTTATAGCTTTTATATTTGAAGAATTTTTTTAGAATAATTATGAGTAAGAAACAAAAAACTATGATTAATACTATTGCCAACCAAAAATCACGGAGAAAATCAAGCCATAAACTTGACATTTCGTTTTTAAGATTGAAAATCATCAATATTGTGTCATAACTTGATCTGCGAAATATAAAAGGATAGTAAAAAGCATCAATAATATTTGGCAAAATAATTAACAGATTTGGTAAAAGAGCAAGGTAAAATAAAATTTTCTTATAGTATCCTTTATGAAAATTTGCTTGAGGTAAAAAAAACAAAAATAAAAATAATGAGTTTGCAAAAAATAAAGAATATAAATCAAATCTTAAACCTGCAAAAAAGTAATATAAAAATTGCGAAAATTTAATGTCGAATAAATTATAATTAAATACATATAATAATAGCCTAGCTATGCTGTTTAATAAAAGTAGAACTGACATTAAAACAAGAACCCTTAATAATAAAAAAAGTCGAGATTTTGTTGAATTTTTATTCACCTATCTAAGATTTATGTTTATTAAAACTTGTTTTTGATTTTTTTCTGTTTACAAAATTAAAAATTATTAGCCTAAGTATTAAAGATTTAATTGATTTTTTAAAATTTTAATAATTACTTAGTACTAAGTTTTTTTTGTATCAGATTTTTTATTATATTTACATTTTGAAAAACTAAGGCAAATGAATTTGTATAGTGATATATATCAGTTACTTAAATTTAATGATTGTGTAATTATCCCCGGTTTTGGTGGATTTGTTGCAAATTATGCAAGTGCAAAAGTTGATTTTAATAGTCAAGAATTTTTTCCTCCTTCTAAAAGTATAGCTTTTAATAAAAGCTTAAACTCAAATGATGGTTTGTTGGCTAATTATATTGTAAAATCAAGAAGTATTTCTTGGGAAAAAGCTATGCAAGAAATCGAAAAGTTTGTTAATTCAGTAAATAATTCTTTAAATAACAATGAAATTGTTGAATTTTCTGGTTTGGGCTACTTTTTATTAAATCAAAATGCTTTGGTTTTTACGCCTTTTGATTTTAATGATTTATTAAATGATTCTTACGGGCTTTCTATTTTTACATATCCTATGCTTAAATTTGAACACAAACCTGTTTTTGTTAAATCAAAAGAAAAAGATACAAAGCAAAAGAAATCACTTCGTCCACTAGTTTATTCTCTCGGGGCTGTTGCAGTAATAGCTGGTCTTTTAACAGTTTCTTTCCACTTAGGCTTGTTTGATACTAAAATGAAAAATACAGAAAATGCAAACCTTATTCCTGTAGAAAATCTTGTAAAATCAAGCTCAGAACTTGAAAATGTTGAAGTTCTTACTTTGCCTAAAGATGAAGTACAAGAAGAAATAAATGAAACTATACTTGAAGAGACAATTGCTGAAAATATTGTAGAAAACAATTTTGAAAAAGCAGATTTTCAGACCGATATTGATAGTCAAAATTCAGTATATGTGATAGCTGGTGCTTTTTCTTCCATTGAAAATGCAGAAAATTTATGCAAAAAATATAAAGCTCAAGGTTTTGAATCTATTATTTTACCAAATAATAATATGTATAGAGTTAGCCTTACATCTTTTGCAGATGTAAACACTGCTTATGCTGAACTTTCAAGTCTTAAAGAAAAGTCTGATAATCAAGCACTTTGGGTGTTGGGGGAGTAGAGGGGTGAAAGATTAAAAAATATTTTGTAAAATATCATTGATAATTATGGGTATTCTACTGCACTGGTAATTCAAGCCCTATTTTATAGAATTTCTTATAATTAATTTCTTTATAATTAGCTTCTTTATCAAGTTCATTAAAATCATCATTCAAAAAATCTTTTCTATTTGATTTTTGATTTGAATAAATAACAAGACAATCAATTATCTTATCATCTTTAATATTCAAAAAGTCATATATCTTATTGAGTCTAGCGTAACCGCTTATTTGTCGAATATCTTCAATATTTATGTTATTGTCTTTATATTGTGGTTTGTACTTAGCGTCAACAATCATTTTCACATTTCCATCATTGGTTTTAATAATAAAATCAGGTTCTAAATAATTGAATTTTTTATGATAAGTAACTTCTGTGTGTTGTCCAAACTTTTCTCTTAACTTTGAAAAAACAAACAACTCAAATAGTTTACTCATATCAATCCAAAATGGTGGAGTTTTAACATTGTTAGAGTTTACTGCAGATATGTTATAGCCATAGCGCTTTAAAATAAATTCTGCATAACGTAGTGCTTGTTCATATTCTTTGTAAAGCTTATTATGCTTTATTGTTCTTAGTTCTTCAATATTTACTTCGTCATCAACGTTTGCAAAAGAGGGATAAATATAATTCAACATTTCATTTAACTTAGATGTATCAATCCCTTTTAAATTATGAATAGCAGAAATTGAAAACATTAATGCTTTTTTTAGAATTCGATTCTCAAGACTGTTGATACCAAATTCAGTATATTTACAATAATTAAATAGTATTTTATTGTTAAAGTGATTTTTTTTTATTGTCTCATTTATTAAAATTTTTCCTTTAATTTTTGAGTTAAGATTTTGCGTAACTGTGTAATATGATTTTTTCAATCCTTTTTGTACTATTTTTTTTAAAATATTAATATATTGAACTAGTAAAAAAGGTGATAATATATCTTGCCGTTGCTCTATAGTTATAGTGGGTTTATTAAAATCAATTTCACATAATTGGTCCAAATGATTATAGTTTTCAGGCTCTTTTAAAATATCAAAAAGCATTTTTACATAATTCACTTCTGAAGAATCATCATCTAATTTAGGTTTTACATAAATGGACAATTCATTTTCTACAATCCAATCTACACCTACAAAATATGATGTTTCAAAATGATAATTATTTTCTTTTTCTATGTATGATATTTTGTAACAATATGCTTTATTTTCACCACGCTGAATGGTCTTATTATAATTTTGATTTTTCAACAAATCAGCATAAGCACCAATATTATCAATTGGTCTTGGGCTTTTATAGCCATATTGTTCATTTAGAATTATCACAACGCATTTATAATTTGTTCTGCACTTTGTTTTAAAATACCGTCTTTAATATATTCTTTAAGAATTGGAACAATTTCAAACTTTTTCCTTAAATTAAAATCGCTATCTTTTTCTTTAATAAAATAACTGTGTCCTAACCAAACGTCTTCTGGTCTGAATTCTTCTGATAAATGTTCAGAAATTTCTAATTCAACAGAACTATCTTGAATATATTCATCAATATTTTTAATAAACAACGAAGAAACCCTTTTAAATAATTCTAAATCAAAATCAACATCTGTTAACACTTTTGGTAAAAGTTCAATGAATGCAAAACGTCTGCGAATTGCATAATCAATATGTCCTACACTTCTATCAGAAGTATTCATAGTTCCAATAATATATAAATTAGGTGGAATAATCAGCACATTTCCATCTTCCTCTGTTTCATACATACTTTCCACCTTTTCTCCTCTGTATTCTAAAGCATAAATTAACTCTCCTAAAACAGCAGGCAGATTAGCTCTATTTATTTCATCAATAATTAAAACATAAGGTTTTAAAGGTTCTTTTTCTTGCTGTGTTTGTGTATAAATAATATCATTATCACCCAAAAAGGTTTTGAATAAATTTAAAACTCTAATATAATAACTTGAGTCCTGACTTGCTAAACCCGAAAGATTTATATTGTTCCTAATATCCTGTCTTGTGGTATTTCCATCAAAATATGCTCTCTTAATATCAGAATATAGCATTCTATAACCACTTCTAGACCAACCTTCATATCCTTTATACCTGAACGCATCACTTTCTGCATCAAAAATAAACACTCTTTGAGTCAATTCTATATTGCCATTTTCTAACTGTTCCTCAATATGTTCCACAAATAATTGGAATTGGTCATTAATCCATTTTTCTTTAGAATAATCAGTTGCATTTTTTTGATTATTAATGAAATTACTATAGGCGACTTTGGCAAAAGAAGCAAATAATTTATTTTTAGTTTTATACTCAATAGTTTCTGCCTTACTCTCTGCTACTATACCTCGTACAAAATCTTCATAAGAATATGCTGGATGAAACTGAATTAACTTAAATTGTTCAGAATTTTCTAGTAAAGCCTTTTGTTCTTTTTTGTCAACAGAAACTTTTCCAAAAATCAACTGTTCTGCAATATCTTTTGCCGTATATGTTTTACCTGTTCCGGGAGGACCTTGTAAAATTATCTGCTTCTTTGTTTCTAAAACTTCAATGTCATTTTGAATATTCATCGCTAATTTTTTATGATTTTTTGTGTATTTAAAAATTATTTGATATGGCTCAAACTGTTTCTTTAAGTCAATGATTAGTTCATCAAATACAGAATCTTTAATAAAATAAGAACTTCTTCTTCTCTCAACACTTATTGATTTACCAAATAATGTATATTGACCATTCTTAGGGTTTTTAAGTTGCTCAATATTACCTTGTACAAAATCATAATCTGGCAAAAGTTGTCTAATTTGATTTTCGTTTTTTAAAAAACCTGTCATAAATGGTCGCATATAATCTACAGCCCCCATTTCATGGGCAAAAGGGACATATTGAGTATTAAAACCTAAGCCGTAACGTATTTGCAAACCATCTTTTTTAAATTCAAATGCTACATGATATTGTACTTCTGTTCCACCCCCTTCGTTTATTGCCCAATTCCTTTCTGTATTGTTATAAACAAACAAAACACCTTTTTTTGGTGCTTTACCTAGTTCTGCAAGTTCTTTTCTTATTTGTCCAAATTCATTGCAAAATTCTTTTCCCAAAGCTAAATTAACTTTATTTACTAAATCGCTAGTGTCTTTAAAGTTCATTTTATTTTAATTTTACATAGTTTTATGCAGTTACATAATATTTTTATTACTATTTTACAATCCAAAAATATAAAATTTTCAAACACTAAACCAAAATTATTCAAATATTTTTTAATTTATTATTGCAACAATGACAAAACTTAGTTTATGCTTCGTTCTTTTTCAACACTTTTCCACCTCATTCCTGTCGCAAATATTTACTAAATTTGCGACAAAACTAAAACAAATCTCTAAAGCCACTATGCTTGCGGTGCAATAACCACACTACTATAAGCCCAAATACAAAAGTAGAAGTACTAGTTTCAATCATATGGCTAAGCCTTATGCTAGCAATTGGCATTAATGGGTTTGGTAAAATATGTCCTAAATGTGGAATTGCAAAAAGAAATCCTACCAATAGAGCTGTTGCCCATGGCTTGACATTGGAACCTATAATTATTGGTATTACTATTATTGCAAACAGCATACCTCTAAATAATTGCAGTAAAATTAAACCAGGATTTTCACTTATTTGTGCAAATGTATGTGTGAAAAATGTTTGAATTTCGCCGGGACTACCATAAAATGCTCTAAGTTCTGGATTTTGCCATGCTATGTAATACCCTGCTAACCAATACATTACCAAATAAACAATAGCAATAACACCAAGTTTTAAAATCAATTGCCTAATAGGCATAAACTCAAACTTAACTGTGGCAACATCATTTTTCTTCCACCTTTTACATATTAGAACAGCAAGAGGAACATAAACAAACGGTACTGACAAACCCATAATAAACAAACGGGGAAGTAAATCTGGCGATACTGTTAAATTTTTAAGAAAATACCAAGTTTCAATTTGAGTAAGAAATGTAAACGAGCCATAATAAGCCAAAGCTAAAAACAATGCCAAACGCCAGCCTCTCCACCGCGAAGTAAGTATTAATGCAAGTATTAAAAATGTATTGATTATTGCCAAAACAAAAGCACCAACTTCCTGACTAAGCAAACCTGGTTCTGACGAAAGACCTTGCATCGAATCTCCCATAACCATTGAACCCAAAATCCAAATAGGAAAATAAAGGAATATCAATAAAATTATTCTAAAAAACCAAATAAAAGTTTTCTTTAAATTCATGCTTTTTACATTAAGTTTTTAATCACACAAATATACTATTTTTTGAGATGTAAAACTAAAAAAATGAGGTTTTTTCAGCATTTATTTTGCTTCGTTTTTCTTTTGCAATTCTTTTTCAATAAGAGCTTTTAAATCAAGAAACTTATTCATATCTTCATCATATCCTGAATCATTTTTGTCAAGTATTAGCATAGCATAATTAAAATATTTATCTGCCATTTCTGGCTGATTATTTTGCAAATATGTCTGACAAAGCATACCAATCAAATAAACAATACGATAACCAACGTCAGCATACTTTGCCATTACTAACGCATCATTTGCAAGAATTACTGCTTCTTCATATTTTTCAGCTTCAGCAAACTTAGTCGCTTGTGTCAAAAAATCAAAAACAATTAAGTCAAAAAAATCTCCCTCTTCTGCAATTATAGACTGTCTAAAATCTTCGTAAGTCATATTTTATTTATTTTTTCAAGTATTGTATTAGTAATCTCATCATAACCGTCTAAATCGACAGGTATAAAAATTTGCGATTTTTGTCCGTTAATATACAAACCTCTTTTTATTATTTTATGAGATTTTATTTTGTCAAAATCTATACTTACGCTTTCTGTATCGGAAGTAATCACTTCAATTCCAGTATCTGAAAGCCGATAAACAGCTTTCATTAATGACTTTTTAGATCTATTTATTCCAATCATTGTAGCTATTACTAAAACTAAAATAATAATCAAAAAAACTAAAAGACTTCCAAATATTGATCCTTTAGTTGTAAAATTAGCAATACAAATTCCTACAATACTACCACCTATTAAAAATGGAGCGAAAAATCTCAGTCCTGAGTTCATTGTCTTTTTTGCAGTTTCTTCTGTAAATCTGTATTCTTTCATATTTAGTAATTTTTTAATTGAGTTTAATTTTATTTTACTATATATCTTTATTTTAGAGTTCTTGATTACTTTGCGTTACACTATGGTTTTTGTCTTTAGTTGCAGTTGTCAAGCATTCCTTGACTACTGAATTAAATTCATTTTCAGTTGTTCGGAAATTCCGACCAACTGAATTAAAATCATTTTGAACTGTTCGGGAATTCCGAATAGTTGAGTCTATATTTAATTCGCTTTTCTCTAAAATGTGCTTTATATATTTATAGCAATATTTCACAAAGCGAACTGTTTTAATTGAGATGTAATTTTAAATGTTTAATTGCTATTTGAATAAAGTTTGGATTTGTAAACAATGTTTTTTTACGATTGCTCCATTTTTCCAACTCTTTAATAATTTCTTCTTGCGTATGAACATTCTTTTCTGTAATGATAAAATCAATAGTTGAAAGCAGTTCTAAAGCAAAGGGTGAATAAAATCCTGATAGAAATGCTTTAGTTTTTTGAACAATATCATTATGCTCTTTATTTTCTGGTTTGTTTAAAAATTCATTTACTTCTGTTTCGGCATCTGGAATTAAGTTTAATTCTTCAAATGGTTTTTTATCTTTTGCACTATATCCCATTATATAGCTACCATTAAGGTAGTACAAAACGTGCTTTACTTTTCCAGAATAAGGTCCATAAAAATTGGGTTGAAAGTTTAACTTAAAAGTTTCTTTAGCTCCAAAACGTTGAAGAAAATAAGCAATTTTTTCAGATGAAAATTCTGACACAAACTCTCCATTGCGAACCAATTCATACAAAACAGAAAGCAACATTGCTCTTGCAGGAGTAAGTTTTACTCGCTCTTTTTTCATTATTTCTTGAATGTCTGTACTTGGTTCATAAATATAAATATCACAATCCACATCTGTCAAATATTTTTCTAAAAGTTGTTTCACTCTATTCCAATCCAAACCACCATGACCAGAACCTAATGGTGGAATAGCAATAGATTTTATATTCTTTTCCTCAATTACTTTCACAAGTTCGACTAAACCTGCTTCAATATATTGATACTCCGAAGGTAAACGCCAATTAGTTTTTGTGGGAAAATTAATAATAATTTTTTTACCCGACAGCAATGTTTCTTCTTCGGTAACCAAAAGTTTCCCAATTTTTAATTCTTTACTCTTACAAGCATTAACATATAATTTATAATTGTTTGGAAACATATTTTTAAACTGCAAAGCAATGCCTTTCCCCATCACACCTACAGTATTGACAGTGTTTACCAAAGCTTCTGCTTCGCTGTTTAATAAATTACCTATTTTGTATTGTATCATATTTTAAAAATAATAATTTGGTCTAACATGCACATTAGTGGCACTTGCTCCAAAGTTAATTATAATATTTTTTGCATTTTCGTTATAACATATAAAACCTAAAATGGCTTCTTTAGAAATATCGCCCAATACTAAAAACTCTGCTTCTTTTCTTCGTTTTCGATCAAGGTCTTTTTCATCATGCCAATATTTTGCTTTTATTGCTTCTCTATCTATAATATTGTCAAGCCTATAAATATCAGAAGCAGTGAATTGGGAACTAAATCTATCTACGGCATGACCATCAGTAAAAACAAAATCTAATTTTAAATCTATTATTTTTTGAACAGAACTAACGCAATACACTATATTTTCTGCAGGTGTAGGTGGTACCAAATTAAAACCTTTTTGCATCACATATAACATAGGAGTTCTTGCTCCAAAATAAAATGGAATGTATTCACCTAAACGTTTGCCATTATTCAACAAAAATTTATTCCGAGTAGAAATTAAATTTTCATCACCAATTGACACAAAATTATGATTGGCATTTGCTGATGTTGAATGAGTAATTCCATATTTAAGAATATGTGGAATATTCTCAATATGAGTCATTCTGTATAGATATATTTTGTTTAAATCAAGCATTCAACCAAACCAATTTAATTATTTTTGAATCATACACATATTATCACTCACAACAATTTTTTCAATCTACTAATAAATATACATTCCACGAGCCAAATATACAATTTTATTAAACACAAAACTAACAATACTTAAAGATTTCTTCAGAGTGATTATATGTTTTTATGTACGATATAAGTAACATCTTCGCAATTTGTGCCGTTATCAACGGCATTAATGCATCTTTTAATAACACTATTCCCCCCCAAACATACAAAATTCTTTAACATAAAACTTTTTACCGGCTAAAATATTAGTTTTATAGTATCCATATTGAGAAAAAATGTATTTTTGCAGCGTTTTTAATATTATTTTATGAAATTTATTAAATCTCTTGTCTTAATTATTATACTTACAACTGCAAGTGCAATAATTTTTTCTTGTAATTTTAGTAAAAACAACAAGCCTGACAAAAACGACAAACCTGCTAAAAGCATTGACACTTTAGATATTGATACATTATCCGATAAAATTGATTATCCTAAGGATACAAGCTTAGACCAAATAGCAGCATTATTGGCTGGCGACAATGCCAATGCTTTTAAAAATATTTTCACAGATAAAATGACTTTCTGGAATAATTATAAAGCTTCCATTGACACTCCTTGGCAAAAAATTACTGAGACAAGACTTTCGAAAATGGACAAGTGGACAAAAGATGAAATTTGCACAAAAATAAATGACACCGCACTAGTATTCTATCCATTTTCTGGACCTGATTTCCTAAACGCCTTTCATTTATTCCCAAATGCAAATGACTATATTTTGGTTGCTAAAGAAAAATTAGGCAATATCCCTGATTTGTACTCTATGACCGAAGAAGACCTTGACTCATATTTGAATGCTGTAAATTTCGGGTTAAGAGATATTTACCAACGTAGTTATTTCATTACTTTGAACATGGATCAAGACTTGCGTAAACATAAAGCTGATGGTGTTTTACCCCTACTTTATGTGTTTTTAAACCGCACTGGACACGAAATTTATGAATTTGGTTACTATAAACTAAACAATGATGCAAAAAGTTTCACTAAAATCGAAAAGCCAAGCAATTCTCTGAAAACAGCAGAATGTATTTGGTTTAAAATCAGAAAAAAAGGTGATGACAAACTAAAAAATCTACTTTATTTTTATGCTGATATTTCTAATGAAGGTTTTGAAAACAATCCTGCATTTTTGCAGTATTTACAAAATTTAAGAACTTGTAATACATTTCTAAAATCTGCTGCATATTTAAACCACTATGGAAACTTTTCGAACATAAGAAATATAATATTAAATTCAGCATCTGTTTTGGAAGACGATACTGGTGTTCCTTTTAGATATTTTAATAATGATGAGTGGACGCATTACCTTTATGGAGTTTACGATAAACCAATTCCAGATTTTTCTTCAACATATTTATTCCAAGAAGACCTCGAAAAAGCTTATAATACTTCTAATGTTAAAGCTCTTGATTTTTCGTTGGGCTATCACTGGCGTGATGGAAATCAAAACTGGATGCTGTTTGTGAAAAATATTGATAGCACTGAAATAGAAACGAATATTCTTGTTAGGGAATAATGTTTAATAAAAAATACGATTGAATTTTTGTACAAAAAATCACATTATTAGTACCAATAATGTGTAAAATTTCACATTTTTAGCACCAATGTGCTTTTTCAAACATTACCTTTAAATGCAAAATCCGAAATTGCCAACTTTTCTTTTTGCTCTATCAAGTCCTTAAATAAAAACGAATAATAAAGAGGAATATTTAAAAGTCCTTCGTTGTATTCTAATTCTTTTAGAGAAAAACGAATGCTTAGTTCGGGATTATATTTTTCACGAAATACTCTCAAACTTTGTGCTTTTACTTGTTCCCCTGACTTTACTTCAATTGGATAAATTACCTTTTTTTCTGAAATAATAAAATCAAGCTCACTTCTTCCTTTAGGCTGATTTGGAGTGTTAGCATTGCTTGTCCAGTAATATGCCTCATCAAAACCAAGAGAACGCAATTGTTGTAGAACAAAGTTTTCGGCGAAAGCACCGCCAAAATTTGACCAAATATTATCATCTCCAACAACAACAGAGCTTGGCAAATTTGCTAACTGTCGCAACACACCGACATCAAGAGCATAAATTTTAAAATCTGAGTTATTTGCATAAAAAGACAAAGGCAATTTATCACCATGAGCAGTAAGATTTATTTTATAAATTAATCCTGCATCAATCAACCAATCAAGTGCAAAAGCATAATCTCGTCCGCGAGCCGATGGTTCAACAGTTTTATAAAAAAACTTATGATTTTCTTTAGCAAATTGCTGTGGCAGGCTTTGCCATAAATTTCCTATTTTTCTTAATTCCGCATTACTTGTATGCTTGCTAAAATCATCTTTATAGTCGGCAAGTATGTTTTTTAAAATTATTTCTACAGTATCAAGATTTTTGTTTTCAATCCATTCTGATACTACAGCAGGCATTCCTCCTATTGCTAAATATTGCTGAAAAATATCTTTAAATCCGCTTGCTATTAGTGGTTTTCTTAATAATTTGATAGCAGTATGAGCTTCTTCTGTTTGATTTTGCATATTGTTTGCCCAACAAAATTCTTCAAAATCCATTGGATACAAACGTAATCTATCAACTTTTCCAACAGGAAATGATGTTCCACTATGCAAAGCAATGCCAAGCAAACTTCCTGTAGCTACGACATAATATTCAGGTGCATCTTCTGCAAAATATTTTAAAGAAGTCAATGCACGAGGCACTTCCTGAATTTCATCGAAAATTATCAATGTGTCATCTTGATTTATAATAGTGTTAAATTTCAAAGCTAAATAGCTAATAATCCTTTGAGGTTGAATATTGCCTTCAAATAAATTAATTAACTCTAAATCTGCCTTTTCAAAATTAACATGAACTACTTTTTCAAAGTATTGTTCACCAAAAAGTTTTTTTAGAAGATAAGTTTTACCAACTTGCCGGGCTCCTTCTAATAGTAATGGCAAACGTTTTTTACTGTTTTTCCACTCCACTAATTTTTCTAATAATTTTCTTTTCATAATTGCAAATTTTCTTTCATTTGCAAAGATATGTAAAATAAATCACATTATTAGTACCAATAATGTGTTTTTCTACACTTTTTTAGCACCAATCTTTGAATCTCGTGATTTTTGCTAATGTGAAAATTATTTTTTTATAAATTTTTGCCTTATAATTTCACTATTTTGTATTATCTCAATAAAATAAATTCCAGAACTAAGATTTTGAATATTTATTTCAGAGTTTGAATTTTCAGTTTTATTCAAATATATTTTTCCGTCTATACCTATAATATTAATAGTGTAATTTGCTAGATTATCCATTATAATATTTATGAAATCTTCTGCCGGGTTTGGATATATTTTTATTTCCCTTGATTTGATAGATTGATTTTTATTAACATTAGTTTCGTATTTAAGTTTAAATCCTCCGGCTCTAATACTTTCGTTAGTTTTAAAAATTACTGATGCTTTGTCTCCTTCCATAAAAATATTCTCAGGTAAAATATCGCCAGAAAATGTTGCTACAGCTTGTCCTGAAGAGTTAAGTATTTTAACATAATCATTTATTGGCTCTATATCAAATTCTAAAAAAGAAATTTTAATATTTTCAACATCTTCAGCTTGGATTTTCCAATTGCAATAAGTGTTATTATGGTATGGGTAAGAATTGCTTCCATCACTAATAATTCCTTCAGGTTCAGTTAAAATCTTTACTATATCACAATATTTAGGTAAAATGGCTTTATATTTTAACAACCAGCCCAAATCATTATTTTCATTATCGCTTACAAATTTTATTAAAACTTTTTCTGAATTTACAGTAAAATTTTCCACATTTTGTCCTCCAAAAAATGTATATGCAATTGTTGCTTCGTTAGTTTCTCCTTCGTAAAACATTATATAATCGTTTTCGTCTAGTTCAAATTTTAAAAATTCAAACTGCACTGCGCTAATTGAGTCTTCTACAGAAATCAACCACGAACATTCTAAGTT
Organism: Bacteroidales bacterium; assembly: GCA_023228725.1. Classification (GTDB taxonomy): domain Bacteria; phylum Bacteroidota; class Bacteroidia; order Bacteroidales; family ML635J-15; genus Bact-19. The sequence continues at coordinate 7,768 of JALOAQ010000031.1, read as the reverse complement.
ATTTTGATAATTATTTAAAGGTCCGCTACCATCTTCAATTACTCCTTCAATAGAATTTAAAATTTTTAAATCGCCACAATTATTATAACTACTATTAGGAACTGCATTTACAATAACTTCGTGTAAAAGAGAAAAATTATTTCCGCTAGGCTTTAGATTTTCTATATAAAAATATCCGTCCATTGAGCCGCCCCAACCCCAATTTATATGATAATGAGTTGAATCGCTATAGCCGTCAAAAATAAAAGCATGCCCTGAAATAAAATCAGTATCTCCCCATCCTGCATAGTATAGCGGAATGTTTTGGTCAAGATGTTCAACAAGAGTTCCTGTCCAATCAAAATCTTCGGGTAAAGAATCACGAAATAAATATGTGCTTTGCGGAGAGTAATTAAAATATGTGTATAAAGTGTAAGCTCCTTTGTGATTATACATTCCGCTTCCTTGTGGTCCGTAATTCATATCAACAGACACACCTATATTATATATAAGGCGGGCTAAATCTTCATTATAATCTGTAGGAAATACCGGCATTTGGTCATAATTATAGTGTTGTTGCGAAAAATCGACCTCAAGCCAGCCATAATCTTGGTGTTCATATCCATAACTTCCAGTTCCATGCGAGGGGTATCTAAAATAATTTAAAAGCTGCCCAAGAGCCGTTGCTACACAGCCGGTAACTGCATGTTTGTCTGGTCCGGCATTGTCTTCGGGACAGTGAGAATTGTAATACTTTCCCTGATTCCATTTTGTAAATAATAAGGGTTCAACTGTTTTGATATTTGATTTTAAAACAAAATTTTCAGGATTTTTACTTAGTCTTTGCCACTCATTACTAATGTTTAAATTTGTTTTTTCTGAGTTTTTTATATTATGTTCAATTTGTTTAGCATAATTATTTATCCAAAATTTAGCAGATGGATTATTTTCAGGTTCGTAATCAGATTCTGAAGAAAATGCTAAAATAGGCTCAAGTGCTTTATCTGAAGAAATTAAAATAAAGCCTTTGGGACTTAAATTTACTAGATAAAAAACTTCACTTTCGTTGAAAGAAAGTAATTCAATATTTTTAATATTAAAATTCTGACTTTCGTTTGAACTAAGTTTAAATTTTTCCTTGATTGTGTTTAATGCAATATTTTCTGCTTCTTTAATAGAACATTTTTGAGAATAAGCCTCTGAAATGAAGATGCTTAATAATAAAAATACAAATATTATTTTTTTCATATTTACAGTTTTCTGTAAAAATAAAAAATACTTTTTAAATTTCAATAAAAACTAAAAGATTTTAAAGCTTAGACTTAAAGTTTTCGTTAAATTTATTCCAATCTTCACCAGTTTTATGTAAATCTTTACTAAAAAACTCTAAAAATCTTTCTAGCTGCTTTGGAGATTGAAATCCTCTAAGTGCGAAAATTAAAGAAAAATCTTCTCCAAAAAACACTATAGAAGGTAGTCTTATATCTGGTTGTAATAGTGCAATAACAAATTGATGTGGATAATTTTCTTGCAAATTTTCGTTTATAAAAGTATTTTGATAAACTTTTACACTATCTTGATAATTAAAATCAAATTTTACAGGATAAAAGTTTTCATTTATTAAATTTGAAATAACCGGATGTCTTAAAGCTGAGGCAAGCATAATTTTGCTAGAATTATTGAAATCAGAGTTTATAAAAAGAAAAAGTTTTTTAGGTTTTTCTAGTCTTAATTCTAATGCTTTTTCTAAATTTATCCAATTTATTACCCCATCATTATCAGATGTGCTATCAGGGAAAAAAGTATTTTTAAATTCTTGGTGGAAGTCTGTAAAATCCGATAATTTATTTATTCTTTCTGAAAAATAAATTAATAATGGTTCTAAAGATTGTGGGTCCATATATCCAGGAACTGGAAAAACTTGATTTTCATAATCAATATAAACTATTGTTGGGTATGATAAGCGTCCTTTCATTAGTTCTTGTGCTAATTGGTGGCTAGATCGTCTTCCTGTATCAGGATTTATATAAGTTTTTCCATTATAATTAATAGTGTCAAAACCTTCGGCATTAAATTTTACTGGATAAAAAAAAGTATTTATATAATTAGCAATATCCGGATTTTGAAAAGTTTCGGCATCCATTTTTTTGCACCAACCACACCAATCTGTGTACATATCAATAAAAATTGTTTTTGGATTTTCCTTTTGCATTTCAACAGCTGTTTCAAAATCTAACCAATTAATTGTAGTTTGAGCAGAAATAAATTGGCTTAATAGGGCGAATGTAAGTGTAAAAAATATGTTTTTCATTTAATTTAGTTTATTTTAATACAAATTTTTGTCAATATTGTTTATTTTATTTAATTTTAGAACTTCAAAAATAATAAAAATTTAAACATTAAAATTATGAGCGAAATTAAAAATTTAAATCCTGAAAGAGTTTGGAAGCATTTTTATTCTTTAACTCAAATACCACGTCCCTCCAAAAAAGAGACCAAAGTAATTGAATTTATGAAAAATTTTGGAGAAAGCCTAGGTTTAGAAACAATAGTTGACCATATTGGCAACGTAATAATTAAAAAACCGGCAACTCCAGGTATGGAAAATAGAAAAGGAATTATTTTTCAAGGACATTTAGATATGGTTCCTCAGAAAAATTCTGACAAAACACATGATTTTGAAAAAGATCCTATAGAAACCTTAATTGACGGAGATTGGGTAAAAGCTAATGGAACGACTTTAGGTGCTGATAATGGTATGGGTTGTGCTGCCGCAATGGCTGTGCTTGAAGCAAAAGATTTAGTTCATGGTCCTATAGAAGCTTTGTTTACTATTGATGAGGAAACAGGAATGACTGGCGCAAATGAATTGAAACCTGGCTTTTTAAAAGGCGATATATTAATGAACTTAGACTCTGAAGACGAAGGAGAATTATATGTAGGCTGTGCAGGTGGAGTTGATGTTAATGTATATATGAAATATCCAGAACTTGATATGCCACAAGCTTTTGTAGCTTATAAACTTTCTGTTACAGGCCTAAAAGGTGGACATAGTGGAATGGATATTAATATTGGAAGAGCAAATTCTAATAAAATATTGTTCCGATTTTTAACTCATTCTATTCATTTTTTTGATTTAAAAATTTCAGAAGTAAATGGTGGAAGCTTAAGAAATGCAATACCCCGCGAATCTTTTGCTATTGTTGCTGTGCCAGAAAATGAAGCTTCTAAATTTGAAAAAGAAGTTGTGGAGTTTGAGAAAATTTTCAAACAAGAGTTTTCTAAATCTGAGCCTGATATGCAAATGAAACTTATAAAAACAGATAATCCCTCAAAAGTAATGGCTCAAGATGAAATGCAAAAAATCTGCAAAGCTGTTTATGTGTGCCCTCATGGAGTTGAGAGAATGAGTGATGATATGCCGGGCTTGGTTGAAACATCAAATAATTTAGCTATTGTGAAATGTATTAATGGAGAATTTACTGTAAATTGTTTGGTAAGAAGTTCTGTAGATTCAGCTAAAGATGGAGTTATGCATAAAATCGGAGTTTTGTTTGATTTAATTGGTGCAGAAGTTGCATTTGAAGGCGCTTATCCTGGTTGGAAACCAAATATGGATTCTCCAATTTTAAAAACTATGATAAAAACTTATGAAAATTTATATAATAAAACTCCAGAAATAAAAGCTATTCATGCTGGCTTAGAATGTGGGATTTTAGGAGCAGTTTACCCAAATTGGGATATGATTTCTTTTGGTCCTACAATACGTTATCCTCATTCTCCAGACGAGAAAATACTAATCCCATCGGTTGAGAAATTTTGGGAATATATTGTTGCAACATTAAAAAACGCACCAATTAAAGAATAAAAAATTAAAGCCGATTATGTCGGCTTTTTTTTGTTTATTTAGTTTGTTTTATTTTATAGGCATAAATTTTGTTTTATAGAAATATTTTGTAATTTTGTTCTATTCAAAATTAGTATTATGAAAAAAGTTTTTTGTACTTCTTTCTTGGTTATTTTATTTTCAAGCATTCTGTTTGCACAAATTGAAGTTGAAATATCTACAGAAAAGACAATTATAGATGATGAGAAATTTTATATTCATACTGTAGCTGAAGGGAATACTGTTTATTCTATTTGTAAGGCCTATGGCATAAATGAGGACTTGTTATATAGAAATAATCCACAATTATCAAACGCTAATATCAAGATTGGACAAATCTTACAGATACCTGTTATTAATGAACTTACTGCTGATGGAAAACATATTATTTATACAGTAAAACCTGGCGATACTCTATATTCTTTATGCAGAAAATATGGAATAAGCGAGGTGGATTTTTATACTATTAATCCAAATATAAAACAAGGAAAAGCTTTAAAAGTTGGTCAAGAAATAATGTTCCCCTATAACTTGATTGATTCTAAAGTTCATGAACCCGATAAAGATACTATTAATTTTATTTATCATTTAGTTGAAAAAGGAGAAACTATTTACGGTATTTCACGAAAATATAATGTTTCAAAAGAAGATTTGATAAAATTAAATCCTGAAATTGAAAATAATAGACTTTTGATAGGAGAAGTAGTGAAAATTCCAAAAAGATTTGAGGAGGAAAAAGATGAAGAAGCAAACGAAGAAGTGTTTATAAGCGAAACTGACTCAATTGATTTTACAAATATTGATTTTACAAATGATGAAAACTGGTATTCTTTTGAAAATAAAGTAGAAATTTCTATCTTATTACCTTTTGAAATAAATGATAATTTAAGAAATTTATATAGACAAGAAACTGGTAAAAAAGAGCAAAGGTTGAATTTGATAACAGAAAAAATAATATCTTTTTATTCTGGAATTTTGCTTGGTTTAGAAAAGTTGGAAAATAATAATGTTGATATAGAGGTGAAAGTTTATGACATTGGAAAAGATAATTCTGTAATTTCAAATTTATTAAAAGATGGAAAGATAAAATCTACGGATATAATAATTGGTCCGGCGTTTAAATCACAAGTAGATTATTTGAATGAAAACCTTTCTGATTCAAAACCTTATATTTTATTGCCTTTTGTTAATCAAACTGAAGTGTTAGTTGATAATTCTAAAAATATTATTTTAAAACCAAGTGCAGATGCTGTTGTAAATTGTATTGCTTCTTATACTTTGGAAAATAAAGAGAATTTATATTTAATAATTCAAGGTTCTACAGGTGAGCAAATTAAACTAGCTAATGAGCAGTATGATGCAATAGTTTCCAAACTCGGAAGTTCTAAAAATGTTAAAATTATTAAATATAGTGGTGGAAAATTACTTGATTTAAAAAATCTTGTTTCAAAAACTCAGGAGAATGTATTTATTTTACCTTTTCATACTGAACTTATTTGTACAAAAATATTTTTAGATCTGTTTCCGCTAAAAGATTATGAAATTACTTTAATTGGTGATCCTTGTATTTTAGATTACGAAACTATTGATCCCAAATATTATCTAAGTTCTAAATTTACTTATTTTACAGGAATAAATATTAATTACACAGATGAGGAAGTCAATGGCTTTGTTGAAAATTATCGAGATGTGTTTTTATCAGAACCTGATGAAAACTCTTTTTTAGCTTATGATCTTATTAATTATTGGGTATTAAATTACTTGAAATATGGAAATAACTTAGATAGAGCGGTTTTAAATGAAAATGTTTTTGAAGGTTTGAGCGGAAAACAAGTTTTTGTCTCCGAACCTCATTATTCAAAACAATCTTTTTCTAATTCTAACGTTTATTTATTTAAGTTGCAAGAGGATTATTCTTTTGAACAAATTTTTTCAGATTGCGAGGATTAATTAAAGTCTTCATTTTTTCTTATCATTATTTTTATAAAATAATTAAAAATCCATCAAATTATTGACATTCGTATTAATTTAATTGTAAATAAGCAACCTTTTTTTTAAAAATACGTTAAATTATTGTAATATTATTAGTGTTTATAAAAAAATATAATTAAATTCGCGAAGGAGAATTTTTGATTTATTGAGGGGTTGGCATTTTATTAATTAAATTTATAGATTATGAGGATAAAATTAATCGTATTTTTAGCTTTTTTTATAAAAGTCTTGTTTTGCTATTCTCAGCAAAGCATGGAATTTACTCATGTAAAATTTTCAGATGAGGGGAAAACCGTATATTTTCATATTAATGGTTTGGGAGAGGACGAGACAGAAAGACAAGAGCTTTTGAACGACATTTTGCAAGACCCTGCCGTTATAAGTGGGCGTATTTTTACAAGCTCTGAATTTAAAACTCGTTGCCAACTTTATTTACAAAGGGATATAAGTCCTGAATATATTCGAACTTTTTTACAAGCAAAAGCTTATGATTACGATTTTTCTACAGTTTCAATAAATGGAGAATTAAGAAAATTAAGCGATGACCAAATATTTGTTTCTCCTTATAAAAGAGCTTCAAAAAATTTCCCATTATATGAAAACACAGGCGATAAATCAAAAGATGCTGAAAATTACGCTATTGCTAAAGAAAAATGGGTGGCGGAAAATCAAAGGAAATATAACAAAGAAATACAAAACGGAACTGCAAAATTTCCTGTGATTATTTCTAAAGAGGAATTTAATGATTATACGCCGGAAAAGCAAAGTCGCTTACTAGCTGAACCCGATAAATATATAATTGAGCAATAATGTCAAAATTGATTATTATGAATAAAAATTTACATAAAATTATATTAATGGCAGTTTTGATGTTCTCAACTGCTTTGTTTAATTACAGTATTGCTTGTTCTGGTAGTACTTTAGCAGGAAATTTAACACCTACAGATAATTGGCAAACAAAATCAGGAATTCAAGCTGGAGATAGATATACTTTTAGTATTGGTGCAGGTGAGGTTATTATTTTTTCATTTTGCCAAGGCGGAGGCTCTTATTCTAACGACCCAATGATTGATTTACATAATGTTGATGGTACAGTTACATATCAATCAAATGATGACCATTGTGGTTATGGTTCTGAGCTAGTTTGGGTTTGTCCAACAAGTGGGACATATTCGGTTGGTTTTTATCAGTTTAATTGCCAAACAAATGGAACTGCTTTAGGAACTGTTGCATATAAAAAACTGCCTACTCCAACAGATCAAGATTGTTTGGGTGCTTTACCTTTGTGTTCGACTGTTTCTAATCATCCCGTTTCTTATGTCGGTACAGGACATTATTATGATTTATTCGATTTTAATGCCCAGTACGGAATGGGGGTTAATGTTCATAATTGTCCTAATTGTTTAGTAACCGGTGAGAGAAATAGCGTATGGTACACATTTACTGCTCAAACTAATGGGCTCTTGGCTTTCACAATAGCTCCTTTTAATAGTTCTGATGATTATGATTGGGCTGTTTATAGTTTGAATAACGGAGTAAATTGTTTAGATTTAATTAATTGGGCTACTCATCCTCCAGTAGTTTGTAATTATTGTGGAACTTCCGGTAATACGGGTATGGGAAGCGGTTCTACGAGTTGCGAAGGTCCAAATAGTTGTTCTAACTGGAATTCAGCACTTAGTGTTACAACTGGTCAAACCTATGTCTTACATGTTTCTAATTTTAGTTCAACACAACACGGTTACTCTATTAATTTTGGAGCCAGTACTGCAACAATAGTTGACTATTCGCCACCAGAATTAGAAAGTTTGGTTTATGAACCTTATTGTGGTTCTTCATCTTTAACTATACAGTTTTCTGAATCAGTCTGGTGTTCAAGTGTTCAGCCAGCCGATTTTGTGCTAACCGGTC
>JALOAQ010000030.1 GCA_023228725.1 Bacteroidales bacterium | reverse complement strand
AATATGAGCTGCGATCCCTATGTTTCTTAATTTGTTAATTGACATTATTAAAATTTTGAATAAGTTAAAATTGCCTTTATTTTTATAATTAGCAATAATATAGTAAATAATCTTGTTCTAAAAAAGTTTGCAAAAATATAAATAAAAATTTAATTATAATAATAATTTTACACAAACAAAATTTAAATAAAAATTAAAAACAGGCTAAGTTTAATAAAAAATGTTTATATTTGCAACTGTTGTTGAAAATTAAGAGTTTACTATAATTAGGTTTTTCATAATATCAAATAAAATTATTTATTAAAGTTTTTTTTATTCTTTTAATTTAAAACTTTATTTATTTTTGCCTTATGTTATTACCTGAAAATATTTCAAAAGAGTTTTTCAATAATATTATTGAAGATAAAATCAGAATGCATTCAAAATTATTGTTTTTTAAAGGTAGTGATTTTAATGATTCTGCAAATTTTTTCACAAAGCTTGCAAAAAACATTTCTGCTATTGCAAATTCGGGTGGAGCTAATATAATTTATGGAATTGAAACAAAAAGAGGAAAAGCAGAAAAATTTAATTTCATTAAGAATTTTACACATTCTAAAGACTGGTTATATCACGAAATTCAATCTCATATTGACCAAGCAATTAGCGGTTTAAGTATAAATATATTTAATTTTGAAGAAAATTCATCTTTAATTCATTTTCAAATTCCCGAAAATAATAAGCAACCCCATATGTTTTCTGATTCAAGATATTACAAATGGCAAAAAAATAAAGCTGTTGTACTTGACGAAAACGAAGTTAGAAATTTATATGGAAAATTAAGCCTATCTGAATTAGAATTTCTAGGAATTTATAATACAAATGGTTTACCTATTTTACAATCAGGAAAATTTTCCGCAATTAGCTTTTATCCTAAGCTTTTAATACGAAATTCTGGCAATATTGTTGAGAAAAATTATAAAATTGAAATTTCTTTTCCTGCTAGTTTGTATGAAGACAGTTTTCAGCCTTTAAAATCTCTTTTTATAAGACATGATGGCTCTTATGTTGTCTTTGGAAATAAAGGTTTGCATCCTATTTTTCAAGAAGAGATTTCTACCATGATTGAAGCCAAAATTTCTGTAAATCTTGAAAATTTAGATAGCTTTTTAAATGAATATTTGAATATAAGCCTGTATTTTAGTAACGGGATAAAAAAACATAGCTTAAAACTTAGTGATACACTAACATATAATGGCAAAATATTACAAAAAGAACAATTTTTAAATACCGGAGTTTTGTTCTAATAAAAAAACAGGCTTTTCAATTAAAATAAAAAACCTGTTTTTTTAGAATATTATTATAATTTTTTGGAAGTTGTGAAAAAATAACTATTTAATTCCCATTTTCTTTTTAATATCTTTTGGAATTGCGTCTTTATGAACAACTATATCCATGGTTTTGTATCTAACAAAACTTTCTGAAGCATAAAAATACCCATCATATTCGTTACTTTCTGCCCAAGAGTTTTTTACGTAATAATATTTTGTTCCGTTTTGGTCTGTGGCTATTCCACAAATAAGCATACCGTGGTCATCTGTTGTTTGGTAATTGTCAAAAGCTTCTTGTCTCATTTCTTGAGTAATAATTTTTTCAGGCATAGGTTTATCTAAAGCATATAAAAGTGCTTCTTTTTCTCTTGCAGACAATTTTTCCCATTTATCTCTTTCTAAGCCGTCTAAATCTGGTCTGTCTTCTTCAGGAATAACTGCAAATCCTTTTGTCCACTTAAAACCTTTTTCACTTACATCAGAACCCCAGCAAGCAGTAAAGCCATTATTTAAAGCATTGTCCAAAACTCGCATCATATCGTCTATTGGTAAATTGTAAACAGTTTCCCAAGCCCAGTTGTCAGGTATTTCAAGAATAAATTCTTCGTAAAATGGGTGATGTGTATATGAAGAAATGTCAATATAATCGTCAGTATTTATTCCTAAATATTCAGCATATGATTTCGGAGTATATTTTTTACCTTCATAAGTAAAATCTTCGGGAAGTTCGCCTAGATAAGCATCTAAAATTCCATTATATCCTTTTAACCAAGCTGTAGAAAGTTTTTTGTTTCCATTTTTAATTACAGCATCTACATAGCCTTTTAAAATTGCATCTAACTCGCCATGAACATGATTTGGTTCACCATAATTTAAACCTGTATAAACTTCTTCTGGCACAATTCCATATTTTTTAATCATATTAAAAACATCATGGAAAGCTCCACCGCCGCCAAAATTTAACTCACCATGTAATCTTACATATTTTTCAGCTTTGTCGTTGTATGTATGGCGAACAATAAATAATTCGGCAAGGTCAAGTTCGGGTTTGCCCATACGTAATAATTCGGCTTCAACAAAAGCTAAGCCACTATAACTCCAGCAAGTACCGGCTCTGTATTGATCTTTTACAGAAGTGGTTTTAACTTCTTTTTGTAAGGTAAAAACATAGCCTTCATCTTTTTTCTCTTTGTCGTCTTGAGCAATTACAGATAAACTTAAAAACGAAATTGCTAATAATCCAAGTAAATACTTTTTCATAAATTTAGATTTTATTTATTATTAATTTATTTTAGCACAAATTTAGAAATTATTTTTATTTATACAATAAGTTAATTTTTAAAACATATAAATAAGCTAAAAAACACCTACTTATAAATATTTTTACTTCAAAAAACTATTCTTAATCCATCGTATGCTAATTTAATGTTTTCCGGTAATTCAGAATTAATTTTGTTGTGTAAGCCCATAGAACAACTAATATGTGTAAGAAAAACTTGTTCTGCATTGGTTTTTTGAGCAATTTTTATAGCTTCGTTTAAGGAAAAGTGAGAATTGTGTTTTTTATGCCTTAATGCATTTATTATTAAGATTTTAGAGTTTTTAATTTTTTTTATTTCAGTGTCAGAAATAAAGCTTGCGTCAGTTATATAAACAAAATCTTTTATTTTAAAACCTAAAATAGGAAGATTTGCGTGCATTAGTCTAATAGGTTGAATTTCAATATCTTTAATTGTAAATTTTTCTTCTGAAATTGCGTTTATATTAAATTTTGGAATACCTGGATAATCATTATCATTGAAAGAATACGAAAATTCATTTATAATTGCATCGCAAACTCTTTGTTCTGCATAAATTGGCATTGCAGCGTTTGATAAATAGTTAAAAGGTCTTATATCATCTAAACCGCCAATATGGTCGCGGTGTTCGTGAGTAATTAAAACAGCATCAATTTTTTTAATATTTTCTCTTAACATTTGTTGCCTGAAATCTGGACCTACATCAATAATAAAATTAGTATTATCAGATTTTATAAAAATTGAACTTCTAAGTCTTTTGTCTTTTGGATTTGTGGAAGTGCATGCTTCACAACTACAACCAATAATTGGTATGCCAAGAGATGTACCTGAACCTAAAACAATTGCTTCCATAAATATTTTGAGACAAATTTAGTAAAATATTTTAAATATAATTTTATTTTTTTAATGATAAACTGTTGTTTTTAAATTCAATTGTCTTGTGAAAAGCTTAAAAATAAATATTTATTAAAAAAACACAACTATAAATTCCCCAAACTTGATAATATTTGTAAGTTTGGGGAATTTTGTTTAATTTTGTAATTTAAAAAGGGGAAATATTGTATGCAAAAAATAAAAAGGAAAACGGAACTTGACAAACTTTCTGTTCTTAAAGATACGAATTTGATAAAGGTAATAACCGGTGTTAGACGTTCAGGAAAATCAACTTTACTTTTGCAATTTCAAGATTTGTTGACAGCTGAAAATCCTAATGTGTCAATTATTTATATCAATATGGATTTACCGGATTTTCGCTTTCTTGGAGAAAAAAATTGGAAAGAGATTTATGATTATATCAAAAATTTGTTGATAGAGAATGTGAAAAATTATGTTTTTATCGATGAAATTCAAAATATTTTAGAATTTGAGAAATTGCTTGAAGGTTTATTTGTTACGCCAAATATAGATTTGTATGTTACAGGTTCTAATGCTTATCTTTTGTCTAGTGAACTTGCAACTTTGCTCACCGGTAGAGCATTTGAAATAAATATTTTGCCGTTTTCGTTTTCTGAATATTTAGAATTTACCGGTAAAACTGCAAATATAGATCGTTCTTTTGCTAAGTATATGCGTATTGGTGGGTTTCCCGAAGCAGTTAAACTTGCTGAAAAAGGAGAAAATTTTGCTTATGAATATTTGAAAACAATTTTTCAAAATATTTATGAAAATGATATACTAAAACGACATAGTATTTTTTATGAATTTTCTTATAAGCAAGTAGTTGATTTTTTGATTGATAGTATTGGTTCATGTGTTTCTGCAAGAAAAATAGCAAATGTTTTAAGTTCAAACGATAAAAAAATTGATAATAAAACAGTTTCAAAATACATTAATACTCTTGTAGAATCATACTTATTATACCAAGTAAACCGCTTTAATATAAAAGGTAAACAATACCTAAAAACTTTAGAAAAATATTATCTTGTTGACTTAGGACTACGATATGCTTTACTTGGAAAAGAACTTAATGTTGATTTAGGGCATTTGCTTGAGAATATAATTTTTCTTGAGTTAAAACGTAGAAATTCACAAATTTGGATTGGAAAAATTGATAATCTTGAAGTTGATTTTGTAGTTCGCGACAACAGTGGTTATACAAAATATGTTCAAGTTGCATATTCGGTAAAAGACGCAAAAACACTAGAACGAGAACTTGCTCCGTTTAGCAAAATACCCGACTATAATCAGCGTTTACTTATTACAATGGATTATGAAACCGGCAATCACAATGGAGTTCGACAAATTAATGCAATTGATTGGTTGTTAAATATTGAAAAATAAAATATTAAGCTAACCTATAAATTTACAATATTAGACAAGCATTATATTTGCTAATATTTTCATTTTTTATAATCAAATTTTATTTTAACTTTGCAAACAATTAAAAAAAAATGGACTTTAAATCTTGTTTATATTTAATTCCTAACTTAATTGGCGAAACGCAATTAGAGGATGTTTTACCAAATAATTTATATTCAAAAATTTCTCATATTCAAGATTTTATTGTAGAAGATATACGCAATGCCAGAAGGTTTTTAAGAAAATTATCAAAAGATTTTGTAATTGATGGTTTGAATTTTTATGAACTTAATAAACATACAAACTTAAATCAAATTGAAGATTATTTGAGTGTTGCAGATAGAAATTTGGATATAGCTTTGTTAAGCGAAGCAGGTTTACCTTGTATTGCCGACCCAGGAAATTTAATAGTTCAATTAGCGCATAAAAAAAATATTAAAGTAAAACCTCTTTCAGGTCCGTCTTCGATTTTTATGGCTTTAATGGCTTCGGGAATGAATGGACAAAATTTTGCTTTTAATGGCTATTTGCCTATAGATAAATCCCAAAGATTTTTAAAAATTAAAAGCTTAGAAGCTCGTTCACGTAAAGAAAATCAATCACAAATATTTATGGATACTCCGTTTAGAAATGATAAATTATTAGCAGATTTACTCTCTAATTTAAACTCTGAAACATATTTGTGTGTTGCTTCAAATATTTCTTGTGAAGATGAGCTGATAATTCGTAAAAAAGTTATTGATTGGAAAAAAATAAATATTTCTTTAAATAAAAAACCTTGTATTTTTATTATTTAATTTTATGGTAAATACAAATAGATTATTAAAAATATTTTTTCTTATAACTGCTCTTGCAATAATTGTGTTGAGTTCAGGAAAAATTTTTAACCACGGAATAAAATCAGATTCCCAAATTAGTTTATGTAATAATGAAGATATCAGCGAAAAAACTAAAATTTTTCCGGAATTAGCAGATGATTATAAATATTTTTTGTGCGATACTATTAATGATGCCTATGTTTTATTTAATTCTGCTGATGAAAAGCTTGCTACGGTTCTTTTCAGTTTCCCTTATTGCGATTCAATAATTGGCTATGGGGACAATATTCCTTTAGCAATTGTTTTTGATAAAAGTGATAAAATAGAGCAGATTTATTTTTTTCCCAATCATGAAACAAAATCTTGGATGAAAAGCCTGAAAAAAGATGGATTTTTTGATAAATGGAACGGTTTAACTGCAAAAAAAGCATTGAATCTTGAAGTTGATGCTATCAGTGGAGCAACTTATACAAGTAAAGCAGTTATTTCAACTGTTAGGCACAGACTTTCATTATATACAGATTCAGGATTTTTCAAGTTTTCAATAAATTGGTATAATTTATTAGGCTTAATTTTATCTTTTGTAGTTTTGATTTTTGCTGTATTTTCGTTTTTAATGCCGGAATATGCTAGAAAATTTAGAATTTATTTATTATTGGCTTCAGTTGGTATTTTGGGCTTTTGGCAAGGAAAATTTTTAAGTTTAGCATTGTTGCATAATTGGCTGTTAAATGGTTTCGATATTTGGGATCAAATATTTTTATTTACGGTTTTAATTTTAGCCGTAGTTTTGCCCTTGGTAACAAATAAAGCTTTTTATTGTCAATATGTATGTCCTTATGGGGCAGCACAAGAATTAATATGGAAATTAAACCCAAAGAAAAAATCAATTTTAGGATATAAAATTACAAAATATTTAAAATATTTAAAATACTTATATCTTCTTATAATTCTTAGTTTAATTGTTGTTGCAGTAGATGTGAAGCTTGAAGACTTAGAACCTTTTTCTGCTTTTAAATTTCAATTTGCTTCCTTGATAGTTATTGTTTTAGCAGTTTTGATGTTAATTTTATCATTGTTTTTTAATAAAGCTTGGTGTAAATATTTTTGTCCAACCGGGGCGATTTTAACTTTGTTTAGAGCAAAACGGGGAAAAAGCAAAAAGAAAAATATAAGTTGGACTTTATTAATTAATTTGGTTTTTATTTTAAGTGTACTTGTTGTCTTTTATGCAAATTATAAAAATAAATCACAAAATTTTAAAGTAGAAGAGGAGGAAGTAAAAATGAATACTTGTTTAGACCTAATACATTCACGTAAATCTGTACGTAGTTTTACGGATGAAGTACCAAGCAAAGAACAATTAGAAATTTTAGTTAAAGCAGGAATGGCTGCTCCAAGTGCAAGAAATTTACAGCCTTGGGCTTTTGTGATTATTACCGATAGAGAAAAATTAGATACTCTTGCTTCGGCTTTGCCTTATGCTAAAATGCTTTATGATGTTAAAGCTGCAATTGTTGTTTGTGGAGATTTAACAAAAGCTTACACCGAAGTAGATTCTGCTTATTGGGTTCAGGATTGTTCTCTTGCAAGTGGAAATATTTTACTTGCAGCTCATGCTATTGGTCTTGGTTCTGTTTGGACAGCAGCCTATCCATATCCAGATAGAATGAAGCCTATTATTGAAGTTTTAAAATTACCAGAACATATTATTCCATTAAATGTACTGCCAATTGGTTATCCTAAGGGTGAAGAAAAACCCAAAGATAAATGGAAACCTGAAAATGTACATTGGGAGGTCTTTTAATTTATGTTTTATTTAAAGATTTAAACAAATTTAATTTATTCCTGTTTCAACAAAAAAATAAAAATGGAAATAACAAAAAATATATTAATTGAAGATTTAGTAGAAAAGTATCCAGTTTCAATTGATTATTTGTCAAAACAAGGAATACGCTGTATTAGATGTGGTGAACCAATTTGGGGAAGTTTGGAACAAGCTGCCAAAGAAAAAGGTTTTGATGATGATGAAATAAAAAAATTCGTTGAAGAATTGATAGTTTTATCAAAAAAATAATCAATTATTTTTCAAGAAACTCCATAGGTTTTTATTCATTCTTTTTACAGTATAAATTTCTTGTTTGCTTATTCTTCTAAAAAACGGATATTTAGCAAAATATGGAAATGGTTTTCGTAATTGAATGAAATTTTGATCTTTAATAATCAAACCCTTAGCATCAGTGCTACCACCTCCATAATATGTGCTTTGAGATTCTTGAGAAAAATTAGCCGTAGTTTTTAATTCACTATGAGAATAATATTTACTTGTGTCGCCTTTAACATTCCCAAATTCTGCAATTAAAAACTTATCAAATTCAATTTTAAAATTGTTTAGTTTTTGTAAATTTTCATCAATAAAACATACTTCATCTAAATTATTTTCTTTAACAAATTTAGAATCATCACTATAGAAAAAATAAACCTGACAAAAATTAAATTGTGATTTAAAAGCTTGAATTATTCTATGGTTTTCTTGGTCTATTTGTTCTTGTTTTTTCTTCGCTAATTCAGTTTTACCAGATTTTAATAATGCATCTATACTGTTTTTGCCGGTTTTCAATCTTACTAATAAAGCACCTGAATGTAAATCGTTTATTTGCTGTTTTGCAATTATTTGAGAATTTAAATTTGAAGATTTAATCTCTTTAAAGCCCGCTTGATTTTGTGAAAAACATAGGCTTACACTTAATAATAAACTTAAACTAAAAAGGATTTTCATAGATTTTAATATTTAAAACTTAACGTGGTGATTTAATATTTATTGTAACTTAAAAACTTTATTTATTGTTTTTTATAAAGAGAATAAAATCTCTTATAATATAATAAGTTAATCCAGGTAAAACTATAAATATTAAAGGGTTTGATTTCCAGGCGGCAGAAAAGTCAAAACTTAGTAAATTGATAAAAGCAGTTGTTAGACCACAACCAGGGCATTTAACGTTAAATATTGTTTTCCATAGACAGGGAATTAAAACATCTATTTTAGCAAAAATGTAAAGTGTTAAAGCAATTAGATAATATGCTGCAACTATAACTAAAATAAAATGCCTCTTTAAATAAGCAATGATTATTGGATATAATTGTTTAGCTTTTTTTAAGTGGTTTTCCATCAGAGTCTGTAAAATTATCTGAAGCAATGTGAATTAAATCTATAATTGTCCAAATTCCACAACCGCCTAAAGTTAACAATTGAAATATTCCAATCCCTATATGTCCTGTATAGAAACGGTGAATCCCATGAATTTGAACTGCAAAACTTAATATACACAGAATTAGGCAAGTAGTTTTATCTTTATCGCTAAAGTTTGGGTCTATTACTTTTGCCTCATAAACTTGATTGATTTGATTTGAATTGTTTTGATATCCTTGTTTAGCTCCACATGAAGGACAAAAATTTGAATTTACATCTATTGAAGTTCCACAATTGGAACAAAATTTTGAACTTGTCATATTTAATCAGTTTTGTTAAATAAAATAAAAAAATAGGGTTTCGCCTATTTTTTATTATTTTTCTAATGGTCTTCCGTCTGCCATAGGCATTTTATCGGTTAAAATCATAATTAAATCATAAAGAGTCCAAATGCCACAACCACCTACTGTTATTAGCATTAACCACCAATTTTTATAGCCCATTAATAATCTGTGAATACCTAATGCTCCAGCGAACCAGCAAATTAGAGCCATAATCATTTTTTTTTGTACCGCTTTTTCTTCTGTCATAATAATAATTTTTAACAATTCATGCCTACTCTATAGTTTTCGGCTTCCCTTTAATTAACTCAACAAAAATATTGTATTTTTTATCTTTACCAAAATAAAATTGTTTAATTTTTCAAAACTTTATAGGTTAAAGTTTTATTAACTGGATAAGTGATTCTAATAAAGTAAATTCCAGATGCTAAATTACTTGTATCTATAATGGTTTTTGTGTTAGCTAATTTTCCGCTCATGGTTTTTCTTCCAAAAATATCATAAACCGTATAATCTAATTGAGCTATTATTTCTTTCTCTGAATTTATAGTTAAACTTTCTCCGGCAGGAATGGGATAAATATTAAAAGAAAACTCGGTATTATTATCATTATCCTGATTATCTTCTTCATCTTCTTGTTCGTCTTCTATTGTGGGTTTTACATGTATTTTTAAAATTACAATACTGTCACAACCATATTCAGTAAAAAAGTTTTTCTCAAAATCAAAGTCTCCAGCTTCTTCAAAAATATTCAAATTAAATCCGTTTAATTCATATTTTTCTCCTTGGTTTATAGTGTCTTGAATATTTATTTGAAAATTTGGAAAAACACTTAGATTTAAAATCACTAAACTATCGCAATTATTTTGAGCTATGTGAAATAATGTGTCAATTCCAGGATAATCCAATTCAAAACCATGTTCACTATAAACTTCTCCTTCACAAATTCTTGCGTTTATATTTGTTTGGTAAAAACTTCCTACTTCTAAATATAATGTGATAATACTGTCGCAACCAGAAATAGAATGCAAATTATGGTAGTAAGTTCCTGCTTCACTTAATGTTTGTCCATAAAAATTATAAGTAGAATTTTCGCAAATCATTAATTCTATTTCAGTATTGTAACTAGGATTTACTTTTAAATTTAAGTTAATAATACTATCACAAGTTTCGGATTGGTAAATTGTTTTTTCAAAGTTGAAATTTCCAACTATATCTTGAGCAGGAAGATCAAAGCCATAATTATTATAAGTACTTCCAACGCATATTTCGTCTGTTATATAACTTGTAGTAGTAAAATTAAAATGGATATTATATATAGAAGTTTTATCTCCTGAATTTACTGTAATTTTTGCAAAATTTGTATTTGTTGCTTGTGTGATTGAAATATTTGCATTTGTGCTAAGAGCATTTGCTGAAACAATATTTGAAGAACCACATTCAGCGTCAATATAATAATCATATATATTTGGCGAAAAATTTGGAATTGTAGTGCCGTTTATTGAAATATTGCTAAGTTGAGTATTGTAAATAAATTCCACATCATCTAAGTATAAAAAATCATTCTCAGAACCTTGTCCTGCCTCTTTATTTGTTGTAAAAGTTAATAAAATGTATTCAGGATTGTTTGCAGGATAATTATAATCAAAAGCTATGGAATATCTTTTCCAATTTTGATTTCCTCGCGTAAAATTTTTAATAGCTTTTCCAACAACATGACTTCCCGCATTTGCATCCGAAGTTTCAGGATCCCGATATGAATAGTTGTTGTGTATAGTTGCACTCATTCTAGCGTCTTGTGTTTCTGAAGGACATTTAAATTTTGCCCAAAATACAATTGAGTCAGGTTTGGCATTTAATTTTTGAGAAAAACTAGGATTGTCAGTACGTGTAATATTATAATTTGCTGAATTTGTTGCTGTTGTGCTTCCAATTCTAATTTGCCCAGTTGTCATATTTCCATTTGCTATTAGTGAAGTAAAACCAAGTGAAATTTTAGTTGCATAAATTTTACAACTATAGTTACCACTACTCCCGGGTCTAATATCTGTAGATTTTTCATGTCTTGTGGCTATTGCCGATGAACAACCAATTGTAATATTGCAATCGGCTGAAGGAAAAGAATTCCATGAGCTTGGTTCATCACTTGCTCCATTGCCGTCCCATAACTCAAAACCTCCATTGGGAAGTTGGTAAGTTTGTGAAAATAAATTTATTGAACACAAAATAATACCCAAAAAAAGAAAAATTTTCGCCTTTCTCATAAATTCTCAATTTAAGCAATAAGCAAAACTATAATATTTTTTTGAATAAATGTGTCTTTTTTTAATGAATTTTGCGAAATAAGGTGTTTTTTAGAATGTTTTTAAATTACAACAAGACAATTTGTCCTTAATTTTGTTTTATTGCAGACAAAATGGCATTTGTGGCAGTTGAATGCTGAAATATTTTCCGATTTATTCTAAAGGTATGTAATTTGATTATTAGCTTATTAGAAAATAAAATATTAATTAAAAAATATGGAGGAAAATAAAATGTTAGTAAGAAGAAACACAGCTGGCTACTTGCCATCAATTTTTGACGCTTTTTTTAATGAAGCAAATAATTTAGAAAACTCAACAATTTTCACAAAACCTGAGTTTAATGTTTTTGAAACAGAAAAAGATTTTGTAATCGAAGGGGCAGTTCCAGGAATGGAAAAGAAAGATTTTAAAATTGAGATTAATGACAATCTTTTAGAAATTTCTTCAGAAAAAGAAGCAAAAGAAGAGCGTAAAGAACAAAAATTTTTCTACAAAGGTTTTTGTTATGGAAGCTTTAAAAAATCTTATAGCTTGCCCGAAAACATTAATAAAGAAAAAATTAATGCAGGCTACGAAAATGGAATTTTAACAATAACAATTCCTAAAGATGAGCAAGCAAAGGTTTTAAAACAAATTAAAGTTGGCTAAATTTTAAAAAGTAAAATTAAAAAAGGCTGTCCGAAAAATATTGACAGCCTTTTTTGTATTAATATATTTATTATTTTTGTAAAAAAATTGTTTATGAAAACAAAAGAGGAAATTGTTAATAATTGGTTGCCACGTTATACGGGAAAAACTTTAGATAGTTTTGGAGAATATATACTTTTAACAAATTTTCAGCTTTATGTTGATTTGTTTGCAGAATATAATAATGTAGAAGTTGAAGGTAGGGATAAAAATATGACAAGTGCAACAAACGAAAATATTACAATTATAAATTTTGGAATGGGTAGTCCAAATGCTGCTACTATAATTGATTTGTTGAGTGCTATTTCTCCAAAAGCTTTATTGTTTTTAGGTAAGTGCGGCGGATTAAAAGCAAAAAATAAATTAGGTGATTTAATTTTGCCTATTGCAGCAATTAGGGGAGAGGGAACTTCGGATGACTATTTGCCTGTTGAAGTACCGGCTTTACCTGCTTTCCAGTTGCAAAGAGCAGTCTCAACTTCTATTCGTGATCGTGGACGCGATTATTGGACAGGAACAGTTTTAACAACTAATAAGCGTGTTTGGGAATATGATGAAAGGTTTAAAAAATATTTGCGAAAAACACGTGCAATGGCTATTGATATGGAAACAGCAACTGTATTTGTGGTTGGTTTTGCAAACGAAATACCTTCAGGTGCTTTGCTTTTAGTGAGCGACCAACCAATGATTTCTACAGGTGTAAAAACTGATGATAGCGACCAACAAGTTACTGAAAAATACGTTGAAGATCATATTAAAATTGGAATTGAATCGCTTAGACTAATTCAAAGAGGTGGCTCTTCGGTTAAGCATTTACGGTTTTAGTTTTTACTCGCTAAAGTCTCTAATTAAACCTTCTACTAACCAATTTGCAATTGCTTGACGGTTAGACCATTTTAAAAATCGTTTTCTATCTTTTTCGTTTTGAATATTTCCTAATTCTATAAAAACTAAAGGAGGTAAAACTTTTCTCATAACTAATAAATTTCGATTGGTTACGCTACCTTTATATCCACGATTTGGTTGGTGTTTTGCATATTTTTCAGAAAAAATATTTTGAAAAACTTCAGCTGTCTTTTTACCTTTTGTACTACCAGGATAATGATAAAAAAACACATCAACAGTTGCACTATTACTACGAGAATCTAAATGGATTTCAATAACTCTTTGATAATCAGTTGATTTGTGTGTTTTGTATAAATCATTTACTGCATCGGCACGTTGTTTTAATCTTGCGTTTTGTTCGCGTGGAATTTCCAAATCAGGGTAACAATATTCATCATAATCAATTTGTAAATATTCTTCATCTCGTATTCCATCGTCGGGGTCTTCAATTATCATATATGCTTTTCCGCCATTTTCTTCTATTGCTTTAGCCATTCTCAGGCAAATATCATAAGCATATTCATCTTCGCTAATCATAATTCCATTTACATTTGCAACAGCACCAGGATCAGGGCCACCATGCCCACTTATTAAATAAATAATTGCTCCGTCTAATTTATTGCTGATTATTGTGTCGGCATATGTAAAACCGCTTGGCTTAATGCTTGTTGTATCGTCTTCGATATTTTCTTCTAAAATTTCAGAAAAAATAGCTGGTAAATAATATGTTTCACCTAAAATTAATTGGTCTTCATCTTTTATCTTATCAATATTCAATTCTTTAAATGCATGATAGTAATCTTTAGCTATATATCCATTTTCTCTTAAAATTTTATAAATTCCATCACCTTTTTCTGCCACTATAGTTTTCAGACTATCTTGTGATTGTGCAAATAGATTTGGTAAACCCCAAAAATTTAGATAAAAGACCAAAAATATTAGAAGATTTTTTTTCATAGCCACAAAAATATAAAAATATATAAAATGCAAAACTTATTCCAAGATAAAGATTTGAAATCTGAGACGAAAATGGATTGAAATTTGTTGATTATTATTTTATTATTAAAATTTAATCAAAAATTTGTTTAGTTTTAAATCTTTTTGTAATTTTGCAAAAAAAAAATATGTTTTTAAGTTCAAATTTAAAACATCTTCGTAAACGTAAAAAACGAACACAAGATGATGTGGCAAAGGCTGTTAATTTGCCCCGACCAACCTATAGTGGCTATGAAAATTCTGTTGCTTCTCCAAGCATAGAGACTTTAATTAATTTAAGTAATTATTTTAATTTTAGTGTTGACAATCTTTTAAAATTAGATTTGGCAAAAATGCCAGAATCACAACTTAGGCTTTTAGAGGCTGGAAATGATATTTATATAAAAGGTGGTAATCTTAGAGTTTTGCACGGGACTGTTGATGATAAAAATAATGAAAATATTGAGTTAGTAAACTTAAAGGCAAAAGCTGGATATACTCAAGGCTTTGCAGACCCAGAATTTGTGAAAGTATTACCAGTTTTTAAACTTCCTTTTTTATCTTCAAATAAAAAGTACAGAACTTTTCAAATAAGCGGAGATTCTATGTTGCCAATTCCTGATGGCTCATATGTAACAGGTGAGTTTATACAAAATTGGTTTTCTTTAAAAGACGGAGATGCTTGCATTATTCTTAGCTTAGATGATGGAATTGTTTTTAAGTGTATTGAAAATAAATTACAATCTCAAAAAAAACTTGGACTTTATTCGCTAAATCCTGATTATAGCCCCTATACAATTGATGTTGCAGATATTAAAGAAATTTGGAGATTTGTAAATTATATTAGTGCAGAAATGCCTGATAGTTTAAATGATAATTCCAAAATTCATCAACAAATTGCTAATCTGAATGATAAAATTGATTTGTTAGTGAATAAGATTGAAATGATATAATATTTGAGTTTTTAAAAATTTATTGTATTTTTGCCACCTATATTTGTAGTAATTATAAAAAAAAGATATTATGTTTAAAATAAATCTTATTAAACAGTTTTTTGTATTTGTCATATTTAGTGCTTTGTATTTTTGTGGTTTTGCACAAGGTGTAGCAATAAACTTAAGCGGAAATGAAGCACATGAATCAAGTATTTTAGATGTTGAAAGCATAAACTCTGGTTTTTTATTGCCACGTATGTCAGCCACACAACGAGATGCAATTGTTGAACCAGCTCATTCTTTATTAATTTACAATACTTCAACTAATTGTTTTGAAGCTTATAATTCAAACACTAGTGAGTGGGTAAAAATTAGCTGTATTGGTAGTGAAGACCCTTGCGATTCTAGTTTGCCATCAGAAGAGCCGAGTGGAATTTCTGGAAATAATACTATTTGTGAAGGTCATAATACTAATTTAAGTGTTCAAGGAGGAGGTTTAGGAACTGATGCATAATGGGTTTGGTACAAAGATGCTTGTGGTGGTACTGCTTTGAATTTTGGACCTTCCATAACTGTTTCGCCTAATATTAACACTACTTATTATATTAGAGCTGAAAGCCCTTGTGATATTACAAATTGTAAAAGTATCTTAATTTCTGTAATCCCTTTGCCAAATACTCCTGTTGTCAATTCTGCATCAAATATCGGGGAAACAAGTTTTAATGCGAATTGGCAAACAGTTGGCTCGGCTAGTTCTTATATTTTACAGGTATCAAAATACAATACATTTTCTAGTTTTGTTTTAAATACAAATGTTGGTAATCTTACTTCTTATAATATTAATGGGTTGGAATGCGAAACTACTTATTATTACAGAGTTAAAGCAGTAAATTCATGTGGTGAAAGTTCTTTCTCTAATATAATTAATTTAAATACTAGTAATTGCCCGTTTGTACCAACTCCTTGTCCTGGAACTCCCACAGTTACTTATAATGGCTATACTTATACTACAGTGCAGATTAAAACTCAATGCTGGATGGTGGAAAATTTAAGAACTACAAAATATAGAGATGGAACATCATTAAATTCAACTTGGGGACAAGGGACTGATGGTAGATATACTAATGCTTGTTCAGGTGGAGATGGCTTGTTTTATAATTTTTACGCTGCAAATGATACTAAAAAATTGTGCCCTACTGGCTGGAGAACTCCTACTTCAACAGATTTTCAAACATTAATGAATAATACGCCAGATGCTTCAAGTATTATGGTGATAGGAACAAATTCTTATGCTTGGGCAGGTTATTTAGGTGGATATAAAACTTCAGGAGGAACTTGTTATGATGCAGATAAGATTGGATTTTATTGGACTACTAGTTTAGCTAGTGGAAATCCTATAGATTTTAGATTGACTAAAAGTACTACTAATATATTAAGTTATAATATAAATAATTATGGAACAAGTGATAAATACCGTGGTCAATATGTAAGGTGTATTAAAGAGTAATAGGTATTATCAAATTTTGAGTTTTATTCTAATAATATTATTTTTTTCTTTTATTTTCCATATCTTTACCTAATTAAATTTTTTAAAATGAAAAAAATACTTAATCTATTAATTTTTCTTTCTTTTTCTTTCTTTAGTTTTTCACAAGTTTATAAAGCAAGTGAGGCAGATATAAAAGTAAAAGGAGCTGATATTCTGCGTTTTAAGGATTTTTCTGAGTTGCCAAATTTTATTCATTTTCGTGATTCTGAAAGTATAGAAAAAGCAAAATCTATTGAATTAACAAAGTCATTTTTTAAAAATAATGATTTGAATTTAGTGGAAAAAAATGTTCAAAAAAATAAAAATGATGATGAAACCCATAGGTTTTATCAAGTTTATAATAGTATTCCTATCGAGTTTACTTCTTGGAATTTACAAGTAAAAAATGGAAAAGTCTTTGCTTTAAACGGAGATTTGTTTGATAATGTAAATATTGTTTCCAATTTTGAAATTTCTGATAATCAAGCCTTTCAATTAGCATTAAAATATGTTGATGCCGAAATCTATATGTGGGAAGATAGTGGTGAGGAAAATTTATTAAAAACTTTTTTAAAAGATGAAACTGCTACATATTTTCCAAAAGCTGAAAAAGTTTTAACTCCTTCTAAGCCTAAGCTTGAAAATTCTAGTTTACATTCAGCTTATAAATTTGATATTTACTCAAAAAAGCCACATCTAAGAAAAGAGGTTTATGTGGATGCAACAAGTGGAGAAATTTTATTTGCTTTATCAAAATTACAAGAAAGTGATGAAATTGGAACTGCCTACACTCAATACAGCGGAACTCAACAAATAAATACCGAGTATGTAAATAATCAATATATTTTAAACGATAATACTCGTGGAAATGGAATTAGAACTTTAAATTGTTATGATACAGATGATTATGATAATGCAGATGATTTTTTTGATAATGATAATTTCTGGAATAATGTAAATCCCCAACTTGATCAATATGCTACGGATGCTCATTTTGCAACAGCTTCAACCTATGATTATTATTGGAATATTCACGGACGAAATAGTATTGACAATTATGGTCATGAGCTTTGGTCTTTTGTGCATTTTAGTTTGATAGATTATGGTTACGCTAATAATGTAAATGCTTTCTGGAATGGTTATTGGATGACTTATGGTGATGGAAATGAAACCGTTACACCTTTAACAACTGTTGATATTTGTGCTCATGAAATCACTCATGGTTTGACTTCATATACTGCAAATTTGGTTTATCAAGATGAGCCTGGAGCATTAAATGAAGCTTTTAGCGATATTTTTGGTACTGCTGTTGAGTTTTATGCAAAACCTGGTAATGCAAATTATTTGATAGGTTCAGAAATTGGTTATACTATGCGTTCTATTGCAGATCCAAATTCTACAAATAAACCAGATACTTACAAAGGTAATTATTGGGTTCATGATGATAGTGATTATGGTGGGGTGCATACAAATGGGATTCCTTTGTGTTATGGTTTTTATTTGTTAAGCGAA
Source organism: Bacteroidales bacterium (assembly GCA_023228725.1). Taxonomy (GTDB): domain Bacteria; phylum Bacteroidota; class Bacteroidia; order Bacteroidales; family ML635J-15; genus Bact-19. The sequence continues at coordinate 8,655 of JALOAQ010000030.1, read as the reverse complement.
GGTGGTAGCGGAACAAATGATTTAGGAAATTCTTATAATGTTTCTGCACTTGGAATGAATAAAGCAGAGCAAATATTTTTTCGTTTGCTTACGGTTTATTTAAGTGAAACATCAAATTATCAAGATGCTTGGTTTTATGCTATGCAAGCGGCGGCAGACCTTTATGGAGTTTGCTCTGCTGAAGTTCAAAGTGTTGGTGATATGTTTTATGCAATTGGAGTAGCTCCAGAACCTTATGTTAATGAAGTGCATGCAGGTTTTACAGCTTTTTACACACAAAATTGTGATGCTCCTTTTGCAGTAAAATTTATTAATCAGTCATATAATGCTGATAGTTTTCTTTGGGATTTTGGTGATGGACAAACTTCAAATCAGGTAAATCCAATACATACTTATAATATTTCAGGATATTTTGATGTGAAATTGACTATTGACGGAGGAACATGCGGTTTTGATGAGGAAATTAAAGAAAATTTTGTGGAAATTGACCCTAGTTTGCCTTGTATTACAATTTTTCCAAGTTCTGGGCATACAACTATTAGTAAATGTAGTGGAATAATTTATGATACTGGCGGCCCTGATGGAAAATACCTTACAAATACAAACTCTAGTTTAACTATTTATGCCGAAGGCGCTGAAAGTATTATTTTAAATATTTTAGAGTTTGATATAGAGGAAGGAAGCGATTATTACTGTGATTACGATTATATTGCTTTTTATGACGGATCAAGCACTTCTTCTGAATTGATAAATGGAACTTACTATTGTAATACTGCAGGAAATCCTGAAATAATTTATTCTACTGGTCCATATATAACTATTCATTTCTACTCCGACCCAGGATTAGCTCTTGATGGTTTTAAAATTCAATTTGATTGTATAGGAGCTGATAATCCTCCAATTCCTTATTTTTATGCAGAAAATACTTATTCTTGCGATGGAAATATTGAGTTTGTTGATAATTCACTTAATAATCCTCAAACTTGGAATTGGGATTTTGGAGATGGAAATTCTTCAAATGAAGAAAACCCTGTTCATAAATATTCAAATTCAGGGATTTATACTGTGAGCTTAGAAGTTGGAAATGAAAATGGTAGTCAAGTTGCAACAAAAACTGATTATATTAAAATAGACTTACCTCTTGCATCAGAATTAAATCCTGTTGAAAATATTTGTATTGACGAAAGTTTTTTAATTGAGCAAAATGCTGATGGTATTTTAAAATGGTATGATTCGCATGAAAGCGAAATGCCAATTTTTGTTGGAAATATTTGGCAACATGAAGCAATTGCAGAGCCGGTAACTTATTGGGTAGATGAGTTTTTTGCAGGAGAAATTTATAATCTAGGCTCAAATAATTATAATTCTAATGGAGCATTTTTTGGAAATCCTTCATACATTCATTACTTAATTTTTGACGCATTTCAGCCTTTTGTTCTTAAAACTGTAAAAATAAATGCACAAGGAGCAGGTGAACGCAATATTGCCCTACGTAAAGCAAATCAAGAAATTATTGCTCAAAAAACGGTTTATTGTGTAAATGGGGTACAAGTTATAAATTTAGATTTTAATGTGCCAGAAGGTTCTGATTTACAATTGGTTGGCTTAGGGAGTCCAAATTTATTTAGAAATGATGGTAATGTGAATTATCCATATGAAATTGAAGGGCTTGTAAGCATTAAGTCGAGTTCTGCAGGAGCAGATTCTCAAGACTATTATTACTTTTTCTATGATTGGAAAATTCAAACTTATGATTGCGTATCTGAAAGAGTTGAATTTGAAATTATTCCTGAAATATGTTCTGATATAAAAAATATTAATTTAGACAATCTCTCAATTTTTCCTAATCCAAGTACAGGAATTTATAGTTTTATTAATTCGGAAAATTTAGAGTTTAATTTTCAAATAACAGATATTTCAGGCAGTACTTTATTAAAAGGAAATTCCCAACAAAAAGAATTTGATATTTCACATTTTGCAAATGGAATTTATTTTATAAAAATTAGCTCTGAATTAGGAAATAAATTTGTAAAATTGCTAAAACAGTAAATTTAAAATCAAAGAATACATAAGGGTTTATAAAAACTTTATAAATATTCTTTTTAATTAATTTTATTGTAAAATTTTTATAATTTAGGATTTATTAAAATCTTTTATAATTTTTTTAGTTTCTTCTTTATCCCAATAATCTTGAATATCAAGATTTAGCTTAAGAACTTCGATTTTACAGTTTTTATTTTCTTTAGCTAAATCTTCCCAAACTTTAACATGATTTTTATTTAGTCGGCCTATCCAAGCTGTCCAATAAATAACAAGATAAAAATCAGCAGAATTAGATTTTATTAATTCATTTCCTTTTAAATCTCTATATTTTGCATATTCTTCAAAAAAGTTTGGATATGTTGATGTTTTATATTCTGTGTTTTTATTCAAATTTGGAATAAACTCAAAAAGTCCAGCATTGCAATCAGAATCGTTTGATTTGTATTCAATATAATTTCCGTGTTTATCGTAAATTTTTGCATCAGGAAATCCTTGTCCATTTAGTATTGAAAGATAGTCAACAGAGTTTATGCTGCAAATATTATTTGTATCTAATCCAAATCTATTAGCTTTTTTTATCAAACTAAATTCGTTTTCGATTTTAGGCTTTTTTATTCCATAATATTTCATTAGCACGGGGCGACAAGAGTAAAGCAAATAAGCTGAACAAAAAATTATAATATATGCTTTTTTCATTTTATTATATTTAATTTAAAATAATGTTTACAAAATTATTAAATATTTTCAATATTTAGATGATTAAAGAAATAATTTGCTTGATAATATTTTTATGACAAGAGCTTATTCTTATTTTTGTAAAATTAAGTTTTAATTCTAATTGACATAGTTTTAATAAATATTGAAAATTCAACTCCTTCAGAGTTGCTGTTTATTGTTGATACATGACCCGAGTTTCACTCGGGCTTATTAACATTCAAGCCCTTTGGACTTGGGGAGTAAAAATCTGCAAGACAAAATATTTAGCGTTTTGCTAAAATATACCATTCATAAATTAAGAACAAAATGTAAGGAAATTTCAATTGAGGCGGGTACAAATTCAAATTAAACTGTAAGAAAATTTCATTCAAAAAGACCACGAAGTGGTCGAATATAAATAGCCGTAGGTGGCAACCTACGGCTATGAATAGTATCGGAAACAGCGACTCCGAAGGAGTCGAACAAAATTATTGGCGATGTTATTTGCAGGGGAGATTTCTCACGAAGCAGAGCTTCGCTCGAAATGACCGATAATTATCGGTCGGGAGGTGGGTTTGAATTTTCTGCCTGTTTTGTCATGATTTTTGCAATAAATGGCAAAAATCCCGCCAAAACCCTCACTTTTTTACAAAACCAACACCCCCATTCTAGCTTATACGTAAATTCTTAAAAAAAGTTTCGTTTTCCACCCACAAATCGGTTCGAGTTTTAAAAGTCGGACTTTTTAATTAATAAAATCAGCTGAGATTTATATTTTCACGTTTTTTTTAAAATTAAAATTTAATTTTCCGCCTGTTTTGTCATGATTTTTGCAATAAATAGCAAAAATCCCGCCAAAACCCCCACTTCTTGCAAAAACAATACCCCCATTCTTGATTATACGTAAATTCTTAAAAAAAGTTTCATTTTTCACCCACAAATCGGTTCGACTTTTAAAAGTCGAACTTTTTAATTTAATAAAATCAGCTGAGATTTATATTTTCACATTTTTTTGAAAATTAAAATTTCTTTTTCTACCTGTTTTGTCATGATTTTTGTTTTGCTTTGCAACAAAAATCCCGCCAAAACCCCCAATTTTTCTCTGCCCCGTAAGATATGAAGAATAACAAATTTATATATTTACAAATTAAAATAAAAAAAAACGCAAATCAATTTGTGTTATAAAAAATTACTTTTATTTTTGTGAATGAAAATAATGTTAAAATAATTATTTTGGATAGTGAAAATTATGTAGTAATCATTAAAAATAGGAGATATTAAAATGAAAAAATTAAGTTTTTTAAGTATTGGGTTTTATTTCTTACTTATTGTTTTATATAGTTGTTCTAACTCATCACAAAAAGTAAATGAATCAGAATTAGATAATAATTCAGAAGTTTCAACTAAGGATGAAACTCTATCTTCAAATGAATTTGTTGATTCACGCGATGACAATGTTTATAAAACTGTAAAAATTGGCTCTCAAACTTGGATGGCAGAAAACTTAAAATATTTGCCAAGTGTTGTTGGAGCCGGTACTGGTTCTGAAACAACACCTTATTATTATGTTTATGGCTACGAGGGGATAAATGTAAATGATGCTAAAGCAACAACAAATTACCAAACTTACGGAGTTTTGTATAATTGGTCTGCTGCAAAGCAAGCTTGCCCTACAGGTTGGCATTTGCCAAGCGATGCCGAGTGGACAGAATTAACAGATTATTTGGGTGGTGAAGATCTTGCTGGTGGTAAACTAAAAGCAACCGGAACTATCGAAGCAGGAACAGGTTTATGGTATGAACCCAACACCGATGCATCTAACGAAACCGGCTTTACGGCTCTTCCAGGTGGCTACCGTTACGACTATGGAATATTCGACACCTTTGGTTACGGTGGTGACTGGTGGAGTTCTTCGGAGTACGATTCCGTTGACGCTTGGCACCGGGGCATGTACTACGGTAACAGCGGTGTGAGCAGGAGCAGCGATATTAAGGAGTTGGGGTTTTCTGTTCGTTGTGTTAGGGATTAACCCTGTGAAATAATTTTAAATTTTCATTTTATGGAATGATTTTATTATGTTAATATTTTACGTAGTTTAAAGTATGGTAAAAATTATTCTGGAGATACAGAAAATTTAAAATTAAGATTTGAACAACATTCCCAAGGTTTAGTAACTAGCACAAAATATCGGCGACCATTGGAGATAATCTATTTTGAGTGTTGTTTAAATCAGCAAGATGCATTAAAGCGAGAGAAGTACTTTAAAACACATTATGGTAAAATGTTTTTAAAAAATAGATTATCTCATTGGTAATCTATGCAATAAGTTCAAATCTTATTTCACAGGGTTAGTTTATTTGACTATTTGGCTATTTGGCTATTTGATTGTTTGGGGTATGGGGCTGAGCCCCATCGATTTTTTTTTTTCAAAAAGTAGGGTTTGTAGAAAATATGTGAACGGGTTTTGGCGGGAATTTTGTTGCAAAGCAAAACAAAAATCATGACAAAACAATTGAAAACAGAGAGTTGTTTTTTTTGTGAAGAAATATAGAAATATGTTAATTAAAAAACAGTCATTTCTCGCGAAGCAGAGCTTCGCTCGAAATGACCGATAATTATCGGTCGGGAGGTGGGTTTGAAATTTTCTGCTTGTTTTGTCATGATTTTTGCAATAAATGGCAAAAATCCCGCCAAAACCCCACTTTTTCACAAAAACAACACCCCATCTTAGATTATACGTAAATTCTTAAATAAAGTTTCGTTTTCCACTCTCAAATCGGTTCGAGTTTTAAAAGTCGGAGTTTTTAATTTAAAAATTTGTTGAAACTTTGAAATTTATGTAAATAATTAAAAAAAATGTTTGCGAAAGTACTAATTATTTTAGTACCTTTGCAGACAAATATGTTTCATATGAATAAAGAAGAAATAAAAAATATTAGCGATTGGGTTGTTTATTATTCACAACGAGGGAAATTGACATTTTCTCGTAATGAGTTAGTTGGAAATTTTACTCATTTATCAGAGCAAACAATTAAAAATAATCTAAAATTGCTGATTAAAAAAGGCAGTATATTCCCTGTTTTCAGAGGTTTTTATTCTGTAATTCCCGTATCTTATGCACTGATGGGTATTGTTCCACCTGAATTTTATATTAACGATTTAATGAAATTTCTAAATCGTCCGTATTATGTTAGTTTGTTGAATGCTGCTGCTTTGTACGGCGCATCACATCAAAAACCACAGGTGTTTTCTGTTATTACTTCCTTGCCTAGTTTACGGGATACAACAAAAAGAAATACAAAAATTTCGTTTATTTCAACCCGTAAAACCATTCCGCAACAATGGTTAAAAACTTTTAGAGGTGAAAATGGAGATTTTTGGGTTTCAAATTCCGAACTAACTGCTGCCGATTTAATTACTTTCCAAAAAAAAATAGGTGGAATAAATCGTGCCTGTACTGTTTTGTATGAATTAGCCGAAAAAATTAATTTTGAGCAATTAGACAAATCCTTTTTTAAATATGTGCCAACCGCTACTATTCAACGACTAGGATATTTGTTAGAAAATGAGTTGGAACAAAAAAAGTTAGCAGAAATTTTGTTTAAAAAATCAACAGAATTTGGTTTAGAATTCTCAAAAATTCCATTAAAAAACGGAAAATCAGCGGAGAATTGCGAAACAAACGCAAAATGGAAAATCATTATTAATGAAATAATAGAAATTGATGACCTATGATACCAAAACGAGCAATTGAAGAATGGGCTGAGTTTATGTCATGGAAATCAAAGGAATTTATTGAACAGGATTTAATAATTTGCCGCGCTTTGTGTCAATTATACAAGGATGAATATTTGGCAGAACATTTGGCTTTGCGTGGCGGGACTACTTTGAATAAAATCTACTTAAACCCACAGCCACGTTATTCGGAAGACATTGATTTAGTGCAAATCAAAGCAGAGCCAATCAAAGAAACAATTGATAGAATCAGAGATGCATTGGTGTTTATTGGTGAGCCAAAAATCAAGCAAAAAGGCCACAACAACACATTGATTTTCAGATTTGAAAGCGAAATTCCACCAATAATTCCTATTCGTTTAAAAGTCGAAATCAACACAAGAGAACATTTTAACGTTTTAGGTTTAATTCGACACAAGTTTGAAGTAAAAAATCAATGGTACTCAGGAACTTGCCAAGCAAGGACCTATCAATTAGAAGAATTACTTGGCACGAAAGTTAGAGCATTGTATCAACGCCGGAAAGGACGAGATTTGTTTGACCTTTGGAAAGTGTTATCTACGCAAAATGTTGATATTGAAAAGATTATTCGCTGTTATCGAGAGTATATAAATTTTGTAGTTGATAATCCGCCAACACAAAAAGAGTACCTGCTAAATATGGAAATTAAACTTCAAGATGAGGAATTCCTTGGCGACACCGAAATGCTTTTACGTCCTGACGAAAACTACAATCCACAACAAGCGTGGGAATTAGTAAAAAAAGAATTGATTGAGAAAATTGTGAAATAAAACCCCCACATTTTTGCAAAACCAACAACTCCATCCTAGCTTATACGTAAATTCTTAAAAAAAGTTTCGTTTTTTGCCCTCAAATCGGTTCGAGTTTTAAAAGTCGGACTTTTTTAGAAAATTAAATTAATATTAAGCTCAAATATTGGATATCCCTTTGTATTTTTAGCAGTAATGGTAATGGATTTTTTAAGAGAGGGAGGTCTCAGAGAAAGAATGACAAGAGCTAGAATAGATGCTAGAAATAAGAATAATAATGAAAAACGACATTAACGACCTCAATGACAGCAATTTATTGCTGTCATTGAGGTCGTTTGAGTCATTAAAGCCAAAAAACGGTCTTAGAAAAATAAATAACAAGAAAAAACAATTAATATGAGCATAGCAGGGGAGATTTCTCACGAAGCAGAGCTTCACGCGAAATGACCGATAATTATCGGTCGGGAGGTGGGGTGAAATTAAGAATTGAAAATGAGTTAAAAGCTAAATTATTTACGTGTACTGAATTTGTAGAAATATTCCGCCTGTTTTGTCATGATTTTTGCAATAAATAGCAAAAATCCCGCCAAAACCCCCACTTTTTCCTCCTTAGCATTGAGACTTAATTAGCTTTATTTTCTAATAAGTATTTATCATTATAGTTTAATTAAAATTTCTTATTTTTACCGAAGTTTTTATGAGTAAAAATTTTAAAATATTATTGTTTTTTTTCTTATGCCTTAACTTTGCAAGTTCTTCTAATGCACAATATTTAGAAAATAATCCTAAGCCTTCGCAAAGAGTTTTTTATGGTGGAGACTTGGGCTTTTCTTTTGGATATTCAACTTATATCTCTGTAAACCCTATTGTGGGATATAGAATTACAAATCGTTTGTCGAGCGGAATAGGTCTGAACTATACTTTTGCTAAATCAAATTATTATGGATATATAGGAAACATGTTTGGTGGCAATATTTTTGCAAGTTTTACAATTGTTAAGGATTTAGGAAATATAATTTCTTTTTATCAAGGAAGCGGAATTTTATTTTACGCAGAATATAATTTAATGGATGTCAGCCATTATTATTCTGTTCCTGGAAGAGAGGTTAAATATGTTGCTTCGCCTATGGCTGGTTTTGCTTTTCAATCTCCTATTGGTGGGCGAAGTTATTTATTAATGATGATTTTATACAATTTTAACGAAACCTCTATTAGTCCATATCCAAACCCTGTATTCAAATTTAGTTATCAGTTTTAAAAAAATATATAGTTTTTATTTTTTTATAATATTAATTCATTTATCTTTGTGGCGTTATTGGTTTTTCGGAATTTTCCGAAACTAAGAGGGAAACAGGTGAAAATCCTGTACAGTACCCGCTGCTGTAAGCTCTTAAAAATGTTGTGTAAAAAA
>JALOAQ010000029.1 GCA_023228725.1 Bacteroidales bacterium | reverse complement strand
AACAATAGTAGATAATTCGCCACCAGAATTAGAAAGTTTGGTTTATGAACCTTATTGTGGTTCTTCATCTTTAACTATACAGTTTTCTGAATCAGTCTGGTGTTCAAGTGTTCAGCCAGCCGATTTTGTGCTAACCGGTCCTAATGGAACTTATGAAATAGATGATGTTTATAGTATAGTATGTGCTGCGGCTTCTTCTAATACTTATTCAGGTACTTGGTATGATGATGTGTGGACTTTGCAACTAGGTGATTATTTGTCTCAATCTGGAGATTATGTGCTTTCTATTTTGCCTGGAAGCGTTGAGGATAAATGCGAAAATGTAAATCAAGCAACTGATTTGCCTTTTACTATTGTTGGAATTACAGCTGATGTAAATGTTGTATTTCCAACTGGTTGTTCAGGAAATTGTGACGGCGAAATTGAAACTACAAATATTGGTGGTGGAGCTCCTCCATATGCTGTAAGTTGGAGCGGTCCTGATGGTTTTACTGCTAATACTGCCAATATCTCTGGTTTGTGTTATGGAGATTATACTATAACAGTTACAGATTCAGAAGGAATTTGTGAATATATTGAAACTATTTTTATGGGAGGTGCTCCCCCCTTAAATCCTCAGGCTTCAAGCAATAGTCCTGTTTGTCAAGGCGAAACTTTAAATTTAACTTTAACAACCGAAAATCCTGCGAGTTTGTTCATGTGGTCTGGTCCTAATGGTTATACGGCAGATAGTCAAGATCCTAGCCGACCAGCATCAACTCCGTCTATGAGCGGTATGTATTATGTTACTGTTGGAGATGATTATGGTTGTTATGCCTTAGACTCAGTTAATGTTGTAGTGTATCCCGTGCAGACAGTTAATCTTACAAGTGGAAGCCCGTATTGTACAGGACAAAATATTGAATTTAATACTACTACAGTTGATAATGCTACTTATGTGTGGGAGGGACCTAATTCCTTCTCTTCTGTAGAGCAAAATCCTGTTATTACAAACTGTGTATTAGCAAATGCAGGAACTTATACTTTAACTGTAACTAATGAATATGATTGCAAAACAGTTATAAATCATGAAATTGTTGTTAGTCCAGGTATAGATGTTGATGTTACGGCTATTGATCCTCTCTGTCATAATGACTTAAATGGAAAAATAAGTGTTACAGTTACCGGTGGAACGCCTACTTATACTTATTTGTGGAATACCGGCTCAAGTGATAATACAATACAAAATTTGGGTGGTGGTAACCAATATTGTTTAACTATTACTGATGGTGCAGGCTGTAGCTTAGAGGTTTGTAGGACTTTAAATAATCCAGCTCCAATCCAAGCTACAGTTAGTAATGTGCCTACAGAATGTGGAGAATTTGACGGTGAATTAGTATTAAATATTTCCGGTGGAGTTGGAGAATATACCGTAAACTGGACAGAAGGACATACAGGTGCCCATATTACAGGCCTTCATCCTGGAGGGTACACTGCAACTATAACTGATGCTAATTCTTGTTCAAAAGTAATTAATGCTAATGTGGACTTTTTTGGAGGTTCAGAAGCATCAATTATAGAAGTACAAGGTGTAAAATGTCATGGATATACAACCGGAGTTTTACAGGCTCTTATGGAAGATGGTGCTAGTCCATTCTCTTATCAATGGTCAATTTCGGGGCAAACCTCACAAAATCTAAGTAATATCGGAGCAGGTACTTATACTGTAACTGTTACTGATGCGTATGGCTGTTTTGGTGTTGTGTCTTATGATTTGCAACAACCAGATAAAATAACTATATCTTTTGATAAAACAGATATAATGTGTAGAGGCGAAAAATCTGGCCAAGCTACGGTAAATGTTGCTGGTGGTGTGTTCCCATATGTTTACCAATGGGCTCATGGTCCTGTATCCAGCCATATCTCATCTTTAAAAGCAGATACTTATAATGTTCAAGTAACTGATATGAATGGTTGTTCGGCAAGCGATTTTGTAGTTATTAAAGAACCGGAAAACTCTCTAAGTGTTGACCTACAAGTTAGAGATGTTACTTGTTATGGTAGGTATGACGGAACTGCAAGTGCTGAAGGAGTTGGTGGTACAGCTCCATATAATTATTTCTGGAGACAGTTTAACGCTACTATAGGAACAGGAATCATGGTTCAATCATTACATGCAGGGGATTATTCCGTGCAAATTTTTGATGCAAATAATTGTAAAAATGAAGTGCATTTTTCAATTTCAGAACCTAGTGAAATGCACTTGTATCCCGAAGTTGCTCACGTAACTTGTAAAGGTGCTAAAAATGGATTAGTAGGAGTGCAAATCGTAGGTGGAAATTTACCATATAAAATTTTGTGGAATACTAATGATACAACAAGTATTGTTAATAATCTCGGAGCAGGACAGTATAATGTAACAGTTACAGATAATAATACTTGTAGTAAGAGTTTAGGTATTTTGCTCACAGAAAGTTCTAGCTTATGCTTAAGAATCCCTGATGCATTTACACCAAACGGGGATGGTATAAACGATACTTGGCAAATTGATTTTATTGAAATGTATAAAGACGCTATTGTTTATGTGTTTAATAGATGGGGTCAAAAAATGTATCAAGCTAGATCTGGTGAAGAATTTTGGGACGGAAAATATAATGGAAAATTTGTTCCTGCAGGCTCTTATCAATATATAATCGATCTTCATAATGATTTAGAACCAATAACGGGCGTAGTTACCGTTGTGTATTAAAAAAATAAAAGGGCTATCATAATATAGCTCTTTTTTTTGTGTAAGCATAAAATAAGTAAAAATCTATCACATTTTTATATTGTATTTTGATAGATTTTTAATATTTTTACAGCCTAAAATCTTGTTTATGAAAAAACTTAAAAGAAAAAATAAATTTTTGAACTTTCTTAAAAGTAAACTTTTTATTTTTAATGTATTATCTGCTATTGTTCTTGCTTTTATTTTAATGATTATATTATTTTTTTCTTTAAAATCTTATACAAAACATGGTAAATCTGTTACTGTACCTGATTTCGTTGGAACACAAGTTGATCAAGCTTTGCTTAGTGTGGAAGACAATGGTTTTAAATATGTTATTGTAGATACAGTTTTTGATGATAATTTGCCAAAAGGCTCAGTGGTCGAACAAAACCCTAAAGCAGGCTCATTAGTGAAAAGTGGAAGAAAAATTTATTTTAAAATTAATTCTGAAGACACAGAGCAAATATCTATGCCTCAGTTTATCGGAATGTCAATTAAAATGGTAAATTCAATGGCAGAAAATTATGGCTTAAAGGTAGGAAACCTACGGTATGTTCCAGATATAGCTGTAAATGTTGTAATTAGACAGCTATTTAGAGGACAAGATATAGAGCCAGGAACTAAATTAGATAAAGGATCCACAATTGACCTAGTGCTTGGTTTAGGGCTAAGCGATAAAACAACAAATGTTCCTGCTTTAGTTGGACTTACTAGAAAAGAGGCTTCTGATAATTTATTAGATTTATATCTTAATCTTGGGGCTACTGTTTATGATAATACAGTTAGAAATGCTCAAGATTCCGCAAACGCAAAAGTCTATAGACAATCACCTAATGCTAGCACAATAAATCAAGTAAATTTAGGTTATAGTGTTGATATATGGTTAACAAAAGATCAAACTGTGGTTGATGAAGCAAAAGATAAACTGCAATCCAAGTTGGATGATGAAGAAGCTGAAAATGGTGATAAATAATATTAACTATTTATGAAGAAATTAAGTTTATTATATGTTTTAATTCTAATTTCAACAATTTCATTGGCTCAAGAATTTGTTGTAGATTATGGAAATATCTTCCTAAAACAGTATAGTCGTAATTATTTTAATAAAATAATTCAAAAAAATGAATTGAATCTTGATACTTTAAATCTTCCTTTTTTTGATGACTTTTCTGCTTCTTATGTTTACCCTGATTCAACAAAATGGATAGACAAATTTGCTTTTATAAATAATAATTATGCAAAAAATCCTATGACTTATAATGTAGCAAGCCTTGACGCTGTTGATGAGTTCGGAAATGTTTATCCTCATTTGCCTTCTTTAAGTTCTGATATTGCTGATTATTTAACTTCAAAACCAATTAATCTTGCCGTGCATCCTAGTGATTCTGTTTATTTTAGCTTTTTTTATCAAGCAGGCGGAAATGGAAATATGCCGGAAACAAAAGACTCTCTTGTTGTGCAATTTAAAACTCCTGATTTAGCTTGGACAAGTGTTTGGAATGTCGCAGGTGGAAGTGTTATGTCTGAATTTAAAAATGTTTTAATTCCAATTACTGATACTCTGTTTCTTGTTAAAGGCTTTCAATTTAGATTTCTTAATTATGCAAGCATTTCCTCAAATTACGAACCAAGCTGGATTAGCAATTCAGACCACTGGAATATTGATTTTGTAATGCTTGATACTGCAAAAACTTATACAGATACAATTGCAAATGATGTGGCTTTTATTAAAAACTTTAACTCAATGTTAAATGGCTACGAATCTGTGCCTTGGAAACATTATAAAGCAAATAATACAGGATTAGTAAACGACAGCCTAACTTGGACTTATAGAAATACTGGACCTGACGTATTTGCTATTAATAGACAAGTCGAAATTATTGATTTGCTCGGAAATAATATAGGATTTTCTATGAACGACGACAATGAAAATATAGATGCATTTGAAACAATTAATTATAGTAGAAGAATTCCTTATATTTTTAATTCAAATTCAGTAGATTCTGCTAAGTTTTTACTTAAAGGTTATATTACAACAGATGATTCTGAAGAAAGATTTATGTATCGCTGGAATGATACAATTAGATATTATCAGAAATTTGAAAATTATTATGCCTATGATGATGGCTCAGCCGAAAAAGCTTATGGAATTTCTGGACAAAATACAGCATATTCAAGTTTGGCATATCAATTTACACCTTTAGTAAGTGGGAAGCTATTTGGAGTTTATATTTATTTTAATAAAGTTCTTAACGAGGGCAATAAAAAATATTTCTTTTTAAATGTTTGGAAAGATGATAATGGAATACCAGGAGATACTCTATTTCAAAAAATTGGTGTTCTGCCTGAATATAGCGATGATATAAATGGCTTTATTTATTATCCTTTAGATACTGCATTGCTTATTGATACTACTTTTTATATTGGTTGGACTAAAACTACTGACGATATGCTTAATTGTGGTTTCGACATTCACAATGATGCAAGTCAGTTCCTTTTTTATAATGTTAGTGGAACTTGGGAAAACTCATCTATTCCTGGTGCTTTGATGTTAAGACCTGTTTTTGAATATGAACCAATAGAGCAGACTAATATTTTTGAAGAAAACTTTGCTGAATTTCAAATTTATCCAAACCCTGCCAACAATTTTATAAATATTGAATCTTTTTCAAATAATGATATTGTCCAAATTTTTGATTTTACAGGGAAATTATTGTTATCAACTGCATCAAAAAATCAAATTGATATTTCTGATTTAAGTTCAGGAATTTATATAGTGAAATTAATCTCTAATTTTGTTAATTATAAAACTCAAAAATTGTTAATAGCCCGTTAAAATGGACGAAGAATACCGCGAAGTTCAAGATTCAGCTGATGAGGAGTTTACACAATCTGAATTATTTGAACACCACAGACTTATTATTGAGCCAGGACAAAAATTAATGCGTTTGGATAAATATCTTGTGTCCCGTTTAGCATCTACATCAAGAAACCGTATTCAAAATGCTGCTGAAGCCGGAAATATATTGGTAAATGGAAAAGAAATAAAAAACTCTTATAAAGTAAAGCCAGGCGACATAGTTAGTATTCTTCTTGCATATCCAAAAGCAGATAAGGAATTAATAGCACAAGATATTCCCATAGATATAGTTTATGAAGATAATGACTTTGTAATTGTAAACAAAAAACCGGGAATGGTAGTACACCCTAGTTTTGGACATTACGAAGGCACTCTTGTAAACGCATTAGCATATAAATTTCAAGAATTGCCAACAAGTGAAGGAAATGAAATTAGACCTGGACTTCTGCATAGAATAGATAAAGATACCTCAGGATTATTAGTTGTTGCTAAAAATGAGTTGGCTATGAATAAAATTGCAAAACAGTTTTTTGAGCATACAACAAAACGAACATATCAAGCTTTGGTCTGGGGAAATTTAGAAAATGATGAAGGAACTATTACAGGACATGTGGGGAGAAACTTGAAAAATAGAAAAATAATGGACGTATTTCCGGATGGTGAGTATGGAAAAGAAGCAATTACTCATTATAAAGTGCTTGAAAGATTTGATTATGTAAATCTTGTTGAATGTATGCTAGAAACAGGAAGAACACATCAAATAAGAGTGCATTTTAAAAGTATTGGACATCCATTATTTAATGATTGGGAATATGGTGGCGATAAAATTTTAAAAGGAACAACTTTTACAAAATATAAACAATTTGTAGAAAACTGTTTTAAAATTTGCCCACGTCAAGCTTTGCATGCAAAATCTTTAGGATTTATTCATCCCTCAACAGATAAAGATGTATGTTTTGACTCCGATTTGCCAGATGATATTCAAACTTGCGTGGATAAATGGAGAAACTATATCTCGGGAAGAGATATTTAAGTTTGTAAGTATATTTTTTATAAAAATATAGAAATAAGCCAATAAATTAATGGCAAAGTAAATATTGAAAGAACTGAACTAACTAAAATGTTTTCTACTGCTTGTTTTGCATTTAATCCTAAGTCTTCGGCTAAAACAGAAATAATTATCATACAAGGCATAGCAGTTTGAAGTACGGCACAAATTAAAGCCGTATTGGATATATGTAAACCAAAATTTTTAAATAAAATTAAAATAAAGGCTAAAATTAAAGGGGCAAAAATTAATTTATTAAAACTTAAAACATAAGAACGTAAATTTTGAATTAATGGTTTTAACTTTGCTTGAGCTAAAACTGCACCAACGTAAATCATTGATATATAAATAGTTGTATGTCCGATGCCAAGCAAAGGTTTTAATGCTAAACTAGGTATTCTTATTTTAAAAATCATAAAAATTAGACCTATTACAAATGAAAGAGTTATTGGATTTAATAAATGTTTTTTATTTACTTTTTCAGAAGTTTTATTGGCAGCTTTACTCATAATTAATACTCCCCAAGTCCACATAAGAGAATCATGGGCTAATTGAAAAATTGTTGCGTAAATTAAACCCTCACCACCAGGGAAAAGAGCGTCTAAAAGTGGAAATCCAAGAAAAACTGTATTCCCAAACATTGTGTGAGCGTTATGTAGAGCTTTGTTTTCTTTGTCTAATTTTAAAAATTTAGAACTTATATTGCTTAGAAAAAATAATAAACTTACACTAATAATGGCTGAAATAAAAACAATGGGAAAGTTTTGAATAATTTCTTTATCTAAGTTGGTATTTGCAAAAGTTGTAAAAATTAAAATTGGTAGAGTGATTTTTAAAATAACTTTTACTAAGCCGGCATTGTTTTCTTTTGTTATAGCTTTTAGTTTAAAAGCTATTAAACCTATAATTGAAATCAATGCCAAAACCAATATTTGTTCAATAATTATTTGCATTTGGCAAAATTACAAATTAATAAGAATATGAATTGAAATATTTGTTTAATTTTGTATCTTGTAACTTTTTACTTATGAAGTTTGAACAAATATTAGGACAAAAAGAAATTAAAGAACGGCTTATTCAAAGTTTTGTGAATAATAGGCTTAGCCATGCTTATCTGTTTTTTGGAATTGCTGGTTCAGGAAAGCTAGGTTTAGCAATTGCTTTTGCTCAATATTTATCTTGTACTGATAAACAAGAAAAGGATAGTTGTGGTCAATGTCTTTCTTGTAAAAAATATGAAAAATTAATTCATCCAGATTTGCATTTTGTGTTTCCCGTAATTACTGAAAGTGGAAAAAAGAAAATTTCTGATGCTTTTATTTCAGAATGGAGAGAATTAATTCAAAATGACGTATATATTTCATATAACGAGTGGATGCAGCATTTAGGTTCGCAAAATAAACAGGGAATTATCTCTGTTGATGAATCTGCTGAAATAATTAGAAAACTTAGCCTAAAATCTTATGAGTCAGAATATAAAATAATGATAATTTGGCTTCCTGAAAAGATGAATAATTCTTGTGCTAATAAATTATTGAAAATTTTAGAAGAACCGCCTCATAATACTGTGTTTATTTTAGTTAGTGACGAAAGAGAATCTGTATTGCCAACAATCCTATCAAGAACTCAAGCAGTGAAAATTTTAGGAATTGATGACGATATTATGCAAGAATATATAATAAAAAATTTTAATCTAAATACTCAAGAAGCAGCTGATATTGTTAAAATTAGTAATGGAAGTTATGTAGAGGCAAAAAAACAAATTCTAGCTAGTGAAGAAAATAAATTTAATTTACAACAGTTTATTAGGTTTATGAGGTTTACATATTCTCGAAATATTGCAGAAGCCTTACAATGGGCTGATGAAATGGCTAAAATAGGTAGAGAAGCACAAAAAAACTTTTTAAAATATAGCAGTATTTTAATAAGAGAGAATTTTGTATATAATTTTAAAAACAATAATATTTATTACCTAACAAAAGAAGAAGAAGAGTTTGCATCTAAATTTGCAAAATTTTTAAATAATAATAATGTAAACGAAATTGTAAAAGTTTTTGATGAAGCTTATTTTCACATAGAAAGAAATGGAATGGCAAGAATAATTTTTACAGATATAGCTTTTTTGGTAATGAGAGTAATTAAGAAATAATGAAATGATAGATAGAGAATTTGAAAGAGGTTGTTTGGTAACTAAAGTTGATGAAAATTCAGCTAATGTAAGCAAAAGTTTTTGTTGTAATAAACTAGATGTTTATGATTGGCTAAATGATATTGAAGATCCTTTGGCACAAAATAAATATGTTGAAGTAAGATTTAAAAATACAAGAAAAGTAATATTTGAGAATACTTGTAATTTGCAATTAAATGTTGGAGACATTGTTGCAGTCGAGTCTTCACCTGGTCATGATATAGGGATAGTATCTGCTGTTGGTTATATTGCAGAACAACATATTAATAGGCAAAAATCATTAAAAGATCAAGGTTTTAAAAAAATATATAGAAAAGCACGAACTCACGATATTCAAAAGTGGAGAGAGGCAATTTCTCTTGAAATTCCAACAATGCTGAGAACTCGTGAACTTGCAAACTCGCTTAATTTGAATATGAAAATTGGGGATGTAGAGTTTCAAGGAGATAAAACAAAGGCAATATTTTATTATATTGCCGAAGATAGAGTGGATTTTAGAGAGCTTATTAAAAAAATGGCAGAAGAGTTCAGAATTAGAGTTGAAATGAAACAAATAGGAGCAAGACAAGAAGCCGGTAAAATCGGAGGAATTGGTCCTTGCGGAAGAGAGCTTTGTTGCACTACTTGGATGTATGATTTTGTGTCTGTTTCTACAAATTCGGCTAGGTTGCAAGAACTTTCTCTAAATCCTCAAAAGCTTGCTGGTCAGTGTAGTAAGTTGAAATGTTGCTTAAATTATGAGCTTGAAGTTTATTTAGATGAAAGACGAAATTTTCCGAAAAATATTGTAAACCTTAAATTTGCTAAAAGCGAAGCTATACATGTTAAAAATGATATTTTTAAAAATTTAATGTATTATGAAACAAAAGTAAATGATATTCCGGTTATTCGTGCTTTAGATGTTAATAAAGTCAAAGAAATTATGGATTTGAATGAAAAAGGTATATATCCCGAAAATGTTTTTGAAGAAAATAAAACTAATGGAAAAACTAGTATAAGTTTTAAAGAGGAATTAAATTCTGATAGCTTAACTAGGTTCGACTCTAAAAAACTGAAAAAGAAAAATAAAAAAAGTAAACCTAAACAGTATAAAATCAGAAAACAAAATAATGAAAAAAACAAATAAAAAAGCTTTAAGTCTGCTTGTTCTTATGTTTTTTAATGTATTTTTTATTTCTTGTGATAGAAATAAAGTGTATGAAGAATATCAAAATATTCATGATAAAGATATTCCTATTAGACATAGTTCTGAGTATCAATATAAAAATTTATGGCTTTTTGTTAAATCTTCAGCTCCAAATGATATCTGGGACAACAAAAAAAAACTATTATTTACATTTGAAATAGACGACACTCTTACTATGCATAATGTGTATATTCATATTAGACATAGTTCTGAGTATCAATATAAAAATTTATGGCTTTTTGTTAAATCTTCAGCTCCAAATGGAGTAATTAAAATTGATACTCTTGAATGTAATCTTGCCGATGATTATGGAAAATGGTATGGAAAAGGTTCAGGAAGTATTAGAAATTTGCAGTGGCCTTGGAAAATGAATGTGAGATTTCCTCATAAAGGAAAATATTCGGTTGAATATGAGCAGGCTATGCGAATAGATCAATTGCCGGGGATAATGAAAATGGGATTAAGAATAGAAAAAGTTGATGCTAAATAAATTATAAATGTCTGCAAAAAGAAAATTACAAAAGTTTGCCCAAAATAAAACTTTCCCTCATTTTTTTGAACCAAAATTTGATTTTCAAAATCCACAAGATTATGAGATGAAAGCTAATTGGACAGAAAAGTTTTTTAAAAATAAAAATCCTATAATACTTGAGTTAGGCTGTGGAAAAGGTGAATATACTGTTGAACAAGCGCAAAACTATTCGCAGTGTAACTATATTGGTGTAGATATAAAAGGTGCAAGAATGTGGAGAGGAGCTAGTAATGTTTTAAAATTTGAGTTAAAAAATGTGGCTTTCTTACGAACTAGAGTAGAGTTTACGCCTTTTTGTTTTGATAAAAATGAAGTTGACGAAATTTGGATAACTTTTCCAGACCCACAATTAGGACCAAGAAAAAGAATTAAGAAAAGATTAACTTCATCTGCTTTTTTAACAAAATATCAAACTTTTTTGGTAGATAATGGAATTGTTAATTTAAAAACTGATGACGATACTTTATATAAATATACTAAGTCAGTAATTTCTATTAATAATCTTGAAATACTTGTTGATACTGATAATTTGTATGAGTCAGAACACTATTCTGGTGTATTAACAATAAAAACACATTATGAAAAAATGTGGAATGAAGAAAATAGAAGTATTAAATATTTAAAGTTCAAACTTCCTCAAACTGCAAAATTAATTGAACCTCCTTATGAAGAAGATTAGCAGTTTAGATAATGAAAGCTTTTTCGAAAGGGTATATTCTGTTGTTAGTCAAATTCCATATGGAAAAGTTACTAGTTATGGTGCAATTGCAAAAGCTATTGGCTCAGCCCAAGCAGCAAGAATGGTGGGCTGGGCTTTAAATTCCACAAAAAATATTTTAGATAAGCTACCGGCACACAGAGTTGTTAATAGAAATGGTGTGTTAACTGGTAAATTTCATTTTAAAGAAGAAAATCTAATGCAAAAACTTCTTGAGGCAGAGGGAATTATTGTCGAAAATAATAAAATTATTAACTTTTCTGACGTTTTTTGGAACCCTATGGATTTGAAAATTGATGAGATATAATTTTTTATAATTTCTAAATTTGTGTAACCCGCTGAATAGTAGTTAGTTAAATGTCGCAATTATTTTTTTATATTTTTTAATTTATTTTATTGTGATGTTAATTATTGCATTAACTTTGTCTTTGAATTATTAATTAAAATTTTAGAATGAACATTTTTATTGGAAGCTTGCCCTACTCAGTGAAGGACAGCGATTTACAAGGTTTCTTCGAAGAGTACGGAGAAGTTAGCTCAGCAAGAGTTATTACTGATAAATTTTCAGGTAGAAGTAAAGGCTATGGTTTTGTGGAAATGCAAGACGAAGCTGCAGCTAAAAAAGCTATTGAAGAATTAAATGGTGCAGAATTAGAAGGACGCACTATTGTTGTTAATCAAGCACATGAAAGAACAGAGAATTCTGGAAGAGAAAGAAGAAGTTATAACTCCCAACGTGGTGGAAACGGACAAAGACGCGGAGGCTATAATCAAAATCACGAGAACAGAAGAAATGAAAATACAGAAGAATAAAACAAATTCTTAAGTTTTATTTTTCTAATTTTATAGCTCTTTTTTTAAGCTTAATAACAAGTAAGAGAATTATTTAGACCAAGTAAGTTGAAAAATTTATTTGGTCTTTTTTTTGTTAAGGTTTAATAGATATACTATTTAGATATTTAATTGTGTATGCTAATGCATAAAAAAAAGTTACTCTAATTAGAATAACTTTTTTGTCTTTTTATATTAATAGATTACCAATCTAAATCAATTTTATCAAGCCCTTCTTCACAGTTGAAAAGTTTTCCAAGTGCTTCCATGAATTGCTCTTGTACCTCATCAAGTTCTTTTTTATTCTTTTCATAATATTCTTCTATTTGTTTTTCTGCTTCTTCATTTTTCTCATACTTTTTTTCCATATTTTCAGAATATTCTTTGAATTTCTTCATTGAAGCATTAACTTTTTCTGCTTCTTTATCTGTAATTTTTCCATCTTCTGCAGCTTTGTTAATTTCTGTAGTTAAATTCTTCATTAGTTTCAAAGTTTTTTTTGCGTCATTAACTGGTCCGCCACAAGACACAACTCCTAAAACAAAAGCAACAAGTGTTAACAATAATGCAATTCTTTTCATAATTTTTAATTTAATTAGTTAATAAATAATTTTATGTAAAGTAAATTATAATTTTTATTAAAACCAAATTTTTTTAATATAAATTTACATATATTTTAGAAAATAATTTTAATAGAAATTTATTAAAAATTAATTTTCTCACTTCCCTCACAATCATACACTTTCATAAGGGCTTGAAAGTAATTTTCGTATATTTTTTCTAGTTCAATTTCATTATTTTTGAAATATTCTTGAATTATTTCTTGTAAATTTTGGTCGTTTTTAAATTTATTATCAAAATCAATGTAAGTAATTTGTAGTTCCTTGATAATTTTAGATATTTCAATAGCTTCTTGTTCTGTTATTTTATTGTCCTTATTTGCTTTATTAAGAATTTCTGTATGTGCAATTATTTTATTTGTAATAATTTCAATTTCTTGTTCAGGAGTTTTTTTGGTTTTGCTTGAATTTTTACACGAAAATACTGTAAGTGAAAGAGCAATTGTGCAAATTATAAATAAATTCAGTTTCATAAAAATAAATTTAAGTTTGTAAATTTTAATGTAAAGATATAAAATCTTTATTGAAGGCAATAGTATAATATTAATAAAAAAAAAGCTGCCTTTAAAAGACAGCTTTTAGAGTTTTATGAAAATAAACTATTTTACTATTGATTTGAAAGTATCGTCTTCAAAATATTTAATAAACTCAACGTCATCGTTAGCAAATGCTTTTAGTTTAGAATCTTTTGTGCAAGCAGTTCTTAGGTTATTATACATAAGTTCAGTGTCGCCTTTTCGTGCACCTGCAATTGCTTTTAAATAATAGTTTAAAGCTTCTTCTTTGTCATTACCATTACTTGCAGCTTCAATAGCTCCGTTTGCATCTCCATTAAGAAGTTTTGCTAAACCTGCATTAAAACAATTATTAGAATTGTAAAAATCAACAGCATTTTTGTATTGAGCATTTTTAATTGCTAATATACCTTGTCCTAAACTTGCTTCTGGAACGCCTGTTGCTGATTGGTAATTTTTTTCAGCTTCAACAACATTTCCTTCTGATAGATAAACATTGGCTAAGTTATTGAAAATGGTTGCATTAGCATCTATGGCTTTAGCTTTTTCAATACTAGTTTTTGCTCCTGCATAATCTTTCATTCTGTATTGAACAGCTGCTAAGTTATTGAAACATCTCCAATCCTTATTGTAAACTTCACTTGCTTTTGTGTAAACATCTAATTTTTCTTGATCTGTAGTAACTAAGTTACCTAAATATAAAAACTCTTCAACTGTAAGTTCTTCTGGAGAAGTTTTGAATAATTCTTTAATTTCTTCATCAGTGTTTCCAATAAGCATAATATTTACTTTTACTTCAGAGCGACGTAATAAAGGGTGAACAAGTTTTTCTAATTCTTCAAAAGTAGCAGTCATTTTACGAATTTCTTCTTCACGTTGAACAGGGTCAGAGTTCATATTTACAACTCTTAAAATCATATCTTTATCTGCTAAATTAGATGCTTGAACTGTTGTTTTAAAACCTTCCCAGTCTTCTTCAGTAACTAAATATTTAAAAAAATCATTGTCTTTAAATTCATCGATTTTTTTAAACTCATTTTTCACATATCTATCTATAGTTTTAGATCTATCGTTAGAAACTTTTGTATTAATTTCTAGTGTACCTTCAGGAGAAGCATAAGATAGTAATTCAACATTTACAAATTCTTTACGGTCATCATCTTTAACTTCGTTTACAAAATCTTTTAATTCTTTTACTTCATCTTTTTTTGTTTCTGCGTTTTTAAGTTCTGCTCTATTTTTATCATAATTAATAGTAGCAATTTTCACATCAGGATTATCTTTAATAAATTTATCTTTGGCAACTGAGCTGGCACCTTGCATTTTTACAAGTTCGGGAGTTGCAACAATTCCGTCAGCAATAAACTCAGGGTCAAATTCCGCAGTTTTATTACCTTTACTACCTGAAATACGCAATTCTAAATGAGATCTTCTCATTGCAGGCTCGTAATCAAAACTGTCGTTGTAGGAAAAACTTCCACCAGCTTTGTATTGGATAACTTTTGCATTTCCTTGAATTTTCTCACCTTGAACATAAACAGGAGTTAAAGCTTTTTCGCCACCTTCCCAAACTATAGTTGGAGTGATTGTGGCAGTAACTTTTTTGTTAAAATACTTTTCAGGGAAGTTACCATTAATATTAACAGCAACTTTGCCTGCATGCATTTCTAGAATTTCAGGATTTACTGAGTAATTAATATCATCAGCATTTTGAATCATTTTTTTCAAACCATTACAACTATTTAATGAAAAAATAGTAGCGGCGGCGAAAATAAAAAGTAAGGTCTTTTTCATAATTTAAACTCTTTTATTTATTTAACATCAAATTTTTTAATTTATTTATGCAAAAATAATAAGTTTTTGATAAATAAGCACATAAAAATCATTTTTTTTTAATTTTAAAACACAATTCTATTAACACCCTTTAAATAATTTTGTTCAAAAATGGCTTTAACCATTTGTTTATAGTGCTTTTCGTTATTTACAAAGTCAATATTATTTGTGTCAATTAAAATTATTTTCATGTCATTTTGTTGCTTAAAAAAATTAAAATAACCATTTTCTATGCTTTTTAAATAGTCTGAACTTATATTTTGTTCGTAATCTCTGGCTCTGTGCTTTATGTTTTTCTGCAAATTTTCCACAGATTTATGTAAATAAACGTATAAATCGGGTTTTGGTAAAGAGCTGTAAATTATATCGAAAACTTGGCGGTATAATTTGTATTCGTCTTCTTGTAAAGTTGAAGCCGAAAAAATTAAAGATTTCATGAAAAAATAATCAGCAATAATTAAATCAGAAAATAAATCAAAGTTTTCAATATTTCTTTTTAATTGGTTATATCTGTCAGCTAAAAATGATAATTCTAATGGAAAAGCAAATCTTTCGGGATTTTGATAAAATTTTGGTAAAAATGGATTCTCTGCAAATTGCTCCAATATTAATTTTGCCTTGCGTTCACTTGCAATTTTTTTGCATAATGAAGTCTTGCCAGCACCAATGTTTCCTTCTATAACTAAATATCGAATATCCATTAGCCAAAGGTAAAACTATTATTTTGAAAATAAAAACGAAACTTATTCTTTTTTTTTAAAAACTCTATTTATAGTATAAATTAAATTTTGTAAAAAGGAGGAAATATAATAGTGATAAAATATGTTTAACAGCGTATTAACAGTTTTAACAAAAAACTAAGATAAAAATATGTGAAAACTCTTGACAAAAATCATTTTATATCATATTTTCGTAACTTGTTTTGTATTTTTATAATATTTAAAAATTTAACTATGGAAGCTCAAATTGATATTAAAGAATTAAACGAGAAAATTCAGCGTGAAAGTAGTTTCGTTGATATAATCAATCTTGAAATGAACAAAGTAATTGTTGGGCAAAAACATTTACTTGAAGGTTTGTTAATTGGTTTATTATCTGATGGTCATGTTTTGTTAGAAGGTGTACCTGGTTTGGCAAAAACTCTGGCAATCAATACCTTGGCAGATGCAATTGATGCAAAATTTGCCCGAGTTCAATTTACGCCGGATTTATTGCCTGCCGACTTAATTGGTACTATGATTTATAGTCAGAAAAAAGAAGAGTTTTTGGTTAAAAAAGGTCCTATTTTTGCAAATTTTATTTTAGCTGACGAAATAAACCGTGCCCCAGCAAAAGTTCAGTCGGCTTTGTTAGAAGCTATGCAAGAAAGACAAGTAACTATTGGCGATACAAGTTATCAAATGGAAAAACCTTTTTTGGTTATGGCAACTCAAAACCCAATTGAACAAGAAGGCACTTATCCTCTTCCCGAAGCGCAAGTTGATAGATTTATGCTTAAACTAAAAATTTCTTATCCCGAATTTGAAGAAGAAAGAGCTATTATCAGAGAAAATTTATTAGGAGAAATGCCTAAGGCTTCTAAAGTGCTAAAACCCGAAGATATTGTAAAAGCTCGTTCTGTAGTTAGAGAAGTGTATTTAGACGAAAAAATTGAAAAATATATTCTTGATATAGTTTTTGCAAGTCGCGAACCCGCAAAATATAATTTATCAAAATTATCTGGAATGATTGCTTTTGGTGGCTCACCACGTGCTTCTATAAACTTGGCATTAGCAGCTAAAGCTTTTGCTTTTATAAAACGTAGAGGTTATGTTTTACCCGAAGATGTGCGTGCAGTTTGTTACGATGTGCTTAGACATAGAATAGGTTTGTCGTATGAAGCCGAAGCCGAAAATATTAGTTCAGAAGAAATTATTAGCGAAATATTAAATTCTGTTGAAGTTCCATAATAATTTAATTTAAAATAATTTTAATGTTTAAAACGAATATTTTATGGAAGCTAAAGATTTATTAAAAAAAGTTAGAAAAATTGAAATCCGCTCTCGTGGACTTTCTTCTCAAATTTTTGCAGGAGAATATCATTCCGCTTTTAAAGGAAAAGGAATGGCTTTTTCTGAAGTTAGAGAATATCAATACGGCGACCCTATAAAAGATATCGACTGGCACGTAACCGCTCGTTTTAATCACCCTTATGTGAAAGTTTTTGAAGAAGAACGCGAACTTACTGTAATGTTGTTGATTGACGTTAGTGGTTCAAAAGCATTTGGAACTTCTCAAAAATTTAAACAAGAACTTAGCACCGAATTAGCAGCTGTAATAGCTTTTTCTGCTATTCAAAATAATGATAAAGTTGGAGTAATACTTTTTTCGGATAAAATAGAGAAATTTATTCCACCTAAAAAAGGCAAAAAACATATATTAAGAATTATTCTTGAACTTTTAAATTTTGAACCCGAAAGCACTGGTACAGACCTGACGCAAGTTTTGAAATTCTTTACTAATGCTATTAAGAAAAGAAGTACAGCTTTTATAATTTCTGATTTTGTTTCACCCGACTTTAGTGATGCTCTTAAAATTGCAGGAAATAAACACGACTTGGCCGCTCTTAGGGTTTATGATAATTTTGAAAAAGAATTGCCTAATTTGGGCTTAGCTTACTTTAAAGATTCTGAAACTGGCCAACAAAAATGGGTTGATACTTCTATGAAAAAAATTAGAAAAGAATACAGAAGAAATTGGCAAAACCAATATGATGAAATTACAAAATTGTTTAAAAAATCAAATTTAGATTTTGCTGATATTAGTACCGACCAAGATTATGTTAAACCATTAATTAATTTGTTTAAAAATAGATAATTTTTGAATTTTTATACAATGAAAAATATTATAAAATACAATATACTTCTAATTTTTAGTTTGATTTTTTATTTCCAAACTTTTGGACAAAAAATTGAACCGGAAATTAAACTGCAACACGATACTATTATAATAGGTGTGCCGAACGAACTAATTATTAATTTATCTGTAGATAAAACTATTGATGTGGTTTTTCCAAATTTTAAAGATACTATTTCAAAAAATATTGAAATACTTGGCGAATATAAACCTGAGTTTATAGCTTCTGAAAGTATTAGAAATATTGAAAAAAAATATCTAATCACAAGTTTTGATACAGGACTTAATATTATTCCTGCAATTAGCATAAAGCTTGTTTTAGATAATGACAGTAGTTTTATTTTTACTTCGGAAACTCAATTTTTTGTAAAACCTTATGTGCTTCTTGATACAATTCCTGTTGATACTGTTTATGCTGATAATTCTGGTTTTGTAGTTTTTGGTAAAGATGCTTTTAAAAATGAAATTGAACAATATATTCCGGATTCTATAAAACAATCAGTTTCTATTGATAGTTTAAATCAGATAAAAGCTATAGTTTTTGAGCAGTTCTTAAATATGTTTGCATCTGAATTAACTAAAAATTCAGGCTTTTATGATCAAGAAGAGATACGGAAAATTGCTGAATCTTCTTCCCAAAATTTGTATTTATTTGATAAAAGCGGTGTTTTAAACAAATATATTGTTGCTGGAAGTGTTGATACGGTTTTTGTTCAAGATTTTCAGCAAGTTAAGAAATCTCAAGCCCTTTTTACACTTTATAGAATAAAAGATATTAAAGAAAACATGTTTAACACTCCCTTTAATTTTGCTGAATTTTGGTTTTATTTTAAAAAATATTTGCAAAAATATTGGTGGGCAGTAATTATTTTGCTTCTTCTTGTTATAGCTTTAATTTATTTCTTTAAATATTATAAAAAAGGACTTGCACCAAATTTATTAAGAATAAAACAAGAAGAACCTGCTCATGTGATAGCCCTTAAAAAATTAGAGTTTATACGAAAAGAAAAGATTTGGGCTAAGGGAGAAATCAAGGAATATCATGTTCAAATTACAGATGTTATTAGAGAATATATTGAAAAAAGATTTGGTGTTTTTGCTATTGAGATGACTACAAATGAGATTTTAGAAAGTTTTGATAATATAGATTTAATTTCTGAACAAGATTATTTTAAATTAAAACAAATATTGGAACTTGCTGATAATGTGAAGTTTGCAAAATATAAAGCTCTGCAAAACGAGAATGATTTATCTTTGAAAAATAGTTTTGAATTTGTTGAAAATACAAAAGAAATTATAGAAGAAAACTCCAAAATTACTCAAACTGAGGCTGTAATAGAAATTGAACAAGAAGAAAATTTTGAACAAACAAAAGATAATAGCTATGATGAGTAATATTGAATTTGCAAATAAGGAATATTTTTGGTTGTTTTTGGTTTTTATACCAATGATATTTTGGTATGTGTGGCGTTTGAGAAAATCTGCAGCTACAATGAAAATATCAAATTTATTTAATTTAAAAAAATCTTCACTTCCTTGGCGGTATATATTAAGACATTTTTTGTTTGCTTTAAGAATTTTAGTTTTATCTGCTTTAATAATTGTGTTAGCACGTCCGCAAAGTATAGATAAGTGGGAAGATAGAAAAATGGAAGGAATTGATATTATAATTGCTTTTGATGTTAGTGGTTCTATGCTTGCCGAAGATTTTAAACCTAATAGGATAGAGGCTGCAAAAGAAATTGGGATGGAGTTTGTTTCAAGTCGTCCTAATGATAGAATGGGTTTGGTAGTTTTTGCTGCTGAAAGTTATACCCAATGTCCTTTAACTATTGATCATGCGGTTTTATTGAATTTATTTTCCGAAATTAAAGATGGAATTATTGAGGATGGTACTGCAATAGGAATGGGTTTGGCAAATTCTGTAAATCGTTTAAAAGATTCTGAAGCTATTAGTAAAGTAATTATTTTACTTACTGACGGTGTTAATAATACTGGAAATATTTCGCCTTTGGCTGCTGCCGAAATTGCCAAAGAATTTGGTATTAGAGTTTATACTATAGGCGTTGGTAAAAACGGAATGGCTCCATATCCTTTTCAAACACCTTTTGGGATACAGTATCAAAATATGGAAGTGAAAATTGATGAGGAAGTCTTGCAAAAAATTGCAGAACAAACTGGGGGTAAGTATTTTAGAGCAACAGACAATCAAAAGCTAAGAGATATTTATAAAGAAATTGATAGTTTGGAAAAAACTGAATTAGAAGTTAGATCTTATTCAAAACCAAGGGAAGAATTTTCTTTAATTTTAATTTTTGCAATGCTGATTTTTGTTTTAGAACAATTTTTAGGTTTAACAATTCTTAAAAACACTTTTTAATATGTTTAGATTTCAAAACCCGCAATATTTATGGCTTTTACTTATTTTAGTAATTTTCGTGTTTTTATTTATATTAGGAATTTTTAATCGTAAACGTAAACTAAAAAACGCAGGAGAATTAAAGCTTATTAGTTTATTAATTCCGGATTATAGTTTAGCAAGAAAGATTTGGAAAATAAGTATTGTTTCTTTGGCTTGGATTTTCATGGTATTAGCTCTGGCTCGTCCGCAATTTGGTGCTAAATTAGCTGAAGAAAATACAAAAGGCGTTGAGCTTATTGTTGCTATTGATGTTTCAAACTCAATGTTAGCACAAGACTTAAAGCCTAACAGATTGGAAAATGCCAAAAAGTTTATTGAAAGAATAATTTCAAAACTACAAAATGATAAATTAGGTTTAATAATTTTTGCAGGCGATGCTTTTGTGCAAATGCCTATTACTGATGATGTTAGGACGGCGAGATTGTTTTTGTCTTCAATTAGTACAGACTTAGTTCCGGTTCAAGGAACAGCAATTGGGCAAGCTATTGATTTAGCGTCAAAATCTTTTACAGAAAATAAAGATATTTCAAAAATTATTTTATTATTAAGTGATGGCGAAAATCATGAAGATGATGCCTTTGCTTCTGTAAATACTTTAAAAGAAAAAGGAATTAAAATTTTTACTGTAAGTGTTGGTTCTAAGTCGGGTGCACCAATCCCTTTGAAAAATGGTAGAGGCTTTTTAAAAGACAGAAATGGAAATGTTGTTGTTTCAATTCCGGATGAAAAAACTTTAATAGAATTGGCAAATGCAACAGATGGAGTTTATGTGAAATTGGATAATACTGCAAATGCTTCTGATAAAATTATTGAAGAGATTGTGAAACTTCAAAAAGGTGAAATTCAAAAACAAATTTATTCTGAATATAATGACTATTTTACTAAGTTAGCTGCTTTGGCATTTTTGTTATTAATAATAGAAACAATTATTTCTGAACGAAAAAATGATATTTTTAGAAAAATAAATTTGTTTAAAGATAAGTCAAATCAAAAACAGACTATTTAAAATGAAAACTTTAATAAATATAAGAACTTTAATTTTATTTGTTTTTTTAAGCCTTATAACAGCAAATATTTACTCTCAAGAAGAGAGAAAAATTATTAGGGAAGGCAATAAGTCGTATAAAAATAAGGATTTTGATAATTCAGAATTAAATTTTAAAAAAGCTATGGAAATAAATCCTGAGCTTAGCAAATTGCATGGAAATATTTCTGCTTCACAATATAGAAACGGAAAGTTTAATGATGCAAGAACTTCTTATGAAAATGTGTTAAAACTTTCAGGAAATAATAAAGAAAAAGCCGATGCTTTTTATAATATCGGAAATTCCTATTTGCAAGCAGCAGAATATGATAAAAGTATTCAGGCTTATAAAAACGCAATTAGATTAAATCCTGAACACGATCAAAGCCGTTATAATATGGCTGTGGCTACAAAAATTCAAGAACAACAACAATCTGGAGATAATCAAAATCAAGATCAAAATCAAGATAATCAGGAAAATCAAGATAAGGATCAAAATCAAGACAATAAAAACCAAGACAATCAAGATAAACAAAATCAAGACCAAGACCAAAAGCAAGAAGATACTAAGCAAGAACAATCACGAGACAATCAAATGTCTCGTGAAGAAATGGAGCGTTATTTAGAAGCCTTGCAACAACAAGAAAAAGATGTGCAAGACAAAGTAAATAAAGAAAAGTTTAAATCTCAAAAAAGAGTAATAGAAAAGAATTGGTAAATAAAATTATTTTTTAATTTTTTCTATTTGTTGTTCTTTATCATCTAATTTGAAATTAATTGGAATAATATACTCTACTGCTACATTTTTACCATCAAGTTGTGCAGGTGTCCAATCTTTCATACTGTTAATAATGCGTAAAGCTTCATCACTTAGAAGTGGATCTGTGTCTTTAGAGACTATTTCTGCATTGCTAACTTTACCTTTTTCATCAATTACAAATTTCACAAACACTTTTCCTTGACTTTTGTTTTCTTTTGCTTTAGCAGGATATTTTGTATTTTCTACAATAAATTCCATTAAAGCAACATCGCCACCTGGGTAAACCGGTTTAACTTCAGCTTCTGCAATACTAATAGGTTTAACAGTTTTTGCAACTTTGGTTTCTACGGTTTTTTGAACTTGAGCAAATGCAACTACCGAAAAGCAAATAAGACTTAGAATAATAACAATTTTTCTCATAATAATAAGTTTTAGTTAATAATTTTGTAAATATAATAAAAATTTCTTTATAATTTTAAAAAACAACTCATATTTTAATTATACGTAATTTTTTTAATAAAGTTTCGTTTTTTGTCTTCAAATCGGTTCGAGTTTTAAAAGTTGGACTTTTTAATTAAAAAATTTGTTGAAATATAGAAGTTAAAAGTTGAAAGTCGAAAGGGGCTTCTTCGCATTTCGCTTCGCTCAATGCTCGAAGATGACAACCACGAATTACACGAATTTTCACTAATTTTGGCTTCGAGTTTTTCGCATGGCTCAAAACTCGAAGTGAAAAGTTTTTATTGGCGTTGCTGTGTGCAGGGGGGAGATTTCTCGCGAAGCAGAGCTTCGCTCGAAATGACCGATAATTATCGGTCGGGAGGTAGGGTTAAAGTTTTCCGCCTGTTTTGTCATGATTTTTGCAATAAATGGCAAAAATCCCGCCAAAACCCCACTTTCTTACAAAACCAACAACTCTCTGTGTGTTTGCATTATTTTTCTTAAAAAACATTTGTATATTTCCTAAAAAAGATTTAATTTTGTAATAATAAGTTTTAAAAAAAATGCCATGCAAATTGCAAATCCTATATACGACACAGTTTTCAAGTTCATGATGAGTGATACTAAGATTGCCAAAACTTTTTTATCAGCAATAATTGGTGAGAAAATAGTAGAATTAGATTTTGCTTCAACAGAACGTACTCTCAAAGCCGGAGTTGATAAAAGCCAATTAGACAGAACATTAGAGCAAATAGTTATTTGTCGTTTTGATTTTGCAGCAAAAATAAAAACAGAAAGTGGAGAATTTAAAACTGTGAGCATAGAGCTTCAAAAAGCCAAACTTGCTACTGATATAATGCGTTTCAGAAAATATCTTGGAGCTATGTATCAAGACCCAGGTAATAGTTCCGATACGCTCAGAACAAAAGCTAGACAGATTTATTGCATTTATTTGTTAAACTATGATATTGGTTTGTCTGATAGTCCTGTACTTGTGGTAGATAGAACTGTAAAAGATCAAGCAACGGGTGAGAAATTTGACAGTAAGAATGAGTTTATTCAGAGTTTAAATCATAAATCTTGGATAGTACAAATAAAGCAATTAAAAGAAAAACGCAGGAATGATTTAGAAAATTTGCTTAGTATTTTCGATCAAGATAATATCACCAAAGATCAGCATATTTTAAATATTAATTCTGAAAGTTTTTCTAAAGAGCATAAACAAATAATTCGCAAACTGCAAGAAGCTTACGCCTCAAGCCAAGTTCGAGACGAAATGCAAATGGAA
This sequence comes from Bacteroidales bacterium, assembly GCA_023228725.1. Classification (GTDB taxonomy): domain Bacteria; phylum Bacteroidota; class Bacteroidia; order Bacteroidales; family ML635J-15; genus Bact-19. The sequence goes on along the minus strand of JALOAQ010000029.1, from coordinate 2,883 downwards.
GATGATTATTTAACCGAATTACTTGTAAAAGACGATTTAATTCAAGAGAAAGACGATATTATTGCTAAAAAAGATGAAGCTCTTGCAGAAAAAGATGAAGCTCTTGCAGAAAATCAAAAAACAATTTCAGAAAAAGATAAAGAAATTGCTGAATTAAAACGGCTTTTAAACTTAAAAAAGGATTAAAATATAAAATTGTTTATTTATTTTACACAATATTAAAAATCAATTACATTAAAATATAATTTATGAACAAAATTACTTTTTACGTTTTTTGCTTAAGTTTTTTAATATTACTAGGTTCTTGCGGTGGTCCAAAGACTGATGCGAAAAAATTAGAGAAGCTTCTTATATCTCATACTCAAGTATTTGAAAATATAGCAAGCGATAAAAACATTAACGAACAAGAAGCAAAAGAAGTTGCTAGGTTAATGGAAGATATGAAAAATTTTAACTTAGAAATTGAAAAGAAGTATTCGCCTGATCCAAAAGGTAAAGAAATGTTTGAGACATATCTCAATAAAAACGAAGAAAGATTTAGCTTGCTTTACACAAATTATTATAATTCACTTTTAAATTTATTTGATTGCGAGGGTTCAGAAAACTTGGATTTATAAATTTTTTAATTATTTTCTGTAAATTTCACTTCAAATTGTCCATCAGAAATGGCAATATTTTCTTGATTTTCGTTTATATAATTAAAGAAAAAACTCCCTCTAATTTTCTTAGTTGTTGAATTATTTTCTACAATAGTTATAGAGCCATTTTTAGCATTAAAGGTATAAAATCCTTTTTGAAATTTCGCATAAACAGGTCCTTCTTCTGTTATATAATGTACACCTGCACTAATTGTTGGTGGCATCCAAATTGTAATACTTTGCCAAGCCTCATTTCTATCACAATCAGCAAAAATTATTAATGCAGTATCATTTTTTTGAGCTGTAATATCTTTAGCATTCCACTGCCTTTCGCCGTCATTATAAACAAAAATATTTTGGAAAACTGTGCTATCTGAAAGGCTATAAAACTGATAGGGGATATTAGAAAACACGCCTTCACTAATAGTTTTAAACGAATTATCGGTATTTCTATATGCTTTAAAACTAAAGCTACCACTCATAGTTTTAGCTTCTTCATTTATTGACGAGACTTTAATGTTTCCATAAGCATTTTCATTATCTGAGGTAGAATATTTAGAAGAAGAAGAGCTGGTATTAGGGATAAACTCTGCATAAGTGCCTGTTAGTTCATTTGTAGAATATTCACCTACTTTATCAGAGCCAACATTTAATATTATTGTTTGTCCATTTGCTGAAGTTCCATAAATTTTTATAGAATTTTCTGATAAAACTGCTTTTGGTTCTGGTGAACGCCAATTTATTGAATTTACGAGGCAAAACATAGAAGGTTTTGTTGTAGTGTCGCCTCCATTAGTTTTACAGGAATATGTAAAAATCAAAATTATTAAAATAAACGACAATAAAAGTATTCGTTTCATAGAGTATTTTTTTGACAAATATAAAATTAAATTATGAATTAATCTTAAAAAAAACTGAATTATAATTAAGAGAGTTTATTCTTTGGCTAAATTGATTATTTTTGCAAAATTAAACTTTATATTTTTAAAAATGGCTTTACATTGTGGAATTATTGGTATTGCAAACTGCGGAAAAACTACAGTATTTAATTGTATGTCAAATTCAAAGGCAGAGACGAGCAACTTTGCTTTTACTAGTAACAAATCGAATATTGGCGTTATTAATGTTCCTGATGCAAGATTAAAAGAACTTGAAAAATTTCAAAAAACAGAAAAAATTATTGCAGCTACAGTTGATATTGTTGATATCCCAGGCTTAACAAAAGGGTCGAGTTCTGGCGAAGGCGTTGGAAATCAATTCCTTGCCGATATTAGAAATGCTGATGCTATAATTCATGTTTTGAGATGCTTTGAAAATGAAAACTTACCACATATTGAAGGAAGCGTAAATCCTGTGCGTGATATTGAAACAATAGATTTGGAACTTCAAGTAAAAGATTTAGAGTCAATTACTAAAAAAATTGCCAGATTAGAAAAACTTGTAAAAATTGGCGATAAAGAAGCTAAGGCAAGCATTGAAGTTTTAAAAATTTATCAAGATCATCTTGAAAATATGCAAAATGCAAGAACTGCGCCTGTAAATGATGAAGACAGAAAACATGTTGCAGATTTATCTTTACTTAGCGAAAAACCTGTAATGTTTGTTTGTAATATTGATGAAGCTTCAATAAGTAAGGGTAATAAACATGTTGAAAATGTTAAAGCATATTTAAAAGATCAAGATGTCAAAATTTTGACTGTAGCAGCAGAATTGGAATCCGAAATTTCTGAATTAGAAACAGATGAAGAGAGAGCTGAATTTTTAGCTGATTATGGATTAAGTGAACCAAGTGTAAATAAAATTATTCGTGAGGCTTACGATTTATTAAATTTACAATCATTTTTTACTGTTGGTCAAAAAGAAATTAGAGCTTGGACAATAAAAAAAGGTATGACTGCTCCTGAAGCTGCAGGCGTAATTCATTCGGATTTACAAAGAGGGTTTATTAGAGCCGAGGTTATGAAGTATGAAGATTTTACAAGTTTAGGTTCTGAACAGGCTGTTAAAAATGCTGGCAAATTTCATGTTGAAGGGAAAAACTATATAGTGGAAGACGGAGACATTTTACATATTAGATTTAACGTATAATAATTATGGCACAACAAATATCAATACCAAAAGGAACCAGAGATTTTGGCACATTAGAAATGATGCGCCGCAATTACATTTTTGAAACAATAAAAACAATTTTTAAAAAATACGGCTATTCTCCTATAGAAACGCCAGCTATGGAAAACCTTAGCAC
>JALOAQ010000028.1 GCA_023228725.1 Bacteroidales bacterium | reverse complement strand
AAGGGGACACTTAAGTATTACTATATAATTGGTAATGATGTTCATGAAATATCTAAAGGGAAATTCATAAAAAATTAAAAAATTTATATTTTAAAAAAGGCTGTTTCAAAAGTAAAACAGCCTTTTTTTTTGTAACAAATACTACAATCTTATAAAATATTTCTAACAATCAAAGAATTAAATTTCATAAAAACTTTCTCTGTTACAGCGTTGCTGCACCCAAATACAATAATTGTGCCTGATTATAAGAAACTTAGCGTATGTTGCAAAAAAGTGCGGAAACAGTAAAAGTAAAAAATCTTATGTGTGGAGCAGTTAAAATTTATAAAGGGAAAAAGTAAGTTTATCAAGCAGACTTAAATTTTGTACTTACAGTTTTATCTAATTTGTTTTCAGCATAATTTTTATCAAGTACAAATTCTTTAATATTTTGTGAAGGAAATTCATACATAGCTTCTAACATAATAGATTCACAAATAGACCTTAATCCTCTTGCTCCAAGTTTAAATTTTATAGCCTGATCTACAATATAATCAAGTGCCTCATCTTTAAAAATTAATGTAATTCCATCCATTTCAAACAGCTTTTCGTACTGCTTGATAATTGAGTTTTTAGGCTCAGTTAAAATTTGCCTTAAAGCATCTCTATCTAGTGGGTTTAAATGAGCTAAAACCGGTAATCTCCCTACTATTTCGGGGATTAAACCATATTTACGAATATCGTCCGGAATTACATATTGAATTAAATTGTTTTTATCTATTCTTTCTTCTTGCTTTTCTTTTCCATAGCCAATTACTTGGGTATTAATTCTTTTTGCAATATGTCTGTTTACTCCATCAAAAGCACCACCGCAAACAAATAAAATATTTTTTGTATCAACAGCAATCATTTTTTGTTCAGGATGTTTACGTCCGCCTTGAGGTGGAACATTTACAACTGAGCCCTCTAAAAGTTTTAGTAATCCTTGCTGAACTCCTTCTCCTGAAACATCTCTAGTAATACTTGGATTATCGCTTTTGCGGGCTATTTTATCTATTTCATCAATAAATACTATTCCTCTTTCAGCGGCTTTTACGTCAAAGTCTGCGGCTTGCAATAATCTCACAAGCAAACTTTCTATATCTTCACCAACATAGCCGGCTTCTGTTAAAACTGTTGCGTCAACAATTGCAAAAGGAACATGAAGCATTTTTGCTATTGTCCTTGCTAAAAGTGTTTTGCCTGTACCTGTTTCGCCAACAAGAATTATATTTGATTTTTCTATTTCAATATCGTCTTCTTTAATTACTTGAGACAATCTTTTATAATGGTTGTAAACCGCAACAGATAGTATTTTTTTTGCATTATTCTGACCTATAACATATTCGTCTAAATATGCTTTTATTTCTTTAGGCTTTTTTAAATCTTTGAAGTTAAATTTAGATTTTGTATTTATTGATTTATCTTCTTGCAAAATGTCATAACCTCTTTCAATACAATTATTGCATATATGTCCGTCAATTCCTGCTAAAAGAATATCTACATTTTTTCTTGTGGCTCCACAAAACGAGCATTTATCCATTTTAATTTATCTGAATTAATTTATAATATATGGTTAAAATTTTAAAAAATAATTAAAGCAAACTAAGTTTTATAAACTTTCATTTCTAAATAAAACTTCATCTAACATTCCATAATTTTTAGCTTCTTCGGCAGTCATCCAATAATCTCTATCAGAGTCTTTTTCTACAGTTTTAAAATCTTTGCCTGAATGGTGGGCAATAATTTCGTAAAGTTCTTTTTTCAGTTTTATAATTTCTCTAGTTGTGATTTCTATATCTGAAACCTGTCCCGAAGCTCCACCCATTGGTTGGTGTATCATCACTCTACTATGTTTTAATGCAGACCTTTTTCCTTTTGCTCCAGCACATAAAAGTACAGCTCCCATTGATGCGGCCATACCTGTGCAGATAGTAGCAATATCAGAACTTATATATTGCATAGTGTCATAAATTCCTAGTCCTGCATAAACTGAGCCACCTGGAGTATTAAAATATATCTGTATATCTTTACTTGGTTCTGTACTCTCTAAAAATAATAATTGTGCTTGAATAATATTTGCAACATAATCGTCAATAGGTAAACCTAACCAAATTATTCTATCCATCATCAAACGCGAAAAAACATCCATTGTTGCAATGTTTAAACTTCTTTCTTCTATAATTGTTGGTGAAATATAATTGTTGTAAATACTAGTGTATTGGTCAAATGCTAAACCGTTAATTCCTCTATTATGAATAGCATATTTTCTAAAATCATTATTTATCATATTTGTCGTATTTTGTTGTTTTACAAAAATACAAATATTTTTATAATAAAAAATCTAGCTGTAATTTAATTTGTATTTTTTCCATTCATTAATTAAAATATCTCCAAGATTAATTATGTAACCTTTACTTGAAAATATGCAATTACCATCATATATCAACATTATGTTTGGAAAAATATTATTATTTCTGGAGGTTCTGCACGAAGAATTTTTATTTAACAAATTCAAATCTTTATCAAAATAGCTTGTAATGTCTTTTGAAAACCCATAGTCTTCAGGTTTAAAACTTTCCTTTTCTGTAATAAAAACAATATTTATATTATTATTTGTTAACTCATTTAAGCTTGCATAAACATCCCTAATTATATGTTTCGATGGTTCTTGAGATGGGTTTATCCAACAAAAGGCAGTAGCTGTATTCATTTTACAAATACTATTACTACTAATATAATTGCCTTGTTTATTGCTTAAGTTACCGTGATTAAAAGCACTTATTCCTAACAAGATATTATTATCCTCCGGCATTGAAATATCTATTGTTTTTGTTTCTTTTGCCTTTAAGTCAAAATATTTTCTTTTCACACTAATGCTTTCGTCAGAGTTTCTATGTGCAGTTAACAACATATATTTTCCTTCTAATAATTCAATTCCGTTGGAGAGTTTGCTAATTGGAGTTTCCCAGCCTAAATCTATAGTATTGAAAAATCCTTTCTCTAATCTTGCAATAGAAAAATGTATTCTATATTTCAAATCTCTTGTAGTATCTAAGTTAGTAAAATACAAGTTTGCTTTATTAAGTTTATTTATATCAGCATTTTCATTAAAATTAAAATCTATCCATTTTTCATTATGAAAATATTGAGCAAAATTAGTTGCTAAATTTATTCTTGCCGGAATGCCTAAACTTCTGCAAAAAGCAACTGTGTAAATTTTTAAAGATAAAGGGTCTGCATACTTAATTTTATTTACTCCTATTGGTGTAATTGAAACAAAATAATTATTAAAACCCTGAACATCAACGTTTTTATCTTTAAATTGAAATTGTGTTTTTATATTATTATTAATATATTGACTTATTTTTTCAGGATTAGATTTAAAATCCTCAATATTTTGGTTTGTTAAACTTTCTAAAATTACACTTCTATAATTAGTTAAAAGCTCAAAATTTATTCGTGGATTAAGTACATATTTATAAAATATACTGTCATTCAAATCTTTGTTTTTGTGCTTAATTGCGTATTCACAATGTTCTGATAAAATTTCCCTTTTACTATCTCTCCAATCTTTTTCAGACAATTCCAAAAGAAGATTTATTGCTTCATTTTTATAATTTTTATAGCTTGCTTCTATTAAAAACGCCTCAATTTCATTCCAATTTCCCCTACTTCCAATAAGAAAATCCATTACAATTTCTTGATAGTCAAAAGTTTTTATAAATTGTTTTGCTTTATCTTCATCATAGTATAAAGCTTCATTATTAGCTCTAATTTTGTCTTCTTGTTTTAATCTTTCTTTATTTAATTCCTCTTCTTTTGGGTCGATTATTGGTTCTTCACCTGCTATTGGGGGATAATAAACTACATTTTCTAAAGGAAATTCCGAATCCTTATCAAGTTGTAATTTAATAATATTCTTGTCTTCAGGATTTATAGTTTTACTAAGTGTTTTGCCTTTAAAACTAACAGAAACTTCTAAACTGCCATATCCTGTAGTAAATTTAGCTATTCCATTAATATCGGTTTTTGTTGAATGTAATGGATACATTTCTGCATAATTATACAACTGGAATTTTACATCCGCTCCCCAAACTGGCATATTATTTTTATTCAATACAATAATTATTAGGTCTTTTGTTGGTGAATAAGTTTTTAAAGCATTTATCCATGTATAATTAGCATTATTAGCTAGATAATTTGGATTATCAACATTATTTTCACCAAACTGTTTTGTGTGTACAAGCATAGCTCTACTTGCAGGAACAGTAAACCAGCCCATATTTAATCTTGGTAAAGGTTCACAAGCACCTAAATATTTCCATTCTCCTTCAATCCACACTTCTACCCAGGCATGATTATCGTCTGTATGAGCCCAACGCGGAGTATAAACCTGTCGTGCTGGGATTCCTGCCGCCCTTAAAGCAGTAACCGTAAATGTACTTTCTTCACCACAACGACCAAAACCCGAACGAACAGCCCCAAGTGGAGAAATTGTTCTTTCATCACTTCCTTTGTAAATTACTTTTTCATGACACCAATGGTTTATTTCCAATGTAGCTTCTTCTATATTTAAGTCTAAATCAAGTAATCTGTCGCTAAGTTCACGATAAAAAACCATGCGAGCAGTATCTAAATTTTCATTATTTACTCTTGCCGGTAAAACATAATGCCTAAAAATATCTTGAGGAATATTTTTTGCCCAAGGAAAAGTTTCTTTTGTTAGATGTGCATATTTTACTTGATTTAAAAAAAACTCAAAATCGTAATCAGCAAAATCACTCAAAGGCATATAAGTGAATAAATATTGTAAATCTTGGTAAATTAAGCTGTCTGACTTGAAATTTTCTAATTTTTTAAAAAAATCACTATTTATTGCATCAGCTAATTCAAGTTTATCGCAATAATCTATTTCAAACTGACTTGGTTCAACAATTTCTTGTCTTTTTAAACAAGAAGAAAATAAAACAAGAATTAAGACATTAAAAACAAAAACTCTCATAAAGTTTTATTTAAAAAAAATAATGACAACAAATTTAAGAAAATCTTTGCAATTATTAAAAATCTTTGTTTTACAGTATTGTCAAATTGTAGAATAAGGAAAAGTTTTTATAGATTATTTTTTTAAAACATTAATTTTTTGTCTGAAAATATTGTTTTTATCTTTTATTTCAACAAAATATACTCCTGAAGGCAATTCGCTAATGTCTATTATTTTTGAGTAATCTAAATTAAAATCTTTAATTTTTTGAGCTGTTATATTATAAATAGATATTTTGGAATTAATCTCAGAATTAACAAAAAAATAATCTGAACAAGGGTTGGGATAAATTTCTATCTGTTTTATCTTATCTTCAGCTAACTCGTTTATCATAGGCGTTAAATATTCTTTGCCGATATCCATACCAGAAAATTGAGTTCCATAAATACTAACTATATTCTCTCTATCTTCTCCGTAAGCAGTGGATTTCACAATATATCCATTTTCTCTTTCAACCCAAAAAAGCAAATTATATTCTACACTAACTGCTAAAGAACTTACAACACCGCTACATTGAATAATATCTGTTAAGTTATTTCCATAATAATCAATTCTTTGTATTTTGTCAGTTGTTCTATTGTTGAAGTAAACATATTGTCTTTTAACATCAATATATATATCAAATATGCGATATGGAGAAGCGTGAATCTCAACTATATCTGTTCCGTCCGAGTTTGCCTTAAAAATTTTACCATTTGTATTGTCGCCCCAGAAAAGTAAATTTCTTAATGTGTCAACAGCCATTCCTAATACCAAACCTGTGCCTGAAACAATAGTTTCAAGCTCTGAGCCATCAGTATTGCACCTTTGTATTATTCCAGTATCATCTTCTGTAAAATAAATTTTTTTATTTATTTGGTCAATTTCAATTACATCAATTTCGCTTGATGTATTTAAAACAGTTACAATATCTGTTCCGTCATAATTAGCTGAGCGTATAGCATTATAATGTCCACTAGCCCAATATAATCTTCTAGCTCTTCTATCTAAACGTAGTCTTCTGATTTTAAAATCATTGTTAACTAAAGTTTGCATATTCGAGCCATCTAAATGAGCTTTATATATTTTACCTTGAACATATTCTGCCCAATATATATACTCAACAGAATCAAGAACAGGTTGAGAAAATGCAAAATAAGAAAGTAAAATAAAAGAGCTAATTAGTAGAGTTTTTAAAATAGTTTTCATAGTAAAGTTATCTTAGTTTTTTTACAAATATAGCAATTTTAGGCTGTAATTTTATTTAAATATTAACTTTAAAAACAATTTTTTTATTTTCCACCTAATTTTTTTAAAGCGAAAAATATTAAAAACTCTCATTTTTTCAATTTTAGTAAGATATTCTAAAACTGTTGAATACTCATTTTTAAAAACTTTATCTTCTATGTCTATTTTTAATTTAAAAATAGTTCTAATTTGTTCATCACCATAAACTAAATTAAAATTGTTTTTTTGTAAAATCCTTGATAGAGAGTTTAACGAAAAGTGGTAAACATGGGCATTTTGTAAATACTTTAAAAAATTCATTTCATAAGTTTTATGTACATACTTTATACCTGGGACTTCAATATAAATAATTCCATTTTCCTTTAAATGTTCTTTTATTGTATTTAATTCTTTTTCTAAATTTAATATGTGTTCAAATACGTGTGAATAAATTATAATATCTGCTTTATAATTTTCATCAATATCTTTCAAACTAGTTTTTATTAAGTTTAACTTATGTTTTTCTTTTCCATAATTCAAATATTCTTCACCCAAATCTATACCAGTAATATTATGTCCATTTTCTTTAAAAACTGATAATATCCCACCTGCACCGCAACCAACTTCTAAAATGTCTAGTTTTTTATTATTCAATTCGTAATGTGAATTTATAAATTGAAATATTCTTTTGCCTCTAAATACTTGATCTTCGTAAAACTTTTCACTTGCTATATTTTCCCCTACATACAATTTTCTATACTCATTATTATAAAACTCTGCATACGATTCTTCTGTCATTCTTGGCGAAACATAAACAAAGCCACAATCTTTACAAATTCTAGTGTAATATTTTAAACCATACCTATCTTTTTCTGCAAGTAGTTCATAAGACTTACTCCCACATGAGCTACAATTTATTTCTTCAAATTTGTATTGTTCTTTTTCTATTTTTAATTCTATATCGGCTTTTGCTTGTAATTGTATTTCGTTTAGTTTGTAAATAGATTTACCATCATTTTTAAATCTTGAACTAAGCATAATTTTTATTTTTTTTACAAATTTATGAAAATTTCATTAAATAAATTTTTATTTTACAATTACTTATGATTTTTGAATTATTCCTTTAATTTTGTGAAAAATTAAATAATTAGATTTTTATAATGAAAGAATTTTTATCTGAACTCTTAGCCGAGTTTGTTTTACCATTACATAATCCGATTTTGGTTTTTTCTGTAATTCTTTTAATAATTTTACTTTCGCCAATTTTATTACAAAGGTTTAAAATACCCGGAATAATTGGTCTGATTATTTCAGGAATAATTATTGGACCTTATGGATTTCATATTATTGAATCTGCCGATAATAATAGTGCAGTAGAATTGTTTTCAACTATTGGTTTGCTTTATATAATGTTTGTTGCGGGCTTAGAGCTTAATTTAGCTCAGTTTAAAATGAACAAATATAAAAGTTTGAGTTTTGGAATATTAACTTTTATTTTTCCCCTTGCAATTGGCTATGGTTTATGTCATTATATTTTAGGCTATGATTTTAATGCAAGTTTGTTGACTGCTAGCATGTTTGCTACTCATACTTTGGTGGCTTATCCAATAGTTAGCAAACTTGGAGTAACTAAAAATGAGGCTGTTGCTATAACTGTTGGTGGAACAATATTTACAGACACTGCTGTTTTATTGATTTTAGCAGTTATAGTTGGAAATGCACAAGGAAATCTAAGTCAAGACTTTTTTATTAGATTAGGAATTTCTTTTGTTTTGTTTTTAATAATAATGTTTTTTATTGTTCCTAAAATTGCAAGATGGTTTTTTTCCAAATTAGAAAGCGAAAAACATGCTCATTTTATATTTTCTTTAGCAGTTTTATTTTTTGCTGCTTTCTTGGCTGACATTAGTGGTTTAGAACCAATAATTGGTGCTTTTATAGCTGGATTAGCTTTGAACCCTATAATACCAAAAACATCTGCTTTAATGAATAGAATTGAGTTTAGCGGAAACGCTTTGTTTATTCCTTTCTTTTTGATTTCTGTTGGAATGATAGTAGATGTGAGCGTTGTTATTCAAGGCTGGGGAGCTGCCGCAGTTGCAGGCATTTTGATTGTTGGAGCAGTCTTAGGAAAATGGATAGCTGCTTTTTTAACTCAAGTGTTTTTTAAATATTCCAAAACTCAAAGAAATTTAATTTTTGGTTTATCTAGCTCTCACGCAGCAGCAACTTTAGCTGTTATTTTAGTTGGTTACAGACTTGAAATTTTAGACGATAATATTTTAAATGGAACAATAATTTTGATTTTAGTGTCTTGTATTATTGCCTCCTTTGCTACTGAAAGAGCAGCTAAAACCTTAGCTTTAACAGATGATGACACGCCAAGTAGTGAAAAAACCTTAAATAAATTTGCAGAACATATACTTATTCCTGTTGCAAACTTAGCTTCTGTTCCTAAACTTCTAGAGTTTGCTGTTTTAATAAAGAATTTAAAATCAACGAAGCCTTTATCACTTTTATCAATTATAAAAAACGATTCTAATGCAGAATTAAATCTTCTGAAAACTAAAGATAAATTGGAAGAATATGTTCAATATGGAGCAGCTGCCGAAATAGAAGTTAATACAATTACAACTATTGACTATAATGTTGTTGAAGGTATTTCCCGTATGGCAAAAGAAGTAATGGTAGATATTTTAATATTGGGATGGCCAGGTAAAGCTGGAATTATCAATAAAATTGCAGGAGAAAGAGTAAATAATATAGTTTACTCTGTAAATAAAAATATTTTTGTTACTTCTATAGAAAATGCTTTTGTTGAAAATAAAAGAATTATTTTAGTTACTCCTAAGTTAGCAAATAAAGAAAAAGGTTTTAAACTATGGACAGAAAAAGTTTTTAAACTTGCTTCAGAATTATCTGCCGGTATTTTGCATTTTGGAACAGAAGAAGTGGATAAAAGCTTAAAAAATTTAGCTAAAAAAAATAAATTTAATGTAAAAATTGAATTTCACGAATTTACTGAATGGGAAGACTTTTTAATTTTAGCTAGATATATTGAAGATGATGATTTGTTTATTGTAGTTTCTGCAAGGAGAAATTCATTTTCTTATGTTGCTTATTTTGAAAATATATTTGCTAAAATTGAAAGATATTATTCTGATTATAATAGAATAGTAATTTTTCCTCAGCAAATAGACTCTTCGATAAGCCAATTTGAAGATCTTGCAAATAATCCTTTAACAAAAGGTATTGAAGCAATTGAAAATATTGGAAAAGGAATTGGAAAAATATTTATTAAACCAGATATTACACATGATAATGATGAAGATTAGTGTATTTTTTCTATTTTGTGATTAATAAATAAAAAAAGCTCCGTTTTAGCAAAGCTTTTTCTTTTTTAGGGTGAATGATGGGATTCGAACCCACGACCCCCGGAACCACAATCCGATGCTCTAACCGACTGAGCTACACTCACCATAATTTTGGTGTGCAAATATACAAACTAATTTATTATTTGCAAAAAATATTTTAAATTTCAAATAAATTAAAATTATAAGACTCTACAATAGGATTTGTAAGGATTTTCTTACATAAATCATCTATCAAATCAGCAGCATTTTGTTTGTCTTTTGCTTCAATTTCTACTTCTATATGTTTACCAATCCTAATATTATTTACAGTATCAAAGCCTATTTTTTTGGCAGAACTCATAACAGCTTTTCCTTGTGGATCTAATAATGCCTTTTGTGGCATGATGTTTATTTGTGCTAAAAATTTCATTTTTATATAGTTTTTTTAGTTATCAAATTTTTTAAAATTGAGAGTGCAAGATATAAAATTATTAGATATGCTAAACCATTTATTCCAAATATTATTAACAATAAAATCCCAGAAATTAATAATGCTACTTGCCAAATTATATTTTTAAAACTTAGACTTTGAATTTTTAGTGAAAATAACTTGATATTAGAAACCATTAATATTGGTAAAATAACAAGACTTACAATAATAAAAATTTTATTTAAAAATATTGACTGAGTTGAAAGCAAACCAAAGTTTTTTGGATATACCACGGCGACAATAAACAAAGCCATAGCCGGACTGGCAAGTCCCTTAAATTCAGTGCTTTGACTTTCGTCTATATTGAATTTAGCAAGCCTAAAAGCTACAAACAAAACCAATAAAATTGATAAATATGAAAAATATTCTGGTAGAATGTCATTATTTTCAATAAAAACATAAATCATTGCTGTTGGGGCAAAACCAAAACTTATTAAGTCAGCAAGAGAATCTAATTGCTTACCAAATTCAGAAACTGCATTTAGTTTTCTCGCAGCAAATCCATCAAAAAAATCAAAAACAGAAGCTAGTAATATAAAATAAACTGCAAATTCTAAATTGTTTGAAAAGCTCAAAAATATTGCAATTGCACCACAAACTAAATTTCCTGAACTTATTAAGGAAGGAATGGATTTATAGACTTTCATTTTAGTGTTTTTTTAAATCTTAAAAAATTATTTAATTTTGACACAAAAATATTGAAGTTTTTTGTTAAAACTTGCAATAAATAACATTTTATTATGTTATTTTGTTAAATAAAAAAATTGAAATGAAATTTACATTAAATATATTTTTGTTTTTGCTAATTTTTAGTCTTAATCTTAAAGCACAAATTGCTCCAAAATACAGTAATGAGTTTATGGCTATTGGCGTAGGAGCCAGAGCATTAGGAATGGGAAACTCTGTTGTTGCTTCAAGCGAAGATATTAATGCAACTTATTGGAATCCGGCAGGGTTGTACAAATTAGACAAAAAAATAGAAATTGGTGCAATGCACTCAGAATATTTTGCAGGAATAGCAAAATACGATTTTTTAGGAGCTTCATACAAAATTGATGACAAATCTGCTTTGGCTTTATCCATGATCCGTTTTGGAGTTGATGATATTCCAAATACCTTAGACCTTATTGATAGTGATGGAAATATAAGATACGACAGAATTTCTTCGTTTTCGGTTGCTGATTACGCTTTTTTATTTTCATATTCTCACAAATTACCTATAGATGGTTTAAGTATTGGTGGAAATGCAAAAGTAATTAAACGAAATGTTGGAGAATTTGCAAATGCTTGGGGTTTTGGTATAGACGCTTCAGCAATGTATCATTATAAAAATTGGAAGTTTGGAGCAAATTTTAGAGATATTAGTACAACTTTTAATGCTTGGAAATTTAATCAAGAGCTTTTACGCGATGTTTTTGAAGCTACAGGAAACGAAATTCCTGAAAATGGATTAGAAATTACTTTACCTCGTTTACTTTTAGCCGCAGGATATTTATTTAATATAAATGATGATTTTTCTATTTATGGAGAATTGGGCCTTGTTAATACCAGCGATGGAAAAAGAAATACTCTTATAAAAACTAATTTAATTAGTATAGACCCCTCTTTTGGTTTAGAAGTTTCGTTTAGAAATATGGTTTTTGCCAGAGCAGGTGTTAATAATTTTCAACAAATTCCTGAGTTTGACAATACTTACTCAACTTCTTGGCAACCTAATATTGGAATTGGTGTAAATGTTTTTGGATTAAAAATAGATTATGCTTTTACTGATATTGGAAACCAAAGTATAGCACTTTACTCTCATGTTTTTTCTTTGGCTTATAGATTTAACATAGAAAAATTGTCTCAAAGTAAATTTTAAAATTTTTTCTTAGTTTTTTGTTTTTCCATTCAATTTTTATTTTGCTTGATGTTCTTTTCTTAGCAAATCGTTTAGCTCTTTTACCGGGTTAAAAGTAATAAGTGGCAATTCAACAAAAACACTTATCCAATCGGACATTGAGCCATTCCACAAACCTGGGTGTTCTAAAACTTTTATATTTTTGCCCTGATGGGTTTTTTCTGAAACAAAACTAGAATCTTTATCAACAAAATTTTTAAGCTCAAATTTTTCTCCTTCAGGATTTTTTACATAACAAACTAAATCCACAGGATTAAAATGACTTGAATTGGCGAAATAATCAGCTTGTTCGGGTATTTCTAGATTTATTTGAGCTTTTTCTACAATTTGTAAGCTTATTTTTCCATTTTTATCTTTTACCCAAAAAGGTCCACCACCAGGTTCGCCGGTATTTTTAACCATTCCACAAACCCGTATTGGGCGGTTTATATAATTTAAAATATCTGTTTTTAGATTTTCTGAATTTTCAAAAATTGCGTTTGTTTGTTTTTCTAAGTATTCTTTTGCTTTATCTAAAACATCTTTTGAAAAATTATTTTTAATATTAAAATGAATTTCTTTTATTTTTTCTGCAATTTCAATTAATACTCCTGCTAATACTTTTTTCCATAAAATAGTTTCTTCTAAATAATCTCCATGAGTAAGATTGTCTATATTTTTTATAAAAATAATATCTGCATTAAGTTTATTTAAATTTGTTAACAAAGAGCCGTGTCCACCTGGTCTAAGCAAAACATCGCCCTTGTTATTCCTAACAATATCACCGTTTGCATAAGTGGAAATTGTATTAGTTGATACTTCTTGCTCAGAAAAACTGAGATTGAAATTATATTTTGTTTTTTCATTAATTTCTTCAAGCTTTGTATGAAAATCTAGTAAAAACTCTGGTGATACAGTTAAATGTATATCAAAATTTTCAGGTTTTTTTGCAAGCAAGTTGGCTTCATGTAAATGTTCTTCAAAAGCTGTTCGTGGCGAGTCGGGGTAGTTATGAAAATCTAATAATCCTTTGGGTAAATTTGCATAATTTAAGCCAGAATAGAGAATTTTTTCAACAATTTCTTCCAAATTCTCAGGCTCTGTGCATAAGGATTTTAATTTTTTATAAAAAGCAAAATTTTTAATGTTTTTCAAGCCATTTTTTACAGAATAAAAATCTCCATCGTTTAAGTTTTTAAGATTAGGCTCTAAATTATAAGTGATGTATCTTTTAAACATTCTTGTTGCTGCACCCGAAGCTGGCACAAACTTAGCTAATTTATAATTTTCAGATTTTTTATTAAATATATCTTCATAAATTTGAGGATTTTCAATTTGTTTAATTCCATTTTTTATACTTGCAAAATCATAAATATTCAAAAAAGAATCACTTTTATTTAATAATCTAATTTGCTCATCAATTAAAGTTTTATGAATTTTAAAACTTTTTAAATAATTAATATCTTCTTGGTTTAGCATATAATATTTTTTTTGCAAGTTAATTTTAAAAAATAAAAAGTCAAAATAATTAGAATAAAACTTTATGATTTTGCTTTAAATATTGTTTTTTAGGTTTTAATATAAATAAAATTGATAAGTTTTTTATTCCACTGCAAACTTTATTACTTCTTTCGCGATTTAATCTAATGATTTATTATCAAAAAGCCTCAATTTTGGGAAAACTGAGGCTGTTTTTTGAGAAAAGCGTGAACTTACAAATCTATTATGAAATGTTCTACAAATAAAAAAATAAAAAGAGATGAATTATTGTAAAAATGCGACAAAACTTAGTTTTTTAATTAAATTAAAATTACTTAAATAATTCGGAAATTACAGATGTTTTAAGACAATTATAGTCTGTAGGTTTAAATTTGGTAAAATCATTAAAATCTTTAATAAAATGAGATTGGTCAAAATAATATCCTTGAAAACTAAGGTCGTTCCATGTAATCTCCGGATTAGTGTACATTAGCTGAATAATATATTTATGTCTTAGTATTCTGGAAAATGTTTTAGGACTAATTCCAATTACCTTTGAAAAATATCTTTGTAAAGTTCTTATTGAAAACTTTCCATTTATAAGTAAGTCCAAGTTAATAAGTCCATTTTTATCGTATATATCATCAACTAAACTATCAAAGAAATCATGTTTTTTAATATTCTTCTTTTGGTTTTCAAGTAAAAAACCCTCCAAATAGTCTATTAAATCATTTCTATTTTTTGAATTTGACATTTTTTCGACTATATTATTTATAGATTCTTCCCCAAAAAACACAGCTCCTTCTATAGTGTCCTGTTTTCCACTAGGTGGGGTTTTTCCAAAAAAATTATAAAACCCGTATGGTTTAAAGTTTACAATAATCAGTCCCATTTTAGAACTTGGAGAAAGTGTAACATGTCTTGCGTATTGTCCAGTAATTAGTGATTTTATATTTTTATTTTTAAGCTGGTAAAAACCTTTATAATTACCCAAGACAAATTGAATAGTTGGGTATCCTAGTGGCGGCGTTGTGATTGCAGAAAACAAATGAGTTTCTCCCGTGGTAATATATACCCAATAATCATAAATATAAGGCTTCAGATTTTCATTTTTTATCTCTAAAATAGTACGGGTGATATTTATTTTGGTTTCCTTATTCATAATAAAAATAATTTTTTCTTTTAATTAGTATAGAATCAGTATTAGCATGGGCTGAGCCTAAAATTCCTAAACCGTTTTCCACATTTGTAAAAACCATCACTGGCTCTGAAAAAGGGTCGCCAACAGAATAAGTATATTTATTTCTTGATTTTATATATTTGTAATAATCTTGACTAATTGAATAAAAATCAATATATATCAATGAAGTGTCGGTAGAATAATATGTGTAATTTGCATCAAAACTTGTTTTTAATAAATATTCTTTACCATCAAACAACTCATCTGAAATTGCTAAAACACCTGCAAAATAATTATCCTCATCTAAATTTATATCATTAGAACTAAAATATACTACTTCCGTACTGTATTCATAAGTAAAAGCCCCTTGGCTAATATTTACAATTGTAGTGTCTGGTCCTGTATAAATAGTGTCTATAACAATAATTGAATAATCCCATATCTCCGTTTTATACTTATCGCGAAGTTTTAGCATATAATAGTTCTTTTCATTTGCAGGGTCTTTAAATTTTATGTTTAAATTTGTAATACTATTTCCATATTCATCGTAAGTGCTTGAAGTATCTATAGATATATTTTCTATTTTGCTTATTATAAAACTTGTAGCTTTTACTGTTTCATAATTTGGATGCTCAACAATAATTTTATAGTTTTTACCTTTTTTTGGTTTATAGTTTAAACGGTAATTTCCATTTTTATCATAAATTAAATTTCCAATAAAAATTTCGTCTTCGTAAATTTTTACTTGAGCGTCTTCAACGTTTGTAATCATTGCGTTATCGAGGATATGTCTGCTTCGGGTTATATTTACTTTAATTGTAGAGTCGGGATTTAATTCTGCATTTAAAACTAATTTTGGTTTTGTGTCTTCAATATCAATTTCAATAGTTTTTTCACAAGCTATAATAAAAACTATACTTGTAAATATTATAAATATTAAAGAGTATTTAAAAATATTTGTTTTCATTTGTTTTAATTTTTAAAATTTAAAAGCATATCTTACTGACGGAATAATTGGGAATAAGCTTACTTGTTTAAGCACTCTTTTGCTATTATCGTATCCGAAGTATAAATAGAAAGGATTTTGACGACTATAAGCGTTGTATAAACCAAAACTCCAAGTTTGATTTCCCCATTTTGTTTTTTTCTTTAAATTTATGCTTAAATCTAATCTATGATAAGACGGCATTCTATAGGAATTTCTTCCATTAAAATATTCAATTGCTTGATAATATGACCAATAATTTTCCAAACTTAATCCTGAATATCTAGCCACACCTAGGGTAACAGCATTTCCTGTGCCATAAACCCAAGTTAATCCCATATCCACTTTTTCGTTGAACTCATACAATAATACTAAGGAAACATCATGCCTTCTATCATATTTATAAGGAAATTTGTTTCCAAAATTTATATTTTCAAATTTTCTCCAGGACCAAGACAGTGTATAGCCAAGCCAACCTGTGAGTTTTCCATAGTTTTTTCTTAATAAAATTTCTGAACCATAAGCATATCCTTCTCCAATTTCAAGTTTTGATTCCCAATTTTGTGCTAATTGAAAAAATCCTGCTCCTTCTTTATATTCTATTAAATTGTTCAAAGTTTTATAATATCCTTCTATGCTTAAATCCCAATTATTATTGATATTATATACAAATCCTAAAGCAGCTTGTTTTGATAGCTCGGGCTGAACAGAATCAGTTGATGGAAGCCATAAATCTGTTGGTAATCCAATACTTGCATTAGTTAATAAATGTATATACTGCGACATATGTGAGTAAGCGGCTTTTAAAGACATTTTCTCATTAATTAAAAATCTTGCAGAAACTCTTGGTTGAACAGATTGATAAAATCTTTTTTGCACGGAAAATCCAGAATAGTGAGCTCCAAAATTTAATTTTAATAAAGCAGTGGCATCCCATGAATCTTCGGCATAAATATAAAACTCGTTGGCATAAATCTTTTTATTTGAAAAGTCCATAGTTATATTTTCTTGGTCATAGCTCATTGAAAAAGTTGTTCCTCCAGGGCTAAAAGTATGATATAAATAATTAGCTCCAAATTTTACAGAATGTTTTGGTAGAGGGCTGTAATCAAAATCTAAGTTTGTGCCAACATTGTCAATTCCCGATAAATAATTAAATAAATATTCTTCTTCAGTTCTTTTTCCAACTAAATGTTGATATTTTTGAATTGTTTCAAATTCATATTTACTATATACAGCAGTAAGATTTGCAAAAAGTTTTTTATGAAACACATGATTCCACCGCAGAGCACTTGTTATATTTCCCCAATTTAAGTTAAAATTCACATTTTCTGCATTTGTAGTATCATTATAAACATAAGTTTCCTTTGATCTTGTATAAGCCTTGTCTTTACCTGCGTAAAAACTTAAATACACTCTATCTTTATCTGAAATTTTATAATTTATTTTTGCATTAGCATCATAGAAATAATATCCTGCTCTAAATTTTCCTGGACCACCTGAAGCATCATTTACAATTTTAATTAGTGGTGCGGCTAAAATATCTATATATGTTCTTCTTCCCGAAATTATAAATGAAGCTTTATCTTTTACTATAGGTCCTTCAAAAGTAAATTTTGATGAAATATTTCCTATAGAACCTTCGCCACTAAATTTTTTCAAATTTCCCTCTTTCATTCTAATATCTAAAACCGAAGATAACCTTCCACCATAGCGAGCTGGAAAACCGCCTTTAATTAATTTTACATTTGAAATAGCATCAGTATTAAAAACAGAAAAGAAACCAAACAAATGTGAGGCATTGTAAACAGGTACTCCGTCTAATAATATTAAATTTTGGTCTGGACCGCCACCGCGAACATATAAACCGCTACTTCCCTCCGACCCTGACTGTACTCCAGGCATTAATTGTAAAGATTTTAGAACATCTGCTTCGCCAAGTAAAACGGGTAAAGCTTTTATTTGATGAATTGGCATTTCTATCAAACTCATTTGTGTGCTTTTTACAATTTCATCCGATTTTTTATCTAAAATTATCACTTCTGCCAACATCATATCCGGATCTAATTGTATATTTAAGTTTAAATCTGAATTTAAGTATAAATTGCTTGTAAAAGCCGCATAACCAACAAATGAAACACTAAGACTTACAGAATCAGCATTTAAAGTTAAGCTAAAATAACCATATTCGTTGCTTGTTGTACCTTGCTTTGTACGTATGTCGTAAACATTGGCACTGTATATCTGCTCTCCGGAAGTTTTGTCTGTAACATAACCGCTAATGGTATATTTTTGTGCAAAACTTCCTAAGTTGCATGATATTATAAAAATTATGCAGATTAATTTTAGCTTTTTCATAAAGATATAAAAGTTTCTTTTCTTTTCTAATAACAAATTACGTGCAAATATAGTTTAATTTTTATAATAATTTTCCTAATAAAAAGAATTATAATTAATTTGTAAAATAGTATTTTTCTATAAATTCCTTAGGGCTAAGAATTTCAAGTTTTTCTTCATTAATAAACCATATTTTTGTGGCAAATTTTGTGGCTGTTTCAATGTCGTGACTAGAAAAAATTAAAGATTTTGTTTTACTTATTTCTTTGAGTTTTGCCAAAAATCGGGATTTCATTTTATAATCAAGAAATGCACTTGGTTCGTCTAAAACAATAATTGGCGTTTCTTGAACTAAGGCTCTGGCTATCATTGCTTTTTGTTTTTCCCCATCGCTCAAACTCCAAATTTGCCGGTTTTGTAGTTTTAATAAATCAAAATCATTTAAAATATTTTCAACCAATTCTATATCTGATTTAGATTTTTTATCAAAAATATTTGTATAAGGACTTCTTCCCATTTCGGCTAATTCTCTAACTGTTAAATTTGCTGTAAAATCAATTCTTGTTGGCACATAACTAATTAGTTGGGATTTTTTGTTTAAGCTTAGGTTTTTAATATTTTGTTTATTTATAAAAATTTCTCCTGAAAGTGGTTTTAAAATTCCTGATATTGTGTTTAAAAATGTTGATTTACCGCTTCCGTTTAGGCCAACGAGACATATTAAATCTCCGATTTCAGCCGATATGTTTACAGCTTTGCAAAGAGGTGTTTTATAACCAAATTCTAAATTATTTATTTTTAAAATTGAATTTATCATTACACAAAAGTTCTTTTATTTTTAAACACAACCCAAATAATAAACGGACTTGCTAATATTGCTGTTACAGCATTTATGGGTAAATTGCCATTTGTAGTAAACAGATTGCTTAAAATATCTCCACATAACATAAAAATTCCTCCTAAAAGTGCAGTTGCAGGTATTAACACAAAATGATTTGATGTATTAAAAATCCATCTGCTAATATGTGGAACTGCAATTCCGACAAAACCAATAGGACCACAATAAACTGTAATAACTCCGGTTAAAATACTAACTGCCGAAAAGCTGAGTATTCTTAAAAGTTTTATATTTACTCCCATAGTTTTCGCGAAGCTTTCACCAGGTAGCATTAAATTTAAACTTTTTGATAATAAAAAAGCTAATAATATAAAAGAAAGTATGATAGGAATTGCAAGTGTTAAATCTTTAGATGAACTTGCTGTTAATGAGCCCATTGTCCACACAACAAAAGATTTTACATTTATATTTGTTGCAAAATATTGTAAAATACTTACTATAGCTGAAATAATTCCTGCTAATAATATACCTATAATTAATATAGATAATATATCTCTAAGTTTGAATGAGATTGTGAGGATTAGGGCTAGTATTGTTGCTGCTCCAATAGCTGCTGCTATTAAAGTAAGATAATTAGAAGCGTAAATAAAAGAATTTCCAAAAATATAATTTCCACCTAAAACAACAATAGCCACACCAAGACTTGCTCCACTGCTAATTCCTAAAATATCTGGTCCTGCCAAAGGATTTCTAAATAATGTTTGCATAATTAATCCAGAAATAGATAAACCAGCACCGGCTAAAATAGCCATACTCATTCTAGGAAAACGAAATTCTTTTAATAATAAATAATATTGGCTGTTTTTAGGATTTTTTGAAAAAATAAACTCGAAAATATCTGACATAGACACTTGAATAGAACCAGACAAAAGGTCATAAACTCCCAAAATAATTAATAAAACACTTAATATTATAAACCATATTGTTAGTTTGGATTTACTCATTTATAAAATTCTAATTTATTGATTTATAATAATATAAACTATAAGTATTTGTTGTATCAGGGTAAAAAATTGTTTTTAAATCTAATAAAATTTTATCTGGATTTAATATTCCTGATTCCCAAAAATCATTTCCTCCAGCATTATTTTTTCTTAAATTATTATTATAAATTTTTGCAGACTTATATGGTTCAAAGTACTCTAACCTATTATCTATAGATAAAATTTCGGTTTTTGAATTTACATTATTTGGATTTAACCAAAAATCAATATTATTAGCTAGGGTAAAAACTTCTTCTATACTTAAATTTTGGCTATCTGATTGGCTGTTATTTTTAAAAATATATTCCCCACCAGCATCTTTAATAAAATTAGCAAAATAAGAATCTCCGCCAGGCACCCACCAAATTCCTTTCCAAGGTAGGCTCACTAAGACTTTTGGTTTCTCATCATTTTCCGGTATGGAAGATTTAATATTTATATATTTATTTTCAAGACTATCAAAATATTCACATGCAAAATTTAATCTATCATAAAAGCAAGCAAAAAATTTTATCCACTCGCTTCTTCCTAGAGGGTTTGCTTCTGTAAAATCATTTACAAAAACCACAGGAATTCCTAAATCTATTAATTTTTGAAAGCTTGAAGTACTTGTATTGTCAACACCAAAAGCAAAAACCACATCAGGAGATATTGCAAGAATTTTCTCATAATTAATTTGATTATCATAACCAATATTATGGATTTCGCCTTGTTTATAAAGTTTAGAAATTTCTAAATCATAAATTAATTCAGGTGTGCTTATTCCTTTTATTGAAGGAGTCATATTTAGGGCTGAAATAAATGCAGAATGGCTAGTTGATAGACATACCACTTTTGATACAGGGATATTTATTATTACATTTGAATTAGATTTTGATTCAACATCAGAAGATAAAAGATAATTATAAGTTCCATTATTGTTTTGGTCAAACCGGTTTTTCACTTTTAATATATATCCTTCAGAAATTTCTTGAATTTCAAAACCTGTTGCGTATTTATTCGGAATAATTTCTCCTTCTCCTGTTTTTATTTTCTTGTTTTTGCAAGAGCTAAAAAAGACTACTAGGGCAAGAATAATTATTAAAAAGTATATTTTTTTCATTTTACACTATAATCAGAACCAAAATTTTAATTAGAGATTATAAAAAACCTCTGATTATGCAAAGATAAACAGAGGTTTCAATTTTATTGATTAATGCGTTTTTATTTTGTTAACAAAATCTTTTTATTTAGATTCAAATTTCCAAGTTTCATTCTGATAATATATAACCCTTCAGGATAGCCACTTAAATCAGTAGTAAATTCATCGATTCCATTTTTATATATTTCGCTAATAACTTTTCTACCCATAATGTCGTATATTTCAAAACTAAGGCTTGAATAATATGTTTCTTTAATTTTTATTGAAACTAATCCATTAGTTGGGTTAGGATAAATATTTATATCATTTTCAGCTATTATTTCATCAACATCAACCAAGCAAGCAATAGGTTTTAGTGGAAGTGCCGAACTAAATCCAAACAACTCGTTAGGAGTATGCCAAGTGCTGCCTTTTTTCATATAAAGTTGATTTTGAGCAGGAATATTAGGTCGTGGTGCAGCTATACCAACAACAAACATATCGTCAGAGAAGCCATCCTGGTCTTCGTCAGGATAATTAATTCTATATCCCACATAAAATGGTCCATTAACACTAATTGGAGGGTTAAATTTAATTAGATTAGATTGATTATTTATAATTTCATGCAAGAAAACCTTTTTATCACCTAAAATGGAGTCAGGTGTTGGATAATTTCCGTCAGCTACAAAAAATCTAACGAAAGAATCATTTGCGTCATATTTAAGTTTACTAACAGGAACAATAACAGCAGCTACTTCACTAAATGTGTGTTCTTCAAATAAGTTTGCATATTCTCTTATTTTAAGTCCATTTTGCCCGGCTATATAACCCCATTCGCCTGTAGGCACTCTAGGTTCAACTACTTCGCCTTGTCTTATTGTTGTAATAGTATCACAATATTGGTTTACAGGACTGCTAAATACATAAATATAATTATTTTTCACAATATTGCTAGACCCACATGAATTACTAACTGTTAAACTTACGTCATAAATTCCTGGTGTGGTATATCTTATAGGTGTAGTTGGAGAGCCTTCATTACTAGTTGACGGCGTACCACCTGGGAATGCCCAAGTATGATAGGTTGGTAAACCTGCCGACAAATCAAAAAACTGAACGCTTTCTCCAGCAGGAATTAATCTAGTAGTTGCATTAAATGCTACTGTAGGCGGATCAAGGCAAGGGTCTGTTTCTGTTACAGTTATATACATTTCTTTAAACATAATATCAACGCCAAAGTTGTTAGCAACAGTTAATCTTACAGAGTAAGTTCCTGCAACAGGATATGTTATTCCCATTGGGTTTTTTTGATTGCTAGTTTCTTGGTCTGCTCCTTCAAATTCCCAAGTCCATTGATATGGATTGCCACTACTTAAATCAATAAAATTTATAGGGTCGCTTGGTTGAACAACTGTATAATTAGCAGTAAAGTTTGCTTCAGGTGGTGTTGTTGCTTTTGGGATAACGGTTATATAGTTTTGTTTTGTTTCAATATCTTGAACATTATTTGTTTTACGGCAACGTAAAGTTACATCATAAGTACCGACTTGTAAATATGCAATAGGAGGAGGAGTAGAATCGTTAAATACACTAGGAGTTCCTCCATTAAATTCCCAGGCCCATTGATTAAATGGTCCATTTTCAGAAAGATTAGTGTAACGAACCACACCACCAACAGGAATAACTCTGTGGTCTGCTTCAAAATTAGCAACAGGTCTGTTTGGGTCAGGATTTACTGTTATACATTCTTGACAAATATAAGTGTCTTGTCCATTTGGACTTTGAATTTGTAAAACTACATCGTAAATTCCTGGGTTAGGATAACAAATATTTGTGGGGTGTTGATTTGTAGAGTTTAATGTTGTAGCTCCAGGGAATGACCATGACCAAGAATTTGGGTTGCCATTAGACTGATCGTTAAAATTGATACAGTCTCCCGCAATAATATTATAACTTGATGCAACAAATGCAGCATGAAGTCCGCCAGTATTACTTGTTACAGTAATATATCCTATCTTAACTTCGTCATCTTCATTTTCTCCATCGCTAACAATTAAAGTAACATTATAACTACCTGCTGTTCCATAAGTTACACTTGGGTTTTGGTTGGTACTTGTTGCTGGATTTCCACCAGGAAATTGCCAACTCCAAGAAGTAATTTCACCTAAAGACTGGTCGGTAAAATTAACTGTTCCGCCTATATTTATTGTTGTTTGATTTGCTGTAAAATCTGCAACTAAAGTACCCGCATCAACAACTGTTATATAATTTGTTTTTGTTTTAGTGTCGTTACCAGCATTATTTGTAGCTTTTAAAACAACAGTATAAGTACCAGGAGTATTATAAGTTATAATTGGGTTTTGTCCAGTATTTGTAGCAGGAGTTCCACCATCAAAAGTCCATTCCCATGAAGTTGGATTATTTGTTGTTTGGTCTGTAAAGTTTACGCTTCCACCAACAGTAATAGTAGTTGGATTTCCAATAAAATCAGCTACAGGAACTTCACCTATTGCAGCGTTAGGGTCAAAACCTGGACATTCTATAGCTCCTGTATTATCAGGGTCTAACCATGGTTTTAGTTGGTCGGCAGGAGCACTCCCATTTGATATCCAATGATAATCAAATTTTCCGTATAAATCGTACTTACTAGTAGCAGGGACATTGCAACCAGAAGCTCCACCAGTTAATGTACCAACTATAAGTTTGTTGTTGTTAAAAATGGGAGAACCAGATGAACCTCCTTCAGTAACTCCCCAGTTTGTTTGTGTTTCAACCCAATAAGCTTTCCACCATGCATTTGATGGAGAACCACCAGTCCAAGTAGCAGAAGTTAGAGTTGCTGTATATGTAGATATTTTTTTTATATCTCCTGAAGGATGATGTATGCACACTCCACTAGGACTTGCATCAGTACCTCTATACCAACCATTATAGTATGCATTATAGCTTGCTAAAGTCGCTTGGTCTGTGTTTAGTTCTAAAAGCAACATATCAGAACCTGTATTTTCATTACCTCTAGCTCTTTTTACCGCTCCAGTAACAGTATTGTAGGCAGGTTCAGCGCCAGGGTTAGTACAACCCTCAGCTTCATAGTTAAAATAAAACTGCCAATTATTAAAATTTGAAGCACTTCCACCACAGTGATCGGCAGTTAAAAAATATGGTGTACCATCGTTTGCTGTATTATTTACTAAGGAACCAGTACATAATCCAGCAGTAAATCCTTGAACAACAAAAATTTCAGCAACACCTCTTTTTTGTGATTGCCAATCAGCTCCTTCTGGGCAGTTTACGTTTACTTGACAAGGATCAGAAGCACCAACTCCTCCAGTCTCTTTAGTACTGTCTTCGTATTTGCCTATTAATTGTGAAATACCTCTATAAACATAAACTATTTCGTAAATATCTATATTTGCTTCTTCCGTTGCTTGTGGATATTGTATATATTCAATAAAAACATCGCTACCCTGAATAATTTCAGTTGAGAAATCAGGGAACATTTTTGGGTTATTTCTATCATCAAAAGCACCAATTACTTGTTTTCTATTTTTGTTATATAAAAATAATTGAGAATGTTTTGGTAAATAAAAATCCTTATAATACAAAGCAAGTCCTTTTGCTTGTTCTAAATTAATATGAACCCTCCATACTTTTGTTCCGTCTTCTAAATAATCCCAAGTACCAGAATTTTCCATATTAATATTAACTTGAACTAATTCACCAACTCTATACATACCGTCATTTTTTTCGAGAAAGTCTGCTTCTGCAATTATGGTTTGCATGTCAGGCGGAAGAATTTTTATATAATCAACCTCATCAGATAAATTATTCTTGGTAAAACTTAAAGGCTTACCACCGTAACTAGGTTGGGAAAAAGCATTATAACTTAACAAAATTAGGCTAATGCTTGCTAATAATAAATATAAATTTCTCATTATACGCTTATGTTTTTATTAAAAATATTATGCAAAATAAATAAAAATTTTCAAAATGTAAATATAATAATTTAATTTATTATAAAACGAAATTTATTAAAACAAGTTGCTTTATGGAAAAAGATATTTTTTTTACTCATAATATATTGAAAATCAATTAGCTAAAGTCAAATTGGCAAATTAATAAAAAAAAACTTATAAAAAGTTTGGATAATATAAATTTTTAGATTTATCTTTGCAGTCCCAAAAATGGGATAATTGAGATTGATTAGCTCAGCAGGTAGAGCATCTGCCTTTTAAGCAGGAGGTCCGGAGTTCGAGTCTCCGATCAATCACTCTCAAAAAAGAAAAAGCTGTCAGTAAAAGGCGGCTTTTTTTATTTGTTGTATATAATAATCCAAAACTGTCTTTATAATAAGTTGAAAGTCGAAAGTCGAAAGGGGTTTCTCGCATTTCGCTTCGCTCAATGCTCAAAGAGAGGTCCACTAATTTACACTGATATGGCTTCTTGTTTTTCGCAGAGCTCAAAACTTGAAGATGACAACCACTAATTACACGAATTTACACTAATTAAAACAGTTAAAAGCTAAATTATTCTCGTGTTCTGAATTTGTTGAAATTTGTTAAAATATTTTGCTTGTTTTGTCATGATTTTTGCAATAAATAGCAAAAATCCCGCCAAAACCCCCACTTTTTTTGTAAACACAACAACCCCATTTAGATTATACGTAAATTCCTAAATAAAGTTTCGTTTTTTTTCCTTAAATCGGTTCGAGTTTTAAAAGTCGAACCGATTTGATTTTATTGGTATTGTTTTGATGAATAAAAGTAGTACAGTTTTTAATGAATATTAATTTAAAACTAGTTTTATAAAAGTTTAAATTCAAAATAAATTAGTAATTTTACAGGATATTATTATAATATTATAGGTTTAGCTTTGCTACTACTTCGTGGTTTAGACAGACTGACCTTAGTGGCAATACCTTGGATTTACCCCTGCCCCAGCTCTAAACTGCCTTTAAACAAACGGCTTAAAAAAAGTGCCGTAATTTTTTTACGGTAATCATTTTTTTATTTAACTTTGTCCCCTAAACGACAATAGTATTTAAAATGCTTAGAAAATTTAAAGTTTCGAATTTCAAAAGTTTTGAAAAAGACTTTGAACTTGATTTAACCAATGTAAACGGATATGAGTTTAACAAAGACTCTATCAAAGACGGCATTATCAACAATGCTATAGTCTATGGGCACAATGGTGTTGGTAAATCTAATTTGGCTCTCGCAATTTTTGATATCATTGAACATTTGACTGACAAGCAAAGAAATGAAATAGTTTACAAGAACTATCTAAACGCTTATTGCAATTCAAAAGTAGCTTGTTTTTATTACGAGTTTTTAATTAACTCAAAAGTCGTAGTTTATGAATACAAAAAAGCAGACTACAAAACCATTGTTTACGAACGATTTCAGATAGACGGTATAGAATTTGTTCTTTATGATAGAACGAAGAAAAATAATGCAATAATATCTTTTAAAGGAGCAGAAACATTAAAAACTGACATTGAAAACAATCAGTTATCTATTCTTAAATATGTAAAAAACAACACGCAATTAGAACATAATGAAGTAAATGCTACTTTTCTTTCCTTTTTTACATTTATAGAGCAAATGCTCTATTTTCGTTCTTTGCTTGACACAACATATATTGGTTTTGATGCAGGTAGCAAAATTATTTTGGAGGATATAGTGAAAAACAAAAATGTCAAGAACTTTGAAAAATTTCTAAATCAAGCAGGAATAGAATGTAATTTGACCGAAGTTGAAGAACTTGGTAGAAAAACTATTGCATTTAATTTTAAAGGGAAATTACTGCCATTTTACAAAGTTGCATCAACAGGAACGATAGCACTTTCACTCTTCTATTTTTGGTATCAAGGCTTTAAAAAAAGTTCAAAAGTCTCTTTCTTGTTTATTGATGAGTTTGACGCTT
>JALOAQ010000026.1 GCA_023228725.1 Bacteroidales bacterium | reverse complement strand
ATTTGTGACCAATTAACGGATATTTATAATCCAAATGTTATTAGGGCTAGTTTGGGTTGTGTGTTTTCTGTCAAAATTGTAAACAGCGATACAGAAAATGTTTTAAAATGGATTAAAGAAAATAATATAGTTTCATATGCAGCTGAGTTAAATTCTTCTGAATTTTATCATTCTTGCAATTTTTCAAATCCTTCTGCTATTGCTTTTGGTACAGAAGCTTTTGGCTTATCACAAAAATGGATTGATTCCGCAGATAAAAGAATTAAAATTCCTATGTTAGGAAATATTGATTCTTTAAATGTTGCTAATTCAGTTGCAATAATTGTTTATGAAGCTAGGCGACAATTAAATTTTTTGGTTTGATTATTGTATTATATTTGCTAATGTTTAAACTTGCTTATTATGAAA
Source organism: Bacteroidales bacterium (assembly GCA_023228725.1). Lineage (GTDB taxonomy): Bacteria > Bacteroidota > Bacteroidia > Bacteroidales > ML635J-15 > Bact-19. Next base: position 26,971 of record JALOAQ010000026.1, on the reverse strand, counting down.
GGTTTTAGAAGATTACATTTGTTTGTTTTGTTTTCCTTGTTGTTATGTAATTTTACTTTATTTTCTCAAACTCAAGATTTCCTAGATATTTCTGCAAAAACAAAGCAATCTTATCTTGACAGAGGCTATAAATTGGTTGACTATGCAAGTGATTCTATTATTGATATAAGTCCTTTGGTATCTTCAAATATTGATTTAGATTTTAAAACTTATTATATTGTACATGTTCAAATTGATGCTTGTGTTTTTTGCGAATATGATTTGTATTTTGTTGATAATGAGAACAATATGTATGAGTTAAATCCGGAGTTTATAGTTGAAAATAATTTAAAGCAGGCGGTTTATAGATTTAATAATAATGAAAATTCAAGTGGGAAATATGTTGTGATATTAAAATCTGAACTTCCTTATTTTGCAAATATTTTTGTATTTAAAAAGAAGTTTTAATAGTCTTCATAAATAATTTCTTCTTCATTATTTAATTGTCCAATAACCTTAAATTCTGTACGTCTATTTTTTTGTCTTCCTTCTGGATTATCGCTTCCATCAGGGTTTGTATTAGGAGCTATTGGAAAGTTTTTACCATATCCTTTGGCAACTAATCTTTCAGGTTCTATACCTTTTTTTATTAAATAATCTACAACAGATTGCGCTCTGTCTTGTGAAAGTTTCATATTAAACTCTTCAGAATCTATTGAGTCTGTGTGAGAACTTATTTCTATTATAATATTTGGATAAGCTTGTAAAATTTTAAATACAGTGTTGTCAATAGTTTTTTGTGCATCTGTAGTAAGATTTGATTTGGCAAATTCGTAATAAATATTTTTAACAATAAAAGATTGCTCGGGTAATGTATTAATTATTATAGCGTCTAGTACTAAAGTGTCTGATATTGTGATATTTTTTGTTGTAAATGGCAATCTTTTTTCTTTTTTATTATAGTCTTTTACCGAAATAAAATAATCAAAACCTTGTTCTAAGTTAAAAAAGTAATATCCTGGTGTTGTAAAATCATTTTTCACAAAAAGCTCTTTTCCGTTATTTTTGTCAATCATAAACAAACTAACTTGATAATCGTATAAAAGCTCTATATCATCACTTCTTTCTAATACATTTAAGCTTAAAGCCATTTCTTGTTGGTATTCTTTTTCTATAGTTTTAAAAAAGCTAGAATCTGTAATTCCAAATATTTTACCGGTAACTGCAATATTAATATAATCTTTATTTATAAATTCATATATATCATCACAACAATTTTCGTGTCTTAAAGAATATCCACCATTTCTATTAGAACTAAAAAAGCCTCTTTGTCTATTGTCTTCTAGGACAAAATATAAATCATCAAAGCTTGAATTGGTTGGGTATTCAAGATTTAAAGCGCCGTCAAAATTTTTACCTTCGCCAAAAGATTTAAAAACATCAAAACCTCCCATTCCTGGATGTCCATTTGAGCTAAAATATAAAGTTTTTGTTTCTATATTATAATAAGGTGTAATTTCATCAGCCGGAGTATTTATTCGCTTTCCGCAATTTTTGGGTTCTTTCCACTCTTTCCGCTTAGAATCATAAAATGTAAACCATATATCTAAACCTCCTTGTCCGTTTTTTCTATCAGAAACAAAATAAAGAATATCTGTGTTCATTCGCGAAACTCCTACGCTTGGCATTGTGTTAGTACTGCCAGCTTGGTTAATTTGCTCGGGTAGCTCTTGTGGTTCTTGCCAAATATTATTTTCTAAATTAGAAACAAATATTTTACAAATTACTTTATTTGAATAATCTTTAGAACACCTTGTGAAATAAAATCTTTTTTTATCTCCTGAAAAAGCACCATTCCCTGTATTTATGTTGATACCATTAATTACTTCTTCAAATTCTCCAAGGTTTTTCCACTCTTCACCTTTTCTTTGTGCTAGATAAAATTTTCTAACCGGAAGTTCATCTTTATTTGGGTCGTAATATTTTACTTCGTCTTCGGCTAATGATGCCCAAATTAATTTATCGTCTTCGTATGGAATTGGTGAAAAATCAATATGAGGTTTGTTTACTTCTTTCCCTATATGTTTTACAATAATATTATTAGGCATACTCAACCAAAGTTCAGCCGAAGCAATACCTTCTATATGATTTTTTGCAAGTTTAACTTCTTCTTTTAAATCTTTATTTTTTCTTGCGATTGAAATAAATTGATTGAAATATTGCTTAGCTTCTGTATATTCGCCGAGAGTTTTAAGGCATTCGGCATAATAAAATAAATCCATTATATTATTTTTCGGGTCTAAGTTGTATGCGTCAAACAAATATTTTTGAGCTTCGCGATAATTTTTTTCTTTTAAATATAATTGCCCTAATGCTGCTTGCACTTTTGGTCTTCCTGGATTCAATTCTTCATAAATTTTGTAATAATCTATTGCGGAAAAAATATCTCCATCTTTTTGTGCAGTTTTTGCTAATTTTAAAACTTGCCCCGGTCTTAGTGTCATTGATTCTTCATCTTGATTGTTGTTTTGTGCAAAAATCAAATTTAAAGTAAAAAATAAAAAACCAAAAACTGTAAAATATCTTAACATCTTAATTATATTTAAATAAATTTTTTAATATCTATCGCATGGTATTGCAATGCTTTTAATTTTTTGTGTGAAATGCTTATAAATTAGAGAAACTTCAAAAGCTCCTCTGTTTTTTGTTGCTGTTTTAAGAGCAGAAACATTAACATCATAGCTAAATCCCAGATCAAATCCGTAAATACCTAAACCAGCAGTAAGAATTATTGCGTCTGCATTATTTAGAGAGTTTCGTTCGTAAATACCTGCAAAAATATTAGTAATTTGTTTTTGAGGATTTAACTTAAAATTCGCGATTCCACCCAAGACAAAATCGCTGGTTTTTTTATGATACATTACTAAAACATTGGGAATAATATCAATGTTTTTATTCATAGCTATTGCTATTCCTGAATTAAAGGCAGTCCGCATAGCCAATCTGTTGGCACCATTTATAAATGTTTCTTTAGGATTATTTACATGAAAAAAAGATAATCCAAAATGAGGACTTATATTTTTAATAATAGTTTGATATTTTATTCCGAGATTTACATCTAAATATTTAATGTCATCTATTGGACTTATTAAATTGTTTGCCAAGTTGGAGTCAAAAAGACCTGTGTTTTCATTAAATTGCGAAGGTAGGCTTAAATCATTTAAACTAAAATCTTTAGTAACAAATCCTAGTTGAGCTCCAAGCGATAAAAAATTATTTTCATTTAATGAAATAATATAAGCGGCATTAATAAAAATTTTATTTACTAATAAATTACTTGAGCCTGAATGGTCATTTATAAAAAAAGCACCTAAACCAAAATGTTTAGCTTTTTTTGTGTGAATTGCTTTATCAAAACCAACAGAAATGCTTCGATACGGCGTACCAATAGTAGCCCATTGTGTTCTGTAATTGTTAGTAAAACGCCAATTAGCATCAAAAAAACCTGTTTCTGCAGGATTTAATGATAATGGGGATGCAGTAAATTGACTAAAATGAATGTCTTGGCAATATAGTTTAGATAAAAAACTTCCAAAACTAAATATTACAATAATTATAAAAATCTTTTTCAATACTCTACTTTTTTATGATTAAGATTTTCAAATATACTAATTTTGTTTTAAAAACAAATATATTTTCATTTTTTTTTAAAAAAAATATGAAAATATCGAAAATTATATTATTTTTGTTGATAAAGTGTATTGTTTTACTAAAGCTCTGTTTATAATGAGAAATTTTTTCATCTTATTTTTTATAATGTTCAGCATCCTGAGACTCTATTCTCAGCCCGAGGCTAATTTTACTTCTAATGGAAATTATTTGTGCGCTCCCGCAACTATAGAATTTACTAACACAAGTACAGGTTGTTCAGGAGCTTCTGCTTTTTCTTGGCAAGCCGGAACAGGAGACGTTTCTGCAAATGAAAATCCAACATTTTATTATTCTTCTGGAGGAATTTATACGGTTAGCCTTAAAATTACTTGTGACGGACAAGAAGACACTAAAACTATGGAAATTGTGGTTTATGATTCTCCGGAAGCAAATTTTAGTAATACTATTTTGAAGGGCTGTGTGCCTTTTGATGTAAACTTAACAGATATGTCTTCCGAGGGCGATGGTGAAATAGTTTCATGGATATGGTATTTTGGTGATGGCACAACTTCTACAGAACAAAATCCTTCACATACATATATTTCAAGTGGTAATTTTCATGTAACTTTATTAATTAAAGACGAAAATAATTGTTCTTCTCAACTTAATCATAATAATTTAGTAAGAATTGCCAATTTACCCATTGTTAGTTTTGATGCGGACAATCCTACTATGTGTGTCTCGCCTCATACTGTAAATTTCAACTCTTCTGTTAGCACTTCCTTTGGTCTATCTGCCGAATATTTATGGGATTTTGGAGATGGAAGTCCTTTAAGTTCTGATATAAATCCTAGTCATGAATATACTTCGGGAATTTATGATGTTAGTTTAAGCATAACCGATGAGTATGGCTGTGAAAACACTTTTATTAGAGAAGAATATGTAAGAATTGCTCCCGCATTACCACAATATTCGGTTTTGGAAGGTGATACTGTATGTAAAGGAATGCAAACCCACTTTTCTAATGAAACTGGTTATTCTTGTTTATGGAATTTTGGAGACGGTGGAACAAGTTCGCAAAATACTCCTATACATGTTTTTAACCAGGCGGGAAATGTTACTGTTACTTTTATTGTTGATCCGGGTGGACAATGTGAGGCTTCTATAGAATTTACTCTTTTTGTAGAATCTGTTACAGCTTCTTTTACAACTTCACCTGCAAATTTATATTCATGTACAATACCATTTTTAGTCGATTTTACAAATACTTCATCTTCAAATGCTACAAACTTTTATTATGTATTTCAAGATGGTAGTTCATCAAATCAGCAAAACCCCTCTCACACATATAATTCAGAAGGTTTGTTTCAGCCAACTTTAACAGTAACAAGTGCCGCAGGTTGCGTTCATACATATATAGGACCACTAATTAATATTGCACCACCAGACGCTAGTTTTACAGCCGATAGTGTTGAGGGCTGTGCTCCATTAAATGTAAGTTTTGAATATACAGGTAGTGGTACAGCACCAATTACAAATTATAACTGGAATTTTGGAAATGGAAGCACAAATACAAATGGCTCTGAATTAGAATCTTCGGTTTATAATGCCGGAGATTATACCGTTATGCTAACAGTAACTGATAATCAGGGATGTACAGCAAGTTCAAGTTTGGATATTCAGGTGGGAACAGAATATATGCCTGAAATAAATGTTTTTGATAATGATGCGGAGCATTCTCCTTTGTTAAGCCATTTTATTTGTGCTCAAGATACTGTTTCGTTTTGGGTTTTAGAATGGGATAATGATGATTATGAGTTTACTTGGTGGACTGACTCGACTTCTAATCATGACGCAAATGATGAATTTACAGATTATGCTTTCGACCAAGATACCGGTTGGGTTTATTTGCACATGATAACTATGTATAATGGTTGCAGAGATACGGTTTTTTGGGATAGCTTATATATTAGCGGACCAATAATTGACGGTATATCTAAAAATTATGATTGCGATAATCCCAGAGATTATGAATTTACTTTAAATGAAACTATTGCTGATACTTGGGATTGGCAAGCTTATTATATTAGTGGAAATACAATTACTGTTTTAGATGAAGTCTTAGCTTCAACAAATCATAATTACTCATATACATTTCCCAATAATCCAGACACTTTTTGGCTTAAGATAACGGCATATAGTGATACTACAAGTTGTGAGTATGTTGATTCTATCCAAGTTAAGATTTCAACGCCTATCGCAAACTTTTCTATACCTATATATGATAATTGTGCAAATATGGATTTGCTTTTTGATGCTTCTGCCTCTGAAAATGCGAATGAGTATTATTGGGATTTTGGAGATGGAAATAATTCCGGTTGGATAAATGAAACACAAATAACATATCAGTATTCAAGTGTTGGAATTTTTGATGTAGTGCTAACTGTTCGGGATGATAATGGCTGTGAAGATACTGATACGCATTCTCTCCATATTATTGGACCTGTAATACATACAGATATTAGTGAAATTTATGGTTGTGACCAACTATTAGTAAATTTTGTTGATAACTCTGTTGCTGACGAACCTGTAACAAGTGTTTATTGGGATTTTGGAGATGGGCAAACAATGATAGGAACTGATATAACGCATTTATATACTGCTCCAGGAGTTTATTCTGTTAGCGTATATGTTGAAACTTTATCGGGTTGTACTGTAAATATTACTTATCAAGATACTATTGTTGTTGAATCTGTTGATGCAGGCTTTAGTGCTATACCACCGGTTGTATGTGTTAATCAAGAAATTAATTTTCAAGCTTTTGAAACTAATGATAATTTTACATATACTTGGAATTTTGGAGATTTAAGTCCTGAAATTACAGGAAACAACTCCTCAATTAATCATTCATACGAAAATGGTGGGCGTTATGATATTTATTTAAAAGTTGAAAATGGATTAGGTTGTGAAGATGAACTTTTGTTAGAAAATTTTGTAAAAATTGAACAGCCTTTTGCTAACTTTAGTTTAATTAATAATCATTTGCCATGTTATCCTGCTGATCCTGGAATAATTCAAAATTCAAGTGTTTTACCTGATGACACTGATTTATATTATCAATGGATTTTAGGAATAAATGATACAATAAATATCCAAGCTCCAGAGTATTTATATACTTTGCCCGGAAACTTTAATATAGTCTTAAATTTATCAACGCCTGCAGGTTGTACAGATTCTTATTCTCTGCCAATAACTATTGACGGACCTTATGCTAAAGTGAGTATTAGTGATACTATAGCCTGTGTGGGACAAGAAATTGAATTTGCTATTACTGAACAAGAAAATGTGGAAACATTTGTGTGGGTTGTTGGTGGTGGCGATTCTTATACCGAAGAATCTTTCACTCATTCGTATTCAATGTTAGCACTAAGCGGTTTTTATCCTGTTAATTTATTAATGACTTCCGATGCCTGCGAAGTAAGTTTTGTTTATAATATTTATATTTTTGATGTTTTTGCAGATTTCTTTTTTACAGATTTGGAAGATAATGATATAATTGGAGGACTTTGTTCGCCCTTTGAGGCAAAATTGGTTAATAATTCTACTTATGATGATTTTAGATATTGGTTTGTTGATGATAATCCAATTGGCTCAGGCTTAAATGTTGAAGTTTATAATTTTGTAAATAATCAAGACTACGATACTAGCTCTGAAATTACTTTAGTAGTTGAGGATATTCATGGTTGTCTTGATACAATTAAAAAAAGTATTGATGTTTATGCTTTGCCTGTAATCAAAATATTAAACGATACAGTTATTTGTAAAGGTGATGAAATAAAATTATTTTCTGAAGGGGGTACAAGTTATTTATGGTCTCCTGATATAAATATTTCAGATATAAATTCTCAATCGCCAAATGTTAAGCCAGATGAAGATATTATATATTATTTAGAACTTAGAAATGCTCATGATTGCCTTAGTAAAGATTCAGTTAAAATATCTGTAATTCAAGATTTTGAAGTGAGTTTTATTCCTTTTATTGATTCTATTATTATTGGAGATACAACAAGAATTGTTTTAGAAGCTTCTCAGGATAATTTAATTTATTCTTGGACACCTACAACAAATTTGTCTTGCGTAAATTGCCCAGAACCAGATTTTTATCCTCTTGAAGATACCAGGTATAAATTAACAGTAGAAGATAGTACAGGCTGTTTTAGATATCATTACTTATTAGATATTTATGTTATAGAAAAATATACTTTAGATGTGCCTGATGCCTTTACGCCTGAATCTGCTAACCAAAATTCTGTTATTTATGCTAAAGGTTATGGAATTAAAAAATTATTACAATTTAGAATTTACAATAGATGGGGCGAAGAAGTTTTTTATACCGATGACATAAACAAAGGCTGGGACGGATATTATAAAGGAAAATTACAAAGTATAGATAACTATTCTTACTTTATTGAAGCAGAAATGATAAATGGAGAAATTCAAACAAAAAAAGGGCATATAATGCTGATAAGATAAATGTAAGTCGAAAGTCTGTAAAGTCGAAAGTCTATAAAGTCGAAAGTCTGTAAAGTCGAAAGTCTGTAAAGTCGAAAGTCTATAAAGTCGAAAGGGGCTGACGCGTTTGGGGAGTCGAAAGTGCTTCTTCGCATTTCGCTTCGCTCAATGCTCGAAGATGACAACCACGAATTACACGAATTTTCACTAATTATGGCTTCTCGTTTTTCGCTTCGCTCAAAACTCGAAGGGAAAAGTTTTTATTGGCGTTGCTGTGTGCAGGGGAGATTTCTCGCGAAGCAGAGCTTCGCTCGAAATGACCGATAATTATCGGTCGTGAGCTGGGGTTGTATTTTCCGTCTGTTTTGTCATGATTTTTGTTTTGCTTTGCAACAAAAATCCCGCCAAAACCCCCACTTTTTCGCAAAACCAACAACCCATTAAAAATTCCACGTAAATTCTTAAAAAAAGTTTCGTTTTTTCTCCTCAAATCGGTTCGACTTTTAAAACTCGGACTTTTTAATTAATAAAATCAGCTGAATTTTATGCTTTTACGTTTTTTTAAAATTAAAACGTCTATTCCCGCCTGTTTTGTCATGATTTTTGTTTTGCTTTGCAACAAAAATCCCGCCAAAACCCCCACTTTTTCGCAAAAACAACAACCCCATCTTAAATTTTACGTAATTTCTTAAAAAAAGTTTCGTTTTTTCTCCTCAAATCGGTTCGAGTTTTAAAAGTCGAACTTTTTAATTGAAAAATTTGTTGAAAAATGGAAGTCGAAAGTCTGTAAAGTCAAAAGTGCTTCTCGCATTTCGCCCACTAACAACTAAATGCTAAGCACTTTTCAACTTTTAACTCCCCCCACATCCTATATTTTCAAACAACTTTTCCCAACCTTCATCTGCATCGCTAATGATTTCAGGACATTCTGTTCCAAAAGAATATAGTTTACCGTATTTTATTTCTTCTATAAACAGTCTTTTGCTTGGATTTACTTCGCTGTCCCCTAAAGATTTATGAACTGCATGAATATAATTGCAAAATAATTTTCTTGCTTTTAAATATCCATTCCCAACATTGTATATATATGCGTAATTGCATCTGCCTTCTAATTTATAATCGCCTGTTGAAGCATGACTGCGGAAAAATAAACTATCTCCACTTAAAATCATGTCAGTAGTAAATATTCCTGCCCAATTTTGAATAGAAAGTGTTGTGAAATATAAGCTATCTAAGCTTTTTAAATCGCAAGTTTCATAAATCGTAATTTCTTTTAAGTTAGGACATGTAATTGTTAATTTAGGTTTCTCCCTTTTTCTAAGCCACTCGCAAGTGTTTTTATTTTCTAAAATCAATTCATTTCCTTTAATTTCCCGATTTATATAAGGGATTAAATTTTCTCCACAATTTATAATTAGAGAATACTCATCGCCACTAATAAGAGTAATGTCAAAGTCGCTTTTAATTTGTACTTTAGAAAAAGATTCTAAATTAAACTTTTCTGATTTAATTTCCCCTGTGGATTTCATACAGCGGTTTTTGTCTGTGTCACAAGAGTAAAAGCAAAAGCTTAAAACTAAGAAAGCAACAAAAATATATATGTGTTTTTTCATTTTTATTTTTAAAAATATTTTAAAGGCTAAGATAATGTTTTAAAATTAACTTAGCATTGTTAAAAAACAAAATATTTTCATCTTTTATTTCGTTTAATAATTAGCATATTGCAAAAAAAATATTAAATTATGTGGAAATTGCCTTTTATAGTTTTTTTAACTTCTATACTTTGCTTGATTAATAGCTCGTTTAATTATAAACCTAAAGAATTTGTTATTAAAAAAACAGTAAAAGATCCGCAGTTTTTAAGCGAAAATAATGCTTGGGTCGATTCTGTTTTTAATACTTTGACAGCTGATGAGAAAATTGCTCAACTGCTTATGTTTCCAGCATATTCAAATCTTGGAAAAGCTCATGAAGACAATATTTTAAATTTAATAGAAAATTATAAAATCGGTGGTTTAATTTTTATGCAAGGTGGTCCATATAGACAAGCTTTATTGTTGAATAAGTATCAAGAAAAATCAAAAGTACCTCTTTTAATTTCAATGGATGCTGAGTGGTCGCTAAGCATGAGGTTGGACTCAACTGTGCTTTATCCTCGACAAATGATGTTGGGTGCAATTCAAGATAATGAGTTAATTTATGAAATGGGAGCAGAATTTGCTCGTCAGCTAAAAAGACTAGGAGTGAATGTTAGTTTTTCGCCGGTTTGCGATATAAATAATAATCCTTTAAATCCTGTAATTAACGATAGAGCTTTTGGTGAAGATAAATATAATGTGAGTTTAAAATCATATTATTATATGAAAGGATTGCAGGATAATGGTGTTCTTGCTTGTGCAAAACATTTTCCTGGACATGGCGATACTAATGTAGATTCTCATAAATCTTTACCTGTGATAAAACACAATTTTCAAAGATTGGACAGTTTGGAGTTGTATCCATTTCAATATTTAATTGATAGAGGTATTTCTTCTGTAATGGTCTCACATTTATTTGTGCCTGCAATTGATTCTGCTAAAAATTTGCCAAGTTCTTTGTCGGCTAAAACAATAAACGGTGTTTTAAAAAACGACATGGGTTTTAAAGGTTTGGTTTTTACAGATGCTCTTAATATGGGTGGAATTACCAATCATTTTAAAGCTGGAGAAGCTGATGTGAAAGCTTTACTTGCTGGAAATGATATTTTAGTTTTTCCTAACGAACTGCCTTTGGTTATAGAAAAAATAAAACAAGCAATAGAAAATGGAGAAATTTCGCAAGAAGAAATTGATAATAAATGCAAAAAAGTGTTGATGGCTAAATATTGGGCAGGATTGGATAAATACCAAGAAATTTCATTGGAAAACTTATATTCAGATTTGAATAATACAGAGGCTTTGTGGTTGAAACAAAAGTTAATTGAAAATTCATTAAGCGTGGTTTTAAATCAAGACTCTATAATTCCCTTGCAAAGATTAGATAGTTTGAAAATTGCAAGCATAAGTTTTGGTTCTAACAATATGAGTAGTTTTCAAAATCGCTTGAAATATTATGCCCTAGTTGATGAATTTAATTTTGAAAGCGAAATAAAAAAAGGTAATATTCAAAATTTTAAATCAAAACTTAAAAATTACAACCTAATTATTCTCGGAGTTCATAATACAAACTCTTTAGCATCTAAAAAATTTGGAATTTCTGCTAAAACTATTGAGTTTATTGATGAAATTTGTGAAGAAAATAATGTGATTTTAAATTTATTTGCTAATCCTTATGCTTTGGCTTATTTTAAAAACGCTGAAAAGTGTTCAGCAATTATTGTTTCATATAATGATTGGAAATTGACTAATGATTTGTCGGCTCAATTAATTTTTGGTGGAATTCCAGCTTTAGGACGATTACCTGTAAGTGCTGATTCAAGGTTTTTAGTAAATTCGGGTTTTGATACAGAAAAAATACGATTAAAATATACTTCTATTCCAGAAGAAGCAGGAGTGGATTCGGAAATGCTTTATAAAGTTGATTCTATGATGAATGAAGCTATTCAAGCCAAAGCTTTTCCTGGTGGACAAATTGTAGCAGCAAGAAATGGAATAGTTTTTTATATAAAATCTTTTGGCTATCATGATTATTCAAATAAAATAAAAGTGGATGATTTTGATTTATACGACTTGGCTTCGGTAACAAAAGTCCTTGGTTCTGCTCCAGCTTTAATGAAACTTTATGACGAAAAACAATTCGCTTTAAATGATAATTTATCTAAATATGTCCCTGTTTTGAAAAATACAAAAAAATCTGAATTTAAAATTTTTGATATTTTAACCCATAGAGCAGGTTTTAAATCTTGGGAGGCATTTTTTAAAAAAACAATTAAAAACGATAGTGTTAAAAATTTAATTTATTCAAATAGACAAAAGGAAAATTATAATTCAAGAGTTTGTGAAGGCTTTTATATTTTAGATTCCTACCGCGACACTATTTTTCAAGAAATTATTAATTCGCCTCATAATAATTATGGTAGATATGTGTATTCTGATATGGGCTTTTATCTTTTTCCTGAAATGATTAAAAATTTAACAAAAAAAACTATAGACGAATATTTGTATGAAGAATTTTATTCCCAGATTGGAGCATGGACTATGAGGTATTTACCTTTAGAAAAATTTTCTAAAAATCAGATTGCACCTACAGAAGAAGATAATGTTTTTCGAAAAGAACAAATTCATGGCTATGTTCACGATCAAGGCGCTACCATGCTTGGTGGAATTTCTGGGCATGCTGGTTTATTTGCCTCCGCAAATGATGTGGCTAAAATTATGCAGATCTTTGTTCAAAATGGAAATTATGGAAATTATAAATTTATAAATCCTGAAACTATAGATTTATTTACAAAATATCAATTTGATTCAACTAAAAATAGGAGGGGCTTAGCTTGGGATAAACCAGTGCCTGGCGATACTACAAAAGGTTTAGGCTCTGGTTCTGCCTCAAATTTGGCTTACGGACATAGTGGTTATACAGGTACTATGGTTTGGGCAGATCCGCATTATGATTTTGTTTATGTATTTAATTCAAACCGTGTTTATAAAGATGCAGAAAATTGGAAAATTTTGAAATTAAATACAAGAACTATTATTGAAGAAATTTTTTATCAAGCTATAATTAAAAAAAATCCTGAATTAAGATTTGTAAAAAACTGATTTCTACACTTAAATATGCAGAATTTTAATTATTTTTGCAAAAATTTTAAAATGACAGATAATTCCAGATATAATTTGCGTGGCGTGTCTGCCTCTAAAGAAGATGTTCATAATGCAATTAGTAAAATTGATAAAGGTTTATATCCAAAAGCATTTTGTAAAATAATTCCTGATATTTTAGCTGGTGATGAAAAATATTGTAATATTATGCATGCCGATGGAGCAGGAACAAAATCTTCTTTGGCTTATATGTATTGGAAAGAAACAGGAGATTTGTCGGTGTGGAAAGGTATAGCAATTGATGCAATTGTTATGAATATTGATGATTTGCTTTGTGTTGGGGCTACAGATGATATTTTACTTTCTTCTACTATAGGAAGAAATAAAAATTTGATCCCTGGCGAAGTAATTTCTGCAATTATAAACGGGACTCAAGAGTTTTGTGATACTATGGAAAAACATGGAGTTAATCTTGTACTAACTGGTGGCGAAACTGCTGATCTAGGAGATTTAGTTAGAACAATAATTGTTGACTCTACTGTTACTTGCCGAATGCCAAGAAAAGATGTAATCACAAATGAAAATATTCAAGCAGGAGACCTTATTGTTGGACTTTCTTCAACAGGACAAGCAAGTTATGAAGATTTTTATAATGGTGGAATGGGAAGCAATGGCTTAACTTCTGCTCGTCATGATGTGTTTGCAAACTATTTGGCAGAAAAATATCCTGAAAGTTACGATAATGCACTTCCGCCAGATTTAGTTTATTCGGGCAAGAAAAAATTAACAGAAAGTTTAGAAAAACCATATTCTGATATTGGAAAAATGCTTCTTTCTCCAACTCGTACTTATGCTCCTGTAATTAAAGAAATTTTGAAACATTATAGAAACCAAATTCATGGAATTATTCATTGTAGCGGAGGAGCTCAAACTAAGATTTTAAATTTTGTGGAAAATTTGCATATTATTAAAGATAATATGTTTGAAATTCCGCCCTTATTTCAAATGATTCAAGAACAAAGCAATACAGATTGGAAAGAAATGTATAAAGTTTTCAATATGGGGCATAGAATGGAATTATATTTACCCGAAAATATAGCTGATAATGTAATAAAAATTAGCGAAAGCTTTAATATTAAAGCAAAAATAATTGGTAGAGTAGAAAAAAGTGAAGTAAAAAAACTTACAATAAAGTCTGATAAAGGCGAATTTATATATTAATAAAAATTTATGGCAAAGGATTTAATTTTAGATAAACTTAGTGATGTAAAAAAACGTTTTATAGAAGTAGGAAATTTACTTACAGATTCTACTGTAATGTCAGATATGGACAAATACATCAAGCTGAATAAGGAATATAAAGATCTTCAACCTATTATTGAAGCTTATGATGAATATGTTTTGATAATTTCTAATATTGAAGATGCTAAAAGTATTTTATCCGAAGAAAAAGATTCTGAAATGCGTGAGATGGCTAAAATGGAACTTGATGATTTGCAACCAAAACTTGAGCCTTTAGAAGAAAAAATAAAATTACTACTAATTCCAAAAGATCCTGAAGACGAAAAGAATGCAATTCTTGAAATACGTGCCGGAACTGGAGGCGATGAAGCAAGTTTGTTTGCAGGTGAACTTATGCGCATGTATGTAAAATATGCAGAATCAAAAAATTGGAAAACTGAAGTTACATCTTTTACTGAAGGCACTGTTGGAGGATATAAAGAAATAGTTATAAGTATCACAGGTAACGGTGTTTATGGAATTATGAAATATGAATCTGGAGTGCATCGTGTACAGCGTGTGCCACAAACAGAAACTCAAGGGCGTGTTCACACTTCTGCTGCTTCTATAGCAGTTTTACCCGAAGCCGATGAGGTGGACATTAAATTAAATCCTGCCGATATTAGAAGAGATGAGTTTTGTTCCTCAGGTCCAGGTGGACAGTCGGTTAATACAACCTATTCAGCAATTCGTTTAACACATATTCCAAGCGGAATTGTGGTTACTTGTCAAGACGAAAAATCAAAACTAAAAAATCTTGATGTTGCAATGAAAGAGCTTAGAACTCGTTTATATAATTTAGAACACCAAAAATATCTTGACGAAATTTCTAGAAAACGAAAAACTATGGTCTCTACAGGCGACCGTTCTGCTAAAATTAGAACATATAATTTCCCGCAAGGGCGTATTACAGACCATAGAATTAATTATACTATGTATAATTTGCAAAATTTTATGCTTGGAGATATTGAAGAGCTTATAGACCAGCTTATCTTGGCAGAAAATGCAGAAAGATTAAAAGAAGCCAATCAAGAATAAGTTTTTTATTTATTAAGTTTTTTTCTATAACTAAATCCGATTCCGGATTCTAAAAAGTGAGCCTTAAATCCAAAAGCCCTAAGGGTTAAATTTATAAAAATATAATCAGATAAATAATATCTGCCACCAATTCTTGTGTAAAATTTATCGGCTTTTCTTGCTTGATGATAATAATAAAAACCTGCAAAAGTGGTAAGCTCTAATCTGTTGTAAATCAGTTGATGTCCAAAACTTAAACCATATTTTAAAACTTCGCCAAAACTTTCTCTGTGCATTATTAAAGTATCTTTAATATTATCATAATAGTAGTGTAAATTGGCATTGTAAAAAATATCGTGGGAAATTCCAAATTTTCCAATATTTGAATATTGATAATTATAAGCAAGTGATTGGGAGCTACATAAAAAACCTCCTCCTCTGCTTTCAGGAGATTTACTATATTCATCAGATGTACTTAAACTTATAAAAGCATAAATTTCATGTGGACTTAGTTTATCTCGTGAATATTCTGAATGTTTAAAATCTAAATTTTCGTGAATTAAATGACTGTAGGATAGGGATAAAAAAATTTGATTAATCCCTAAATTTGGTTTTCTGAAAGAAGCATTTGAATTGTGAACAAATTCACCAAAAAGCCTTAACGAAGATTTTTTTCCAATTTGGTATGATGTGTTAAAGCCTAAATTAAAATAATAATTTATGTTTGTTCCAATAGCTATATTATGGGGATTTGTTTGCTTATTATATTTTTTCGTTAAATAAGATAAACCTGAAGCAGACCTAATATTAAATTCAAATTTCGAACTTTTTACTAAATTAAACTCCATAAGTCCATAAGCTGAAAAAGAATAACCAAAAACTTCATTATTCCCTAAATTCAAATAACTCAAACCAAAACCTCTAAATGGAAAATTATATTTTTGATTGTAGTAGTTTTTACTATTATTTTTGCTTAAATAATTAATTTCAAAACCAAAACTATCATCTTTAATTAAGTCATCCATTATTTTATGATGAGGAATAAATCTTCCTATCATTGGCTTAAGTTCTATAAAACTTGTTTTTTGAGAATATATAAAAAATGAAAAGAAAATTAAAATATTAATTAGCAATAATCTTTTCATTTTATAATATATTTAATGAGTTTTATTTAGATTTATCTAAAAATTCTGGCATTTCTGGTTTTGTTTTTCCAAACTTTTCAATTTCTTGAAGAATTATTTTTATTGCTTCGTTTAATTGTAAATCCTTTCCTAAAAACTCTTGATATGGGTCGTTTTCAACAACTACGTCAGGGTCAACGCCATAGCCTTCAATTATCCAACCAGTTTCGTCAAAATGTGCAAATTCAGGTTTTGAAAGTGTTGCTCCGTCAATAAATGGCAAGCTTCCTCTAATTCCTACAACACCACCCCAAGAGCGTTGCCCAACTGTTATTCCAAGTTTATGTTTTTTAAATTGATATGGAAATAAATCTCCGTCAGAAGCAGAATAATTGTCTAATAATAAAACTTTTGGACCAAATAACATTCCCCCAGGTTTTGTATTTGTAAGTGGCACATCACGTTGCATTGCCATAATTGAAAGTTCTCTTCTTAATCTTTCTATCAGCATAGGACTAACATTTCCACCTCCATTTCCTCTGTCGTCAATTATTAAAGCTTGTTTTGATAATTGTGGATAATAATATTTTACAAATTCATTTAAACCTGAAAGCGACATATCAGGCACGTGAATATATCCTACTTTGCCATCTGTTGCTTCATTTACTTTTCTTATGTTTTCTCTAACCCAGTTAAAATAAATTAAATCAGCCTCGTCTGCAATAGGTTTAATAAAATATTTCTTAGCATTTTTCCCAGTTGAATTAGAACTTACTTCAATTTCAATCATTTTGTCGGCTTGGTCTATTAAAACTGAATAAATATTTGCAATTTCTTTTAAATCTTGTCCGTTTATGGCTGTAATATAATCGTTTTCATTAATATCTAAACCAATTCCTGTTAAAGGCGATGTTAAATTATTCCTCCAGTTTTCGCCTTGATAAATTTTTGAAATTTTAAAATATCCAGATTTATCTTTTTCTAATTCTGCACCTAATAAACCTGTTTTTATTTTTTGAATTTCTTTTCTATCTCCACCTCCAACATAAGCATGACCAACATTTAATTCTCCGATTAATTCGCCAATAATATAATTCAAATCATTTCTTGAATTAACATAAGGCAATAGTTCTGCATACTTGTCTCTTTGTTTTTCCCAATCTATTTTATGTAAATTTGGGTCATATAAAAAATCACGCATTTGCCTCCAAGCCTCGTAATAAATTTGTCGCCATTCTGATTTTAAATCAATATTTATTTTTAAATTTGAAAATTCTACCGCATCTTTTAAACTAATAGGGCTTGTTGGTAAACTGCTGATATACCATGAATTATTTGAATTAATTAAAATGTTTTTTCTGTCTGCTGAAATTTGATAATTCCAAAAATTACCTAAATCTTGCTCTTTTTTATCATTTAAGTCATAAAATTTTAATTGCGAAGTTTGACCTCTACGGCTTTCAACAAAATAAAGTTTTCCATTTACATAGTTCAAGTTTCTAAAATTGCCTGCAGGCATTGGTAGTACAGCTATTCTATTTTCTATGTTTTTTATATCAATTTTAAAATCTTTTTCTTTTTGTTTTGTAGTATCTTTTCCAAAAACTTCGATATTTTCATTTGCAAAAGGAGATTTAGTTTCTGAACTTAAAGTTAAAAAATAAATCCTACTCATATCTTGATAAGCAATATTCCATTCCACAGCTGAATAAATAGGATTAAAATCACGATTAGAAACAAAGAATAAATATTTTCCATCATGGCTAAAATGTGGCGAATAAGAATTGTACCACTGAGATGTAACTTTATATTCTTTTTTATCTTTTATATTGTGTAAATAAATTTGTAAAACTCGGTTTTCGTCTTCATCAGAAAAAGCCACCCAATTATTGTCTGGCGACCAAGTATAATCATAAATTTCTCTTGCAATAGATTTGTGTATTTTTGTAATTGTTTTGGTTTCAATATTTATAGAATTTAGTTCTAATGATTTTGTATTCCATAATAAATTTTTGCTATCTGGCGACCAAACTAATTTATAAATGTATCCTTTTTCAAAATTTGTAAGTTGTTTTTCGCTGTTTGCTTTATCAGGTTCTTGAATATAAATTTGATATTCCCCTGATTTATCTGAAAGATAAGCAATATATTTTCCGTCAGGCGACCAAACAGGATTTCTATCGTGGGCATCAGAACTTTGAGTTAAATTTTTACTTATTCCATCTTTTGCAGGAATAGAAAAAATATCGCCCCTTGCCGAAAGAATTAAACGACTTGCATCGGGTGATATATGTACATTTGTTGCAGATTTAGAAACATCTTTAATTGTGTTTCTGCTATTAGCAAAATCTTCTTGAATTAAAATTTTTAACTTAGTTAATTTATTATCATTTAAGTTAAATTTATAAATATATCCCGCATTTTCAAAAACAATATGATCTTGTCCTAAGCTCGGAAATTTAATATCAAAATCTGTAAAATTTGTTAATTTTTCAATTTCTTTATTATTCAAATCATAAACAAATAAATTCATTGTTCTATCTCTATCCGAAATAAAATAAATTTTGTTTTTATGCCACATAGGAAAAATATCTTGCGCCGGGTTATTTGTGATATTTTCAATTTTCTTAGTTTTAAAATCAAAAATCCAAATATCGTCAGCCATTCCACCTTTATAATATTTCCATGTTCTAAATTCTCTAAAAACTTGATTTAAAGCCAATTCGTTGCCATCTGATGAGTAAGAACACCACGAAGCATAAGATAAAGGAAGTTGTTCGCTCATTCCTCCATCAATTGGTGCAAGAAAAAGTTGACCTTTAAAATCGTTAAAAGATTTACCACGAGTTCTATAAACCACATTTTTGCTGTCATTTGTCCAAGCCATTACAATATTATTGGGACCCATTCTATCTGAAATATCATCACGATTTAAACAAGCAGTATAAGTAATTCTTTTAGGAATTCCGCCTTCGGCAGGCATTATATAAACTTCTGAATTTCCATCGTATTGAGCTGTAAAAGCAATATGTTTTCCGTCAGGCGAAAAGCGAGGAAAAATTTCTAAACCATCATGAGAAGTTAAGCGCCTGGCTAAACCACCTTGGTCAGAAACTAAAAATAAATCACCTGCATAGCTAAACACGATTTTATTATCATGAATACTTGGAAAACGAAGTAAACGAGTTTCGTCTTGAGAAAATAAATTAAAACTGAAAAATGAAATAAAACAAAAAACCAAAAATTTCTTCATAATGTTTAAATAATTAAATTGTCAATATTTTTGAGTTTGTGAAAATAAGAAAAATTACTAAAAACACAAAATTATGAGATTGATTTTTATAGAATTATCTGCTTTAATACTTTACTCTAATTTCCGACCTAATCCCCAAGTTTAAAAGTTGAGCTGCCTTGCCTTCGCGTAT
Organism: Bacteroidales bacterium; assembly: GCA_023228725.1. GTDB lineage: Bacteria > Bacteroidota > Bacteroidia > Bacteroidales > ML635J-15 > Bact-19. Next base: position 7,246 of record JALOAQ010000026.1, on the reverse strand, counting down.
TGCTATTTCTAACAAACCTAAGGAATTAAAAATACAGACAATTTCTCCGCTCTCAACTTCTTTATATGACATTTTAATTTCTGAAACTTTAATTCTGTTTGTATTTATTAATATTTCAAAGTCTTGATTACCAATGTATTGGTCGAAAATTTCACGGCTAATATTAGTAATTGCGTTTTGATAAGAATCAATATAAATAACTTCTCCATTTATAAAATCAGGTTCTATTTGACAATTAATACTAAGTTTACGCTTAACCTCAGTTATACTTTCTCCTAACTTAGTTATATCACCTCCTTTGGCAATATAAGCTGCTATTTGAGAAAATATATTTAAGTCTATAAATGAAGCTCCTTCAAAAGCAAAACCTGTATTTACTAAAACGGCAATCTCAGGTTCTTTTTCAAAAATAAAACCTGTACAAGCATTATTTGAACTTATAAAATATTGAGAATCATATTTTGCAACTAATATATAGCCGTCTTTGTCGGGTTCGCTGTCAACTCCAATAATGTGAATAGTAGCTTGTGGGAAATTTTTGTAAACAGATTTTAAAACAAAAGCAGCTTGATAAATTGAAAAATGTTCAATATTATGACTTATATCAATAAAATTAACATCACTACATTTAGAAAGTATGGCTGCTTTTACTGCGCCAATATAATAATCGCTATTAGACCAATCCGTTGTAAATGTGATAATTCGAGCCAATTTATTTTAAAATCTATTTGAAATTAAATAATATTATTTTGGGCTTAAAAATACAAATTTGTTTTCTTATTAGAAAATTAAAAAAAAACAGAAAATATCTGAATGAAAATAAATTTGGTTTTTACTTCAATACTTCTTTAACAAACTCGTCTATACCATTGACAGCCGTTTTTTGAATATGTTTAAAATTTTTAACGCCATAAAAATCATCACTTGGGTCAATTAAAAATTTTTGTGATTGTTTTGGTAAATAATTTATAAGTCCTGCCGCAGGATAAACTTTTAAACCTGTGCCAATTACGAGAAAAATGTCGGCAGTTTTTACAATTTCTACTGCTTCAGAAAAATTTGGAACTGATTCTCCAAACCAAACTATATGAGGTCTAAGTTGAGAACTTAAAGGGCATAAATCTCCAAGATTTAATTCTGCTCCTTCAATATTCACAACAATATTTTCGTTTTTTGTACTTCTTGCTTTACAAATTTCACCATGTAAATGTAAAATATTTGTAGAACCGGCTCTCTCATGCAAATTATCAACATTTTGAGTTATGATTTTTACAAAAAAGTCTTTTTCTAAATCTTTTAATCTTAAATGTGCTTTGTTGGGTTGAGATTCTATAACTATTTTACGCCTAAAATTATAAAAATCTAAAACAAGTTCAGGATTTCTATGCCAAGCTTCAGGACTTGCTAATTCTTCAAATCTGTATTTTTTCCACAAACCATCATTATCCCTAAAAGTTGGAATTCCACTCTCTTTGCTTATGCCTGCACCTGATAAAACTACTAAATTTCTCATAAAAAAATATTTTTATCAAATTTAGTAAAAAAAGTGGTTTTTACAAATTTTAAATAAAACGAAAAGCTTTAGTAGTTTTTTTATTCTTTATATTTTTTCACATACTCATTCAGTTCGTTTTTAGAGCTTAATGAAGTAAAAAAACTTGAAACAACAGAATAATTATTCTTGTCATTGCAATATTTATATGCAAATTTTGCAAAATCTAACTTATCAGTTTCAAGAGAAAATAAATTTAGCATTGATTTTACTTGTTGAGAAGATATACATTTGTATTGAGCTATTAAATTTTTTGCAGTTTCAAGTTTTTGCCTTGTACTTAATTCTCTTCTGATATTAGTTTTGATTTGTTCGTAATCATTATTGCTTAGCACACATGGACTAGGGATGCCCTCAGCATAAGGTTTTTCAACTTTTGGAACAATATAAATTTCATTAATTCCATTGATATAAGATTGATTTATTAGTAATTGCTTAACATGTAAATAGTTATCTCTATCATAAACTTTCTCATAAGCAGCTTTAAAAAATACAAATCTCATACTTTCGGTTTTAATTAATTCGCCTAATTGCATAATTTGGGCAGTAGAAAAACAATATGTATAAACATATTCCAAGCAAAGTTTTGTTTTTTCTTCGTCTGTATCAAATTTTGATAAGGCATTTTTAAATGCTGTAAACTGATTATCATTTAAACAAGATTCGCAACCCGTATTTCCTGCGTAACCCTCTGTTTTTGGATAAGTTATAGAATTTGTTGGACTTGTTACTGGGGTTTTTACCTCTTCTTTATTATCAGTTTTTGCTGGCTGTTTTGCTTTTTCTACTAAGTCAGGAGTTTTAGTTTCTTCTGTTTTAGTTTCTTCTGTTTTTTCTTTTGGCTTATCTTTGGGTTTTACTACTTCGTCTCTTTGTTTATCTTTTTTCTTATCTTTTAAACTTAGATATTGCGTATAAGATTCTAAGTCCATAGGGGCAATTCCAAGTTTTTCATTACTTTTTTCAATATACTCCCATAATAATTCCACATGTAAATATTTTTCAAAAGCGTTTGTAAGCAACAAAGCGTTTGACTTATCAGTAATTTTTGGATAAGCTTCTTTTACATAAACTAATCTTTGGTCATCGTCTGTAATTATTAATGATGCTTTATATAATTGATTTGAAGAAATATGTTTCCATTTTAATAGCCGCACAGCTTTTTTGCGTCTTTTTTCTTCTGTTTTTTTAGGTTTAGATATGCGTTTTGTGTAAATTTTATAACAAAACTTCGACATTGGTTTATATGACTTCATATCTTGTGCCGAAACACCTGTAATCATAATTACTAACGAAAATAAAAACAAAATCTTTTTCATATTATTAATTTTTTACGAAGATAATAAAAAAGATTACAAAAAAAGTGCCGAAAAATAATAAATTCTTAATATTCTTTTAATTTCTCAACTTCAAGAAGTAGAAATTGATGAAAAGGAAACAAGTGTTTAAGTGAAAATTGGTTTATAAAAACATAAATAATTTTGTTTTTATACCTTTATGCTGTTTATTCTAATAAATTTTACAAAAAATTGTTAATTTTGCTATATATTGAAATTATAAATTAATGAAAAAAATAATTTGAAAATTTGTAAGCATATATTTCTTGGCATTATTTTGCTTTTGCATGTTTTGTTTTGTTTTGGACAGTTAAAACCAAAAATTAAATTAACAGTTGATGAGCAAGAACTTTATTCAAAATCTTATGATTATTTTTTTGAAGAAGACTATCTTGCTGCTAATCAAGGGTTTTCCCAACTTGTCAGTCTTTATCCAACAGAAGCAATTTTTAATTATTATTATGGTGCTTGTTTAGTGAAATTGGCAATAGAACCAAAATCTAGTTTGAAGTTTCTTGAATATTCTGCGAACAAAGGTATAAATCAAGCAAATTTTTATATAGGTTTATCTTATCATTTTATGTACGAATTTGATAAAGCTTTGAATTATTACAATATTTATAAGAAAAATGCCAAAAATAAAGATATTGTAAATTTTGAAGTTGAACAATACATAAATATGGCTAATAATGGAAAAGAACTTGTGAAATATGCCTATGAATTAAAATTAATTAATCTTAAAAAAGTTTCAAAAAATAATTTTCATTATTCATATAATTTGAATGATTTTGGTGGAAATATCATTGTTAAAACTGATGAATTTAGGACAAAAGCTGATAGGAAAATTTTAGAAACCGACTTAATGTATATTTCCGACAAGCATAATGTTTTGTTTTTTTCGTCTTATGGAGATTCTCGTAAAAATAGCTTGGATTTATATATTTCACGAAAAATTAATGGAACTTGGACAACTGCACAAAAACTTCCCGAAATTATTAACACTGAATATGATGAAGCATATCCTTTTTTGACTGAGGATGGAAAAACATTGTTTTTTTCGTCAAAAGGGCATAATAGCATGGGGGGATATGATATTTTTAAAACAAATTGGGATAGTGAAAATAATAAATGGTCGATTCCGGTAAATTTAGACTTTCCAATAAATTCGCCTTTTGATGATATAATGTATGCCCTTGATAGATTTGGTGAATCTGCCTTTTTTACTTCTACACGTGAAAGCAAAGCAAATGAATGCGGAGTTTATAGAATTTTGGTTGTTAATAATCCTGAAAGACGGATAATGAATGACATAAATGATGTTTATTTAAGTGCTAATCCAAGTGTTAGCAATTTAGCTATTAACGAATTAAATCAAAGGCAAGAAAATAGAGCTAAATTGAAGGATACAATTCACGAAAAAGATGTAAAACCACAAGATATTAAAATTGTAGAAGCTGATGTAGATTTAGCAATTCAGGAAATGTATGAAAAGCTAAATGAAATTTCAGATGAAATTACTGAAAGTAAAAAATATGCTGCTGCAGCAAATAAATTGTCCAACGAAAAAGTAAGCGAAATAAAAAAACTAAATTCAGAAATTTCAAAACTTAAAAATGAAAATAAGCAAACTAATGAGTTGAAAATAAGAGATTTACAAAGCCAAATAAATAGTTTAACTAATCAAGCAATTCAGTTAAACGATATTGCTAAATATTTTTACGATTTTTCGCTTAGAACGGAAGGCTTAATGAATTATTATTTAACTGAACTAAAAGTCTTGGACAAAACACCAAGAAGCGAAAAAAGTTTGGAAAAATCTGTTAATTTAACCCAAGCGGAAATTAATAAAATTGATTTAACTTTTCCTTTGCTAAAATATATAGATGACTTAAATAAAGAGGCAGATTCTGAAAATAATAAGATTGAAAAATTCAATAATTTGAACAAACCGCTTTTTTCAGAAATTGAGAAATTAAATTCTTTAATTTTTGGAAAAATTGAAATAACTAAACAGGAAACCGAGTTTGAATTAAGAGAAAAATATATTTATGATATTAAAACTTATGAAAACCAAAAAATTGATATTATTGATAAAATCAAAGAAAATCAAATTCAAATTGAGTTTTCAAAAATTGATATAGTAGAGATTAATACGAAAATTGAAGAAACAAAAGTTTTGACAGAAGAGATAGAAAATAATCTGTTTTTAGATAGAAATTTGAATTTGACAAAATCTAATAATGATATAGAAACACTTAAAGCACATAAAACACAAACCAATCTTAAAGACTTGGCAGAAGTGCAAAATGAAATTAAAAATGATTTGAGTCTATATTCACCAATTGTTGATTATGATGCTATTTTATATGGAGAAGAACTTGTAGATATAGAAAATGAAATTTTTATTGATATTGAAAATTATAAATCTAATTATTCCAATTTTATATCCGAAGAAACAAAAATTTTTGGTGAAACTTTGGTTGAAATTGATTCTTTAAAAAACCAAATTGCATTATTTGAAGCAAAGTTTGATAATTCAGAATCTTATGACGAGAAACAAAATTTAATAAATAATATAAATAGAACTCAAATCAAAATAAATGAAAATAAAAATATATTAAGAGAAAATTCAAAAAACTTTAAGAGCTTAAATAGTAAAAATAATAATGATAAATTTGTTGGAATACGTGCAAAAGATGAGGATGATAAATTTAATGATAAAAGCAATGAAATTCAGAATTTAATAAATATTTCTAATAAATTAGAAAACGATATTTCTGATTTCGCAGTTTTATTCAATAATAGGGAAAGTTTAGATTTGTGGTTTTTGGAATTAATAAAAAATGACATTGACAAAGATGTAGAAAATAAAATTTTGGAGCTTGAAAACCTTATAAATTCAGAAATTCCGGAAATTCAAGACATTTTTGCTGAGCTAAAACCTAAGTTGTCAAATAATCAAAATAGGATTAAACAATCAAAACAAATTATTGATGAGTTTGAAAAAGCTAAAACTTTATTTGTAGTTTCAGAAAATTCAGATAATAATCAAGAAAAAAATCGGCTAATCAGTCAAGCTAATGAGATTATTGAAGAAAATTTACAAAATTCAATAGCTTATCTAAATAAATCAATTCAAGAGTTTTATTCAGATTATTTTTTATATACGAAAAATATTCAAAAATTTAATTTAAACGACAATAGGACTAAAACTTATTTTCAGAAAGCCGAAAATTTTAAATTAATAGCAGATAGTTTGCAAATTATAGCAGAAGAAACTAATTCGCAAAAAGAAATAATCAGTTTGCTTGGAGAAGCTTATAAAAATATTGAAATATCTGTTTTAAACATGAATTATATTTTTGAATTTTTAAATGATAAAACCAAGTATGTTCCTAATAAAAATTTCGGAAATAGACAAGAAACCTTAAATTTTGTAAATGAAATTAATGCAATAAATACAAAAGAATTGGTAATTGAGGAAATTGAACTTATTGTTGAACTAAGTCCTAAAAATATTGATAATTTAATTTTAAATTCAGAAAAAATTAATGATGAGATTAATGTTCTTACAGCTAAGTTTACAGATTCAGATAATGATGATAAAGCAAAAATATTATTAGAAATAGAAAAGCTTAATCAAAACTTAAAATCTCAATTAAATGAGATAAATGAGGAAATTATAAATCTGCAACAAAAGTCTGTAAATGAGCAATTAGAAGAAATTGTTTCTAATAAGCCAAATGAAGATATTTCTGTTTTAGAAAAAGAAATTAAAGAATATAATGAGGAGATTTATGCATATTATGATAATAAAGATTATTTTTTATTAAACGAAGTTATTATTGCAGGAGAGAAAATTTTGGCAAAGCAAAATAATTTATTGAAAAATAAAAAAGTAATTATTATTCCACAAGCTCAAATAAATAATTTGATTGCTTACTCAAAAGATTTTGAAAGTTTTGTAAATCGGGAAAATAAAATTTTAGAAAACGAAAAGTTAATTGCTGAACAAAATTTAGCTCAAAATCAAACAAATGAAGATGATATTCTTGAAGTAAGTGAAAATCAAAATGAAAATATTGAAGAAAAACTTGAAATTCAAGATTTAGATTTTGAAAATGAAGATTTAATTGCTGATAATCAAGAAGATGAAAGCGAAAATAAAAACTTGGAATCTCCTGATATAAGCTATAATGATATTGAAGAAACTGTTGAAAACACGGAAAAAATTTATAATTTGAATGAATTTGAGCAATTTTTGAATTTTAATAACGAAGATTTAGCTTTTTCAAATAAAAACACAAAAATTAATAAGACACAAAATGAAATTATTGAGAATCAAGAGAAAATTTCT